>ONFJ01000011.1 GCA_900317085.1 uncultured Eubacteriales bacterium | reverse complement strand
CCCGTAATTTGGCTAAATCGCCCATTGAAAAGTGCGCTCTCGCGTGCTTTCTATGGCGATTTATGGACGAAACTCCAGTGAATTCGTTTTCAAACAGAACCCCGTTCCATAATGCGGTAGCCGAGCATGATCTGTCTCGTGTAGGACGGTTCGGACCCCTTCTCGAGGATATCAAGAAGGATGGACGCGGCGTCTCTGCCGCACTGGGTCTGGTACAGCTCCGCGGTGGTCAGCTGCGGGGACGACACCTGGTTCGCCCAGTCGTTGCCGAAGGCGACGACCGAGACGTCCTCCGGGATGCGCCGTCCGGATTCCTTCAGCGCCATCATCGCGCCCTGGCCCATGGAGTCCGTCGCGCAGAAGATGCCGTCGAGGTCCGGGTGGTCCGCGAGGAGCTGCTGCATCGCCTCATAGCCGCTCTCCATGTGGAAGTCCGAGATGACGGTGGGCGGGGCCGGGGTGAAGCCCGCTTCCCAGAGCGCCGCCTTGACGCCCTCGATGCGGCCCACGCCGACCGCCGGGTCCGTCTTCGGCGCCGAGACACAGCCGATGCGGGTGCGCCCCTTCTTCAGGAGCAGCTTCGTGAGGTCCTTCGCCGCGTTGAAGTCGTCGTGGTAGACACAGTTGCAGTCCTTGAAGTGCTGACCGGTGACGACGAGGGGGATGTCGCAGTTTTTGTAGGTCCCGTTGCGCACGTCCGCGTCGTTCGCCGCCATGACGATGGCGCCGGCCATATGGTACGCCTGCATCCAGTCGAGGTACCGCCCGACGGAGTCCGGCGCGTGTTCGAGGCTGCCGAGGACCGTCATGTAACCGGCCTCTGCAAGCACTTCGTGGGCGCCTTCCACCACCTGGGAGACGGACTTCGAGTGGATCTTCGGCACGAGGATGCCGACCTGCCGCACCCGACCGGTCCGCAGGTCGTGGGCCACCTGGTTCGGGACGTAGCCCGTCTCCTTGATGACCTTGTCGATCGCTTCATACTTCGCGGCGCTGAGGGAGCCTCCGTTCAGGTAACGGCTGACCGCTGACGGGGAGACACCGGCCAGTTCCGCGATCTCTCGTAGTGTCATATTCATTCTCCTCTAAAAAGGATTCTTTAATACGTTTTCAGGAGCCACCGGAAACCGCAGCCGCGCAGAGTCAGTACGTCGGCTGTCACTTCGTCACCGGTGAGGAGGTCCTTGTACACCTCGCCCTTCGGCAGGTACGCGGTCTGGGGGTCCTGGTCGAAGTTGAAGAGCGCGAGGAGCTTCTCTTTGCCGTGGAACCGTCCGACCCCAAGGATGTGGTCGTTGTTCGGCTCCAGCGTCCAGACGTCGGCGTCGGCGTCGAAGACCTCGTGGTCCGCCCGAATGCGCTCGAGGGTCCGCAGCCGCTCGTAGACCTGCCCCTCCGGGGTGGTGGTATCGTGGCGATTTACGGCTTTCCCCCAGTCGAAATTGCCCCGGTGAAGATAGCGGGAGTCGTCCGCCTTCAGGGGGTCATCATGGTAGGACCAGTCGTTGGTCTGAGCCAGTTCATCGCCCGAGTACAGCACCGGGATGCCGCTCTGGGTCAGCAGGAAGGCGTGGAGGGACTCGATGGCGCCCACCACGTGGGAGACCCACTCTTCTTCGCCGCTTTCCAGGGCCGGCTCGAGGCCGAGGAGGGAAGCGGTGGTGCCACAGAGGCGTGCATCGCCCAGTTTGGGGTCGTCGTTGTAGAGCTCGCCTCTTGCGTTGCTCCCGGGCCAGATGCCCCGGAAGTAGTCGTTGAGGTACTTCTTGTGAGACACTTCGGTCATGCCGAACTTCCCGAGGAAGTCGAAGTCGAGGCCCCAGCCGATGTCATCGTGGCACCGGAGGTAGTTTAAGAAGGTGTACTGGTTCGGGAGTTCGAAGACCGTCTCCAGCTGGTGGCGGAGGAGCCGGACGTCCCGGGTGGCGACCGTGTGCCAGGTGCTGGCCATGGTGGTCACGTTGTAGAGCATCTGGCATTCCGGTTTCTCCACGGTGCCGAAGTAGGGGACCACCTTGGAGGGCTCCATGACGACTTCGCCGAGGAGCAGGGTGCCGGGGCAGACGATGTCCGCCGCGAGGTGCATGAGGCGCACCAGTATGTGGACTTCCGGCAGGTTCCGGGAGCGGGTGCCCAGCTCTTTCCAGATGTAGGGGACCGCGTCGAGACGGATGACGTCCACGCCCCGGTTGCAGAGGAAGAGCATGTTGTCCGTCATGTCGTTCAGGACGATCGGGTTCTTGTAGTTGAGGTCCCACTGGTAGGGATAGAAGGTGGTCATGACCACCTTGCCCGCCTCCTCGCACCAGGAGAAGTTGCCGGGTGCCGTCTGGGGGAAGACTTCGGGGACCGTCTTTTCATATTCGTTCGGGATGTCCCAGTTGTCGTAGAAGAAATACCGGGACTGGGCGAGGGGGTCTCCGGCGCGGGCGGCCTTCGCCCAGGCGTGGTCCTCGCTCGTGTGGTTCATGACGAAGTCGAGGCAGAGGGACATGCCGTCGGGTCCACGTTGCAGAAGTCCGAGACCGCATAGCCGCCGTCGCTCCTGCCTTCCGGGCTCTCGAGGATGGGCATGAGGTGCAGGTAGTTGATGCCCGTCTCCCTGAGGTAGTCGAGGTGGTCCTGGACGCCCTTCAGGGTGCCGTTCCACTCGGGGCCCGTGCGGCCGAAGGCCTGGACGTACATCAGCATGCCGAGAAGGTCCCGGCGCTTGTACCAGTCCGGTTCCTTCAGGCGCTGTTCGTCGAGTTTTTTCAGCGCGGGCTTGCGGTGGTCGAAGTTGTCCTTCAGCATGGTGAGGAAGTAGTCGTACGCTTCCTCGTCATGGTACAGCTCCATGTAGAGCGCTTTCAGTTCTTCTTCCGCAGCGGCCAGGCGCTCCTGGAAGATGAGGTCGTTTTTCTTGCTCATAAAGTTCTCTTTCTCACTCTCTCGTGTTCTTGCTCTTGCGGTTGCGCTTTGCAGGGTTGCTCTGCCGCATTCTTTACAGCGCCGCCTCGACTTCTTCGAGCGTCGGCATGGCCGGGATGGCGCCGGGCTTGCTGGTGGTCAGGGACGCGGCCCGGTTCGCGAAGGTCAGGTCCGCTTCGAGCTCGTCGGCGGTGAAGCCGGCAAGGCCGTTCTCCCGCTTGCAGAGCTTCGAAAGGAAGGCGCCGAAGAAGGTGTCGCCCGCGCCGTTGGTGTCGGCGACCTGGACCTGGAAGCCGGGGACGGTGCCGGTGAGGACTTCACCGCCGTCCTTCGGTGCGTAGCGATAGTAGACGCCGTCCGGGCCGAGGGTGACGAGCACCAGCCGGATGCCCTTTGCGGTCAGCGCTTCCGCCGCCGCCTCCGGAGCTTCGAAGCCGGAGAGCAGGGTGGTCTCCTCGTCGGAGATCTTCAGCACGTCGACCATGCCGAGGGGCTCGCGCATCCAGCGCACCGCGTCCTCTTCGGACAGCCACAGGGCCGGCCGGTAGTTCGGGTCGTAGGTGATGATGGCGCCGGCGTCCTTCGCGTCCTTCGCCGCTTCGAGGGTGGCGGTCCGGGACGGGTCGTCGGTCAGACTGACGCTGCCGAAGTGCAGGATGGGAGCATTCGCGATGAGCTCTTCCGGAATGGCGGACCGTTCGAGGCAGATGTCCGCGCCTGGCCGGCGGTAGAAGGAGAAGCTGCGCTCGCCGCTGTCGTCCACCGTGACGACCGCCAGGGTCGTCGGGATGGTCCCGTGGACGACGAGGCCGGAGGTGTCGACGTTGTCGTTCTCGAGGGTGCTCCGCAGCAGGCCGCCGAAGGCGTCGTCGCCGATACAGCCGACGAAGGCGGTCTTCGTCCCGAGACGGGACGCGGCCACCGCCACGTTGGCGGGCGCGCCACCGGGGTTGGCGGCCAGGGTCGGGACGCCTCTCTCGTCGACGCCGGTCTGGGTGAGGTCGATGAGTACTTCTCCGACCGTAACGATGTCAATGGTTCTTTCAGTGTTAGACATGGTTCGCTCTCTTTCTGGCAGCCGCGCTGTCCGCTCCGCCGTACAGATTTTTGCAATCGATTTCATTACAATTCCAATATAAGAGTTTCAGGGACAAATCGCAATGAGAAACCCCTCGGCGAAACACCCAAAAAAATCGACTTCCCGCTGTGCAAAATGCCGAGCAAAATGAAAAGAGCCAGCCGTGTGACGGCTGGCTCTCAGTAAACATGTTTACTATATACTAATTATAATTGGTCGGTACGTCGCCTCAGTCGGCGAAGTCCATGAGTTTGATCTGCTTCTGGACTTCCTCGGTGACGATTTCGTAGATGCGCTTGCCGTAGTGGATGTACTTCTCCTCGCCCTCGTGGCGGCAGTGCTCCGCGAATGCCTTGCCGATCTCCTCCGCGACGTCGTCTCCGCCCTTGCGGATGGTGAGGTAATAGAAGGAGTAGGCGGGGCTCTCCATGATCTTGTCGTAGACCGGCGAGGCGGTCTTGGCGAGCAGACGGTGCAGCTCCGAGATGGCGACGGCGGAAAGCTGGGTGGACGGCAGGTACATGTTCAGGGCCGCCTCGGTGGCAAACATGGCGAGAACACCGGCTTTGACCGGCATTTTGCCCTCTTTGAACGCGGGGTCGATGTCCTTTTCGTGTTCGGAATCTTCCTTCACGAGTTCATAGAGCTTCCGGCCCATCTGGCGGGCTTTGTCAAAGTTTCCGTTGTGACGGTGATGGTCCAGCGCTTCGATCTGACGAAGGAAGTCTTCGTCGTGGTCGGTATGGGAACCGCCGAAGATCTTGATATCGCTGTCTTCCTGATAGGTCATGTACGTGGTTCTCCTTATTCTTCGCCGGCGGCTGCCTTGGCGGCTTCTGCCTCAGCCTTGCGGCGGGCTCTGCGCTGTCTGGCCTGGAAGGTCTTGAGCGCGGCGAGGTTCTCGTCGGGCGTGCTGTAGGACGCGATGGTGTGGGCGGCTCTGCTGTAAAGGCCGTGGAAGTCGGAACCTCCGGTCATGAGCAGGTTGTTCTTCTTGGCGTAGTCATGGAACGCCTGGGTCTGTTCCTCGGTGTTCTCCGGGGTCCAGACTTCGATGCCATCGAGGCCCATCTCGACGAGTTCGTCGAGGACTTCGAGGACGCCGGAACGGCCGGGGTGCGCAACGATGGCGACGCCGCCCGCTTCGTGGATGGCATCGATGACCTCTTTCGGCTCCGGATACTTCGGCTGGACAAGGATGTTGTTCTCGCTCTTCGGGTCGAAGAGTTCGTCGTGTAAATCGCCATAGAAGTCCGTGGTGTAGCCGCATTCCATGAGGGCGTGCATAATGTGCTGTTTGTAAATGTTGGTCGAACCGGAGGCGCATTTCAGGACCAGCTCGGAAGAGATGGGGTAGCGCTGAGAAGCTTTGACGACCATGAGCTGGGAAGCTTTCCGACGCGCCAGGGAATTCTTCCGGCAGAGGCCTTCGAGACGGTTCGGGTTCTCTGCAAGGTAGCAGAGGATCGATATGTTCATGTTGTGTTCGGGGTCGTAGGACGAGAGTTCGACACCCGGAATGACCTCGACGCCGTGGCGTTTTCCGATGATCTTTCCGCGCACCGTGCCGGCCTGACAGTCGTGGTCAGTGATGGCGATGGTGTCGATCCCACTGCGGCTCGCGAGCAGGATGAGGTCTTCAATGCCCAGGGACCCGTCCGACAGGCGGGTGTGGCAATGTAAATCTGCTGGCATAGTTTCCTCCATTAGTTTTCAAGTAGCTTAAACCGCGTACCAGCGGCATTATTAGTCCTATTCAGCAGTTATCATTATAATACAAAAAGTTGCCCTTTACAAGAAAGTTACGTGTAAAATCTTGATTTTTGCAATATGGTGTGCTATATTATTATGTTTGTCAAGAATCTGTAGCAGAATTTACTAAAGAAAACGGGCGATGTAAAGACTTTTTTGTCACATTTCACAAACAGGTCCGAACGACTGGTTTGAAAACGGTTTCAAGTTTTTTTCCCAGGGGGCTGCCCCCCAAGTATTTTCGGCACTGATGAGCTTAACTGCCGTGTTCGGGATGGGAACGGGTGGACCCTCATCGCTATAGACACCGACTGGTGTGTTCCTTGCGGAACGCTGTATAGTATAACAGACGAGTTTACACAATGCAAGCACTTTTTTTATTTTTTTTGAAAGCCCGGTTCTCCTGTCGTTTTATGCTATAATCGTTGGGACATCATCTCTCCAGAAGGAGGTTTCTATAATGAAAACCGTAAAGAAAGCGACCATTGGTCTGATCGTTGTGTCCTCTGTGCTCGGCGCGGCTGCGGCGGCGTTCGTCATCGGGGCGTCCATCTGGGCGAACAAGCCCCGCGGGGTACGCATCCCCCTCGACGAGGAGTAAGGAGCAGGAGCGGTACATCGCCAACGCGGAACAGAAAAGAGAATAACACATTCGAAGCCCTCTCGGGTACTGTGAACCACAGTCTCCGAGGGGGCTTTTTTGCGTCTTCCGGAGTTGTTATACAGCGTTATTATTCACGGCCGATACGAATGTTTATTATATGCAATTACGCAATTGCGAAGGCCATTACGACCGTTCGACCGGCGAAACCGACCGCTCGCAAAATAATGCTTGTGTTGCACTTTTTCCCGTGCCAAAGTGTGGGGAGAAACGGCAGAAAGCGGGGTGGCGGACATGAGCATCCGGGTCGGGGTCACCGACGGGAACCAGGAATTCTTCGAACGGTTCCACACGGCGATGAAGGAGCAGTACAAGGACGAGATCGAAGTCTACCTGTTCCCGACGTTGTCAAAAGCATTGAAGGCGGTGGACCGGTTCCGGGTCAGAGTCGTCCTCCTCGAGCCGGATAGGCTGTCCCCCTCGGACCTTCCCGCGGAGGGTCTTCCGAAGACCGCATACTTCGCCCGCCTCGCGGACCGGAAGCAGACCGAGAAGGACTGGCAGAACCGGCCGGAGTCGATCGGGGAGGACCCCTTCGAGGCCATCCCCATCCTCTGTCGTTTCCGCAGTGTGGCGGAATGGCACGACCTCATCGTCAAGGAGGCGTCCGAGCTTCCGGGCTTCGAAGACAAGGCCATAGTGCAAAGCGCGGGGGGCGCCCAGCCCGGGAAGAAGTCGGACTGCCGGGTCGTGCTGTTCACGTCCGCCGCGGGCGGAACAGGTACGTCCACCGCGGCCAGGGGTTTTGTGGAGTGTTGTCAGCGCCACAACCGGCATGTGCTGTTCCTGGACCTCCAGACGTTCCCGGACCAGCCCGCCTCAACGGAGGACGGGCTCTACACCCTCGAAGACGTGCTCCTCTCCATCCGCGGGCGCCGGTACGCGCCGGACGCTGTGCTGGAACGGACGCTGAAGTCCGATGAGGAGGGACTCATGACCATTCCGCCGCCGCGGAACCCGGCCGTCCTCTTCGACATGACCGGCGAGGAGATCGTCACTATCGTGGACCTCATCAAAGAGAGCCACAAGTGCAGCATCATCGTCCTGGACCTGAGCTTCGATGCCACGGAGCGAATCGTCCTGCCGCTGCTGGCGGCGGACTGCGCGGTGGTCGTGAGCAACGGGTCGTGGATCGCCAACCGGAAAACGGCCCAGCTGGCGGACGTGCTGCCGGCCCTCTGCACCGAGGACCCCATCGAACTCTACGAAAAGATCTGCCTGTTATACAACCGCTTCCGGCGGGGCAAAAGCGAAGTGCTGCAGAGCGAACTCTTCGTGAAACTGGGCGGCATCGGCGAACTGAGCGTGCCGGACCCCGAAGACCTCATCGCGGAGCTGGCGGTCGCCCCGGCCATGGAGCGGCTCTACAGGCGGCTCACGAAACAGGGAGGCTGACATGGAACAGACCTTTCAGGAGCAGGAAGTCCTGCGCCGCGTCCGGCGGGAACTGTACCTGACCGAGGGCCTTTCGGCGATGGACGACGAGTCCCTCCGGACCCTCATCCGGAAGATCCTGCTGCGGCAGAACCCGGACCACGACTTCTCCGCGGAGGAGCTCTCGCGGTTCGTCGACACGCTGTACGGCAACTTCCGGGGGCTCGGCATCCTCGAAGAATACCTGAACGACGACACGGTGTCGGAGATCATGATCAACGCCTGGGACGTGCTCTTCATCGAACGAAACGGTGAAGTGGAGCGGTCGCCCCGGACCTTCTCGAGCGAGAAGGAACTGGAGGATATCATCCAGCGGATCGTTGCCGGCGCCGGCCGGGAAGTGAACCGGGCGAACCCCATCGTGGACACCCGGCTGCCCGGCGGAGAACGGGTCAACGTGGTCCTGCCGCCGGCATCCATCGAGACCCCGGTGGTCACCATCCGGCGGTTCCCGAAGGAGCGGATCACCATGCAGACCCTCGTCGGGTACGGGACGTTAAGCGAGGAGGCAGCGGAATTCCTCGAAGGGCTGGTGAAGGCGAAGTACAACATCTTCATCAGCGGCGGCACGAGCTCCGGCAAAACGACCTTTTTGAACGCGCTTTCGGACTACATCCCGAAGAGCGAACGCATCATCACCATCGAAGACAGTGCGGAACTGCAGCTGACCGGCATCGACAACCTGATCCGGCTGGAGACCCGCAATTCCAATACCGCCGGCAGCGGGGAGATCACCATCCGGGAGCTCATCCGGACCTCCCTGCGCATGCGGCCGGAACGCATCATCGTCGGGGAAGTCCGGGGCGAGGAGGCCCTCGACATGCTCGGCGCCATGAACACCGGTCACGACGGGTCCCTGTCCACCGGTCATGCCAACTCCTGCGAGGACATGCTCCGCAGGCTCGAGACCATGGTCATGACCGGAAGCTCCGGTCTGCCGCTCCCGGCGGTCCGGCGGAACATCGCCTCCAGCATCGACCTCATCGTCCACCTCGGACGGCTGTCGACCCGGCGACGGGTGGTCCTCGAGATCACCGAAGTCGTGGGGCTGGAGGGGGAGGAGATCATTTTGAATCGCCTCTACGAACAGAGAGAAGGGGAACTGGTCCCCACCGGAAACGAACTCATCCACACCTGGAAGCAGGAGGTCTACGGCCATGAAACGACTCCACATCCGCGCACGGTCCGCCCGCGAAAACTCGACGCCGACGGAGAACTCCCCCTCGGCGAACCGGACCCGGACGACCCGTATTTTTTCTTTTGAGACGTACTGCGGGAAGACCTACGGGGTGCAGGACCTGGCGGTCGGGTTCCTCGGCGGGTTCGCGGGCGGCCTCGTGACGGGGTTCCTGCTCTTCGGCCACCCGGTGCCGGAAGTGCTGCTGGCCCTGCTGTTCGGCTGGTACTTCCGCGGGGCGTATGTGCGCCACAAGGTGGAAAAGCGCAAGCGGGACTTTCTCGACCAGTTCTGCGACTACCTGGACTCCATCGCCACCTCCCTTGCCGTGGGCCGTAACGGCTACGAGTCGTTCCTGACGGCGGACGAGGACATGCGGGAGCTCTACGAGAAGGGCGCGCCCATAAGGTATGCCTCGGGGCGACTCACGGAAGGCCTCAAAAACGGCCGGGCCATTCCGGAACTGCTCCGGGACATGGCGGAGGAGACGGACTGCTCGAGCGTGCGGACGTTCGGGGAGATCTACCAGATCTGCAGCACGGCGGGCGGGAACCTGCGGCACATCGTCGGGGACACCCGGAACATGATCGTCGAGAAGATCGCCATCGAACAGGAGATCCAGACCGTGCTCACAGGGCCGAAGAACGAACTGAACATCATGGTCCTCATGCCTCTCGTCATCCTCGCGGCGCTGCGGGTGCTCGGGGGCGGGATCATTACGGACGACTCGTCCTCCATGCTGGTGAACACTATTGCCCTCGGCATCTTCGCGGGCTCGTACTGGCTGGGGCGGAAGATCGTCGACATCCGGGTTTGAACAGAAAGGAGCGGGAACATGACGTACTGGCTGCGTGTCGGGCTGATGGCCCTCGCGACCCTTTGTGCCCTCGGCTCCGCGACCCTTCTGTTCCGCGCCCGGAACGACCGGGCGGACGTCACGGGCCTTCCGGTGTTTTTTCTCGAGCCGCTGTTCCCCGCGGGCCGGCGTCTGCGGAAGCTGCTGAAGAGAAAAGACCGGAGTTCCCGGGACCGCTACCGCAAACTCCTCGAACTGTACGCGCCCGGGGAGGCCGACCGCATCCGGCGGCAGGCGATGGACGCGGGGTACACCTATCTGCTGCTCCTCGTCCCGCTCCTGCTGCTGATGCTGGCGGTCACGGGCGATGTGCTCCTCGGGAGCATCGAGCTGCTCCTTCTGACCGGGCTCTGCCTGTACTTCGACTACTGGCTCGACAGCACGGTCCGGAAGCGGCACGCGGAACTCGAGACCCAGTACCCGTCCATGCTGACGGAGATGTCCCTCATGGTGAACGTAGGCATCACCGCCGGGGAAGCCTTCGAGCGGGTCGCGGTCTCGGGGAACGGCCTTCTGTTCCGGGAGATGCAGCGGGTGACGGAGAGCGTGAAGAACGGCATGCCCATCGATGAGGCGCTGGACACGCTCAGTACCCGGGCCCCGCTGCGGGAGATGAAGAAGTTTGTCTCCCTCTACAAACAGAACCTGGTCAAAGGCGGCCCGGACTTCCCGCGGACCCTCGCGGAAATGGCCACCGCCGCCTGGACCGACCGAAAGAACTCCGCCCGGACCCAGGGAGAGCTGGCGGAGCAGAAACTGTTACTCCCTACCATGTTCATGTTTGTCGGCATTCTGCTCATGATCATCGTGCCGGCATTCCGCAACCTGTTTTGAGCCCCCGCGACGGGGAGAAGGAGACGTGTTATGAAACTGCTCGTATTTCTATGGAACTGGTGGATCGCCTTTACCGGAAAGCTGCGGCGATTCACGGTGAGAACGATGGCGGCCGCGGCCGCCGACAACACCGGTGAAGTCAACATCGTGGCGATGGTGCTCATCATCATCGTCGTCATCGCCCTCGTGGCGATCTTCCGAAGTGAGATGACCGACATTGTTACGAAGATGTTTGAGAAGATCCGCAGCGGCATGGAGCTCTGAGAAGAGCCCGTCGGAGCGGGACCGGGGCTCGGTACAGGTCATCGAGTTTTCGTATGTGTTCCCCATCGTCCTTCTGACGGTGGTGGGACTCCTGTACCTGACCTTCCTGCTCTTTTTCCATGTCTATGCGTTCCATGTGACCGAAGACGCGGTCGAGGCGGCGACGCGCCGGGTGGGCGGGGACCGGCTGTACTGGCAGCTGTCCACCCACAGCCTGGACGCAGACGTCCTCGCTGACTGCGCCGGGACCATGGAGAAAAAGCTGACAGCGATGCAGGTCCTGCCGGGACTGAAGTTCTCATCCGCCCTCAAGGAGAACGCGACCGGCAGCCGCATCGTGGCAGACGCATCCTGCTCCTTCCGGGGAAAACGGCTGTTTTCCGTCCGGTCGGAGCGGGCATTGCGGAAACCGACCGAATTCGCGGAGGACGTCGACCTCGCGGAAGACCTGGCGGAGGACACGGGGCTGAAACAGTTCCTCGAGCAGCGGTTCGGGCGATATATCCAGATGGACAAGGAGTACCTGTGATGAACCATCAGCGCGTGCGTGGGTCCATCTCCCTGTTCCTCATCCTCATCCTGATGCCGCTCTTCAGCGGCACCTACCTTGCCATCGACGCCGGACGGGCCGCCGCGGCCCGCTCCCGGCTGGCAGGCGCGCTGGACCTGACCGGCAACGCGGCGCTGAACGACTACGACCAGGCGCTGAAGGACCGGTACGGGCTCTTCGCCATGGCGAAGTCGCAGGAGACGTATGAGTCGGAACTGGCTGCGGTCTTTTCCGGGACCATCGACGCGGGTGAAGCGACAGGGGACGGGACCTTTGACAACTACATCAATACGGGGACGAAGGAGTTCTCGGTGTCCTTCCCCGCAGAAGCCTCCCTGGCCCGGCCGGCGGTGCTGGAGCGGGCCGTGACCGGGTACATGAAGTACCGCGGTCCGTACCGGTTCGCCCGGGGCGTGAGCCAGCGGATCGGCGCGTTCCAGCACATCCGCGAGGCCTCCGATGCCCTGTCGAAAAGTCAGGACTACTATGACGACCTCTCCGGCGTCAGCAAACAGCTGACGAAGCTGGCGGACGACCTGCCGGCCGATGCCGAAGGGTTCGACGCCGGGGCGCAGAAGTCCGCGGTCAAGTCCATCCTCGGCGGCCTCGACAAACTGTCTTCTCAGGTGAAGAAGACGGACCGGTCGGCGGACGCCTGGAAGAGTTCCCTTGACCAGATGCCGGAGGGCGAAGCGAAAGCGCTGCTCGCCGGCGACTACAAAGCGACCGCCGGGGTCCTGAACGACGAAGGCGTCGCCGCCCTGCGGGACAAACTGAACGCAGACCTCGCGGCGATCGACGAATACAACGCCGCGAAACAGAAGGCGGAGGACGACCGGAAAGCGGCCGAAGAAGCGCTGAAGGCCGCTCAGGAAGCGGTGGATGCCGGCGGGGAGGCCCCGGAGGGGCTCATCGACCCGACGTCCATCCAAGACCCGGACCCGCCGGCCTTGTCGTACAAAGATGACGCACTGTACGGGTACATCGCCGGGAGCCGCACGAAAGACAGCTCGGACCCGGAGAAAGAGGAGAAGCGCTCGGTGAAGAACGCGCTGGAGTCGTTCAAGAATACGGACCGCACGACGCTGGTCTCCGGTGTCCCGGACCAGTACGTGTCCCGGGCGGTGGGCAGTACCGTGGCCGCGGCCATTGACGCCGTGGGGAGTTCGGCGGCCAACGTGCCGACGGACAGCGGCGGGAGCGTGCAGTCCCAGATGGGCGGCCTCAAGACCTTTTTCCGCCACCTCACCGGCAGTACGGACAGCCTGCTCTCGGACAGCTATGTGGAAGAGTTCCTGACGGAGAGTTTCAGCTGCTACACGAGCGGGGACTCCGCCAAAACACTGGCGGGTGCGGACCTGAAGTCCGGGCCTCTCTTCAAGGGCGAGACCGAGTACCTGCTCTTCGGGCAGGACTACCTGCCGGCGAACGTGCACCTGGCGGCGGACCTGCTGTTCGCGATCCGCGTCCTGTTCAACTCCATCTACGCCTTTTCCAACGCGAAGATGCGCGCCGAAGCGTTGTCCGTTGCGACCGCGGTGGCGGCCTGGACCGGCGCGGGCGTGGCTGTGGCACAGAACCTGATCCTCGCTGCCTGGGCCGCGGCGGAATCGGTCAGCGACGTGTCCACACTTCTGAAGGGCGGCACCGTGCCGCTTTACAAGAATGCCGCCACCTGGACGCTGGGCCTTTCCGGCATCTCGAACAAACTGCGGGAGGGCGCCGTGTCTCTGGCGAGCCATACTATCGACGACGTCTACGCGGCCATCGAGAAGGCGGCGGATGACGGGATCGAAGCGGTGCGCGACGCGGCCCTCAGCTACTTCCGTGAGACGACCGAAGGCGCGGTCGAGTCCCTGACCAACCTGGTCCTGACGCCGGTGGAAGCGAAGATCACCACCCTCATCGGCGACAAGTCCAAAGAGTCGGTGTCCCGGGACGAGGTGCGCGCCATGCTGACGTCGGCGGTGGACAGTGCGGATAACGGCTCCGCCGGCTTCGCGGCAGCGAAAGCGGCGTTCAACAGCGTCGCTCTTGGCCCGCTGACCGACGTCGTGACGAACAACTACAAGAGCCTTCTCAGCCTGGACGAGTCCGTGGCCACCGCGGCCACGACCGCCATTCGTCACGGGGTGGAGGACGCGTATTCCACCATGTTTTCTGAAGTGAAAAAGGCGGTGGACCGGAAAGTCTCCGGCGTGGAGCAGACCCTCCACAACGCGTTCAAAGAAGGCGGCAACGAACTGAAAGCGGACGTGACGGACGCCATCGATGACTACGCCGCCACCCTGTCCGACTACCTCGGCTCCGGCAGCGGCCGGACGCCACTCTCCCGGAACACGGCGCTGTCCTCCTACTCCGGCACCGCCATGTCCTACAAAGACTACCTCAAGGTCTTCGTGTTTACGGGCCTTGTGAACAACAACGTGAAAAAGGGCATGCTGACCCGCGCCGCCAAGCTCATGCAGGCCGGCTGCCACCAGACGGAGACGTCGTTCTCCATCGCCAAAGCCTACCGGAAAGTCGAACTGTCCGGCTCCGCCGGCATCGTGACCCACACTGTGAAAGGACGTGAGACCTATGCGTACTGAACACCTTCGCCATGGGGCGATGTACCTCCTCTGCCTCCTGACCATCCTCTGCCTTCTGACCTCCTGCGGGTCGAAGAGGAGTGACGCGACCGGGGCAGGGGCCACTGCGTCCGAATCTTCCGGAACGGCGGCGCAGCGCACGGACGGACCGTCGTCTTCGTCCACCTTCGGCAGTTCCTCTGCCGTCGCGGTCCATTTCCCGACCTTCGAACTGGAGGTCCCGGCGGACTGGTCCGTCCGGGGCAACGTCGGGAAAGTCTATGAAGGCGACGGCATGTTCCTGCTGACCGGGCCCCTCGATGAGGTGTCCGGCATCACGTCCGTCGAGGCGGCGCTGGCGGAAGAACTGGAACTGTTTTTCAATACGGAATACTACCGCTCTCAGGTGCGGTTCGAATATGAGAAAGAGTGGGAAGCAGGAGGGATGCATCGCCTCAGCGGGACCCTGCACAACGACCGGACCGGCGGGACGCTCCGCTTTGCGGGAGTGTTCGGGACGTCTCCGGGCCTCTACTGCTTCTACTTCTGGCCGGACGCTTCCCGCGACGGGGACGGCAACCGCTTCATGGAGACGACTTATGAGAGCATCCGCATCCTCTGACCGGGGCTCCTACTCGGTGGAAGGCGCGCTGGCACTGACTGTGTTCACGGCGTGCCTCATGGCGCTCATCTCCATCCTGACGGTCATCAAGACCGAGGCCGAGGTGAACGACGCCGTCCACGAGACCGCGATGGAGCTCTCCCAGTACTCCTATGTCTGGGGGCGGACCGAGTACCTCAAGGACTACGCCGGGGAGAAACTTCCGAAGCTCGCGGAGCTGATGGGAGACCCCGAGGGCACCTCGGACCTCGCCCTGACCGGCCCCGCCGTCGCGAAGCTCCTGACGAAGCAGAATTTTCCGCGGGACAACGTCGACGAATGGCTGAAAAAGCAGGGCGTGAAGGACGGGTATGAGGGGCTGGACTTTCTCGACACCCAGGTCCTGATGGACGGCAAGACCATCGAGGTGGCCGTTACCTACGACCTGGACGTCATGACCTTCGGCCTCTTTCAGAAGACACTGCACCAGCGGGCCGCGGCGGTCACCTACGGGCTGCTGCCGACGGATTCTGCATTGAAGAATGCCCGCAAACGCCCGGCGGAGTCCACCATCTGGCAGGAAAACAATTTCGTCCGGGGCCGGTACTTCGCAAATGAGGTGCGCTCCGGGAAACAGTACGGCGTCCCGGTGAAGCCGGGACAGGGCATCGACCTCTACGATGCCGTCACAGGGACCTACGCGGAAGTCTATTCCATCAATGTGTTCCTGCCCACCTATGCCACCACGTCCTATGCCCCACGGGTCGATTCAATAGAAAAAGCACTGTTCGGTTATGCCACTGACCTGCGGAAAGACATTTCCGGTCTGGGGCAGGAGATCGTGCTGGCGGACGGGTCTTCCGCGAAGCCCGTGAAGGCGGAGCGGAAGGTCCTCATCCTCATCGTCCCGGAAGAAGTGAAACAGTACGGGGCGATGCAGGGCGCGCTGGAGGGCACGTCCAATGCCATCCGGGAAAGGTACGGCATCACCGTCGACCTCCGGTATGAGCAGAAAGCACTTGTCAAAAACGGGGAGGAGTCTGAGAAATCGTGAATGATAAATTATGGGGATTCGGGTCTCTGCTCCTCCTTGTTTTCTGTCTCGCACCCGTCTGCCGGGAAGACCTTCGCACGAGGTGTGTCCCGCAGAAGTGGTGCATCGCCCTCGGGGCCTCCGGCCTGGTCCTCGCACTGGCCCGGACTCTCCTGCGCGTTCTTTTGATATACCGGCGCACCGGCGTGTCCGTTCCCGGTGACCCTGTATATACACCCATTTTGTTCTCCGCAGCGGGGGCCCTGGCTGCCACGGGCCTCGGGCTCCTCTGTCGGGGTGTCACGAAAGACGGCTTCGGCTGGGGCGACGTCAAACTGATGGCGGCCCTCGGCGCGGCGCTGGGCCTGTTCCCGTTCCTGCGGGGCATGGCGCTGACCGGTGTCCTTTCCCTTGCCGCCGCGTTGTTTTTACTGATCGTGAAAAAAGCAAAGCCCTCGGACACGCTGCCCTTCGCGCCGTTCCTGGCGGCGGGCGCGGTACTGTCCGAGGTCCTGGAACTCCTGATGGAAGGGTGAACCATATGTCGGAAGAAACGACCCCGCGCGCCGGGAAGAAAGCGGTCCTCGCAGGCCTTCTGCTCCTGCTCTTCTGCGCGGCCGCCTGGGGTCTTTTGTTCTACGGGCACAGCACGGAAGTCGCCGGGCTCGCGGAGCGGAAAGTGGCGGCCGCCGAGAAGTTCGAGAAGCAGATCTATGACGAGGCGCTGGTGGACTACAAGGCCTGTCTCGAAGCCACCCCCAACGACCTCGAAAGCATGGCCCGGGTCGCGGAGATCTACCACCTCACCGGGCAGGACAACAGCTGCATCGCCTGGTGCGAACGGGTGTTGCGGCAAAACCCGAAAGACCTGAAGACCCGTCTCTACGAGGCGCGGTCCTATGACAATAAAAAGAATGTGCGTTCCGCCATCTCCGTCCTGCAGAAGGCAGGGGAGAGCGACGGGACTGAAGCGCAGCGAACGGAGCGGGACTCGTACCTGCGGGAACTGAAGGGGCGGTATGAACTGACCTACTTCTCGTTCCAAACTGTCTGTCCCTGGTACCGGCTTCCGGACGGCACGCCCTGTGCTACGGTGGTCGAAGACGAGTCCCTTTCTGTTTACACATCGGCGGGCAAGGAGACGCTGTCCGGCGCCTGGGGGTTCCTGGGCGCATCCGCCGATGACGACCTCCTCTTCCCGGTGCGCGAACAGGACCAGTGGTTCTTCGTGGACGGGAACGGGGAACGGCGGCTCGTGCCGAACGGGACCTATACCTCGCTGCACAGCTTCTCCGAAGGGCTGGCGCCCGCTACACGGAAGTCAGGTCCGGAGCCGGATGCCCCGGTGGTGGCCGGCTACCTCGACAAGACCCTGAAGGAACTGCGCTTCGACTTCCAGGAGACGTACCCGCTGACCGGCGGCTATGCCCTTGCCCGGAAAGACAACACCTATTTCGTACTGGACTCCTCCCTGCAGGAGGTGACAGCCTGCGAGTTCACGGCGGTGAAGACCGACCCTTACGGGAACGCGCAGAAATACGGCATGCTTCTCGGCCGCCTTCCCGGCGACCCGGAACAGTGGGCGATGTACGCTCCAAACGGCATCCGCGTCAACAACTTTGCCGCGGAAGACCTCCGTCTGCCCGAAGCGCAGAAGAGCCCGCTGGCCTTCTGCCGGGAAGGCCTCTGGGGCTTCGTCTCTCTGGATGGCACGGTGCTGATCGAACCGCAGTTCGAGGACGCCTCCTCCTTTTCCAAAGGCATGGCGGCGGTCAAAAAGGACGGCAAGTGGGGGTACATCGACAAGACCGGCGAGTTCCTGATCCCGCCGACCTTCGACGAAGCCGGACCCCTGTCTCCGTCCGGGTCCGCATTTGTAAAAAACCACGCGGGGTACAGCCTCATGACCCTCAGCCGGTATAAGAAAAACTGATTAGAAAGAAGGATATGAAGGATGAAAACGAAGAATGAAGGACAGAACCTCATCTTTGAAGAGGGAGACGTCTTTACTGCGCAGAAATACCTGCGGAACCTGGCGAGCGGCCGCAGTCCCCTCGACGGAGCGGACCTCGCGGAGGACCATCTGCTGCGGGAACCGGCGCTGGTGAACGCCATGAACCTGGCCGCCGACCTTCTGGAGGCCTGGCTCTCCAACGGAGGGTTCAACCGGGTGGAGCCGAAGCGCACCCGACCCTTTGCCATCTCCGATACCGACCGGAAGAAGATCCTCATCACCAAAGAGCCGGTGGGCGTCATGACGATCGCGAAGCGGATCGCCCAGGTGCTTCCCTACGACATGCAGACGGTCCGCTACGGGCAGATCTGCGGCTGGCTCCAGTACATCGGAGCGCTCGACTGGGAAGGGGAGCCGGGGAACAAGCGGCGGTACTCCACGCCGACCGGGCAGCAGCTCGGCATCAGGACGGTTGACCGCAGAGGCGCCGACGGGAGCAGCTACCGGAAGAACGTTTACGATGAGAACGCTCAGCGGCTGATCATCGACAACCTCGAGGGCATCGTGACCTACGCTTCCCAGCTGAAAGTCCAGGAGGCCGCGGAAAAAGTGGAAAAAGCCCGACAGGAACTGGAAGCGATGCAGCGCCAGGCGGAGGAAGAACAGACCGATTCCGCTCCGGCGGGGGAGGCCTGAACCCGATGAGAAACTACAACGCGGAGTTCCTGTCGTGGCTGGAGCGGGTGAAAGAACTCGACCCGAAGTCCCACGAGGACCTGCCGGAGGAGCTCCAGAAAGAATTCGAGAAACTCATGTTCCTCGCGAGCATCCCGTTCCTGCACATCTACGGCGAAGACCCGGAAGCCCTGGGCGATCTGCTCCAGGTGTGCCTGACCGACAAGGAATACTACGGAGAGAATGGCGAGCCGCTGAAGGTCCTGATGATCGAAGAAGGGAAGACGTTCACGAGCCCCGTGAACCATCTGGTCGCGCAGCCGCTGCTCTATGCGGAAGACGACCGCGGCCGCTGCTTTGTCTTCCTCTACTGCGACTGGCGGGGCCCCATCCTCGGCGAAGCCGCCGCTGTCTTTGATGCGATCCACGAGGTACATCGCCAAAAGGGTGTCGCCTTCGACGACCTGCCGGATGTCTATTTCATCTACCTGACCGACTACGATCTCACGCGCCAGGGGCAGCAGGTCATGCGCCACGAACCGGGGGCGAAGTACAAGCCGCGCAAACGCACCCGGGAAGAGTGGAAAAAAGGCGGTTTCGACCCCGACCAGCCGGACCCCAACATGTCCAAATGGCACACTATCTTCTTCAACGCCGCCATGGTGTCTTGAGGCTGCCTCCACCGCCTTGCGGCTCTGGAAGCAGCGAATCGGAACATCACCCTGAACCAGCTGGTCTCCGACATCCTGTCGAACGCACTTCAAAAAGCCTGACCCAAAGGACTTCTCCCACCGAGAAGTCCTTTTTCTGACATTTGTAAAAGTAAATGAAAAAGACAATTGTCAGGAAAAGGCGAATGTTTTACAATGGGGTTGAGGTCTTTTGTGCGTGGGCAAACCAGGGCGAAAGCAAAACATAGAGAAAGAAGGACTGGCATGAGCATCGATATCGGCATCATCGAGACCCCGACTGTACGGCAAATGTTCATGGAACGCATTGTCGGCATGATCATCAGCGGAGAACTGAAACCCGGCGACAAGCTGCCCTCCGAGCGGGAGATGGCGGCGCAGTCGAAGATCTCCAAGTCCGCTGTGCACTTCGCCATGGTGGAACTCGAGCGCATGGGCTTCGTCAAGACCATCCTGCGTCAGGGGACGTATGTCCAGGACTTCACGCTGCACGGCACGGCCGAGACCCTGAACTTGCTCACCAGCACGAAGAACTTCCACTACACGCCGGACGCGGTGCGCGACATCATCGAGATGCGTAACGCCGTCGAGTCCGCCGCGCTGGACCGCCTCGCGGACAACCTGACCGACGAGGCCATCGCCGCGTTCCGGGCCGACATCGAGGCGTCGAAGCAGATCGTTCAGGAGGGTCTCCCGAAAGAGGGCGCGCCCAACGAACCCTCCGGTTCGGACTACGCCGACCACGACAAGTACCCGAACCTCGACGTGCAGAAACTCGCCCGTTCGTTCTTCCACTTCCACCACAACCTGTGTGTCTACTCGGGCAACTTCGTCCTGCCCCTCATCTTCAACACGTTCAAGGACTCCACCTCCTACTTCTGGGAGCAGCCCATCCGTGAGTTCGGGCCGGAGCGCTGCATCGAGTTCATGGAAGCCATGCTCGAGGCGGTCCTGACCGGGGACGCCAAGCAGTCGAAGGCGTACCTGCACGCGCAGCTCGAACTCTACCGGGACGTTATCGCCGGAAGAGCCACATTTTAAATCGCCAACCGAAACGGGGCCTCATACGAGGCCCTTTTCTTTTGCGCATTTTCAGCAATTTCTTTACTTTAATTGGTTAACATGATAATATAATGAAGACTTTAAAACCCGACTTATGTTTTGGAAGGAGAATCTCTATGAAAAAACTCATTTCGGTCATTCTCGCAGCCATGATGGTCGTTCTGCTCGCAGCCTGCGGAGGCGGCAGCAAGAGCGGCGGCGCCCAGTACGTCTTCCTCGAGGAGGAGATGGGCACCGAGTCCTACGCCATCGGCTTCAAGAAAGGCAACGAAGACCTCGCAAAGACCGTCACCGGCGCTGTCTATGCGCTCGTCAAGGACGGCACCTACGCGAAGATCGGCGAAAAGTACCCCGACATCAAAGACTACCTCTCCCTGAAGGCGGAGGACATCAACGATGCCGACATCCCCGCCAAAGGCTCGGGCGACCCGAACTTCACGTTCAAACACGGCTTCGACCTCGACTACCCGCCCTACTCCTACCTCAAGGATGACGGCTCCGTCGGCGGCTTCGACGTCGAACTCTGCCAGGCTGTCTGTGAATACATGGGCTGGAAGTATGAGTCCGTCCCCTTCAACTGGGAAGCCAAGGACATGGAACTGAACGCCGGTTCCTGCGACTGCATCTGGTCCGGTTTCACCAAGGAAGGCCGTGAAGACAAGTACACCTGGGGCTGCACCTACTCGAACAACGTCCAGGGCATCCTGGTCGCTTCCGACTCCGGCATTACCACCCTCGCCGACCTCGCCGGCAAGACCGTCGGTGTCCAGATCGACACCTCTGCCGCAGAGATGCTCGAGGACTCCAAGAAAGAACTCGCGGACACCTTCGGCGAGCTCAAGACCTATGAGACCTACACCGTCGCGTTCAACGACCTGAAGGCCGGCGCCATCGACGCCATCGCCATCGACATGACCGCCGGTGCGTACCTCATCTCCAACGAAGCAGCAAAATAAACCGTAAAACACAGATCGGGGCATGAACCGACCGAGGTCCATGCCCCCTATTTTTTGGAGGTAACCAATATGTCCTGGCAAGTCATGCTCTCTTCCATGGGCGAAGGCATGCTGCGCACACTGGCCATCTTCTTCCTGACGATCCTCTTCTCCATGCCCCTCGGCATGGTCGTGACGCTGCTGCGCCGCTCGAAGTTCAAGATCATTTCCGGAATCACGAAGGTGTACATCGCCATCATGCGCGGCACCCCGCTGATGCTTCAGCTCCTCGCCTGGTATTTCGGCCCGTACTATCTGTTCGGCGCTTCCATCCGCGGCTACCGTTTCGCCGCTATCATCATCGGTTTCACCATGAACTACGCCGCCTACTTCGCGGAGATCTACCGCGGCGGCATCGAGTCCATCCCGGCCGGCCAGTACGAGGCCGCGGAGGTCCTCGGTTACAGCAAGGTCCAGACCTTCTTCAAGATCATCCTGCCCCAGGTCATGAAGACCATCATGCCCTCGGTCACGAACGAGATCATCACCCTCGTCAAGGACACGTCCCTCGCCTTCGCCCTCGCGTACAACGAGATGTTCGCCATCGCGAAGCAGATCGCCGCGTCCCAGACGTCGTTCACACCATATGTCGTCGCGGGCGTGTTCTATTTCGTCATGAACTATGTCGTGGCATTCGTCATGGAACGCGTCGAGAAGTCGATGGACTACTACAGTTAAGGAGGTGGCAGCATGGTTTTAGAGATGAAAAACATCAAAAAATCGTTTGGCGATGTCGAAGTCCTGAAAGACATCAGCCTCGCTGTCGACACGAGCGAAGTCGTCAGCATCATCGGCCCCTCCGGTTCGGGCAAAAGTACGCTCCTGCGCTGTGCCACGTTCCTCGAGACCATCGATTCCGGTGAGATCAGCTACACCGGCACCCCGGCGGTCACGACCGGCGCGGACGGCAAAGCGGAATACGTCGGCCCGGCAGAACTGCGCAAGGCGAAGCAGCACTTCGGCCTGGTCTTCCAGAACTTCAACCTGTTCCCGCACTATTCCGTCATGAAGAACATCACGGACGCGCCGATCAACGTGCAGAAGCGTGACAAGGACGAGGTCTTCGCGGAAGCGGAAGAACTCCTGCGGAAGATGGACCTCTCCCATCGTGCGGACGCCTACCCCTGTCAGCTCTCCGGCGGACAGCAGCAGCGCGTGGCCATTGCCCGTGCCCTGGCGATGAACCCTGCCATCCTCTTCTTCGACGAGCCCACCAGCGCGCTCGACCCCGAGCTCACCGGTGAGGTCCTGAAGGTCATCCGGCAGCTCGCCGAAGACAAGATGACAATGGTCGTCGTCACCCACGAGATGCCCTTCGCCCGTTCGGTCTCCAACCGCGTCATCTTCATGGACGGCGGCGTCATCGTCGAGCAGGGAGACCCGGAAGAGGTGTTCGGCAACCCGACCCAGGAACGCACGAAGCAGTTCTTAAAGAATTATCAGCAGTAATGGAAGTAACCTATCATCTTTTCGACCCGACCGGGAACATCACGCTTCTGGTGGAGACTCCGGTCCCCGCGGAAGAACGGCTCTCCGTGGCGGCGGCGCTCATGAAAGCAGAGCCGTCCGTGGAGCAGGTGGGGTTCGTTTCCGCACCGTCAGACTCCGGCTGCGACATCGATCTGCAGATGGCCGGCGGCGAGTTCTGCGGCAACGCGACCATGAGCGCAGCGGCACTGGTGGCCATGCGCAGCGGGAAGACCCCGGAGCAGGGCGATCCCATCGGTGTCACGGTACGCTCTTCCGGCGCATCCGGTCCCGTGACGGTGGCGCTGAAAGCGGAGACCGACACCGCCTACTACGGCTCTGTCATCATGCCGAAGCCGCGCTCCATCGACGATGCCCCGTTCTCCGTGACCGGAGACGGCCGTAAGCCGGTCATCGTCCGGTTCGACGGCATTGCGCACGTCATCCTGGAGCGTCCCGCCCCCGAGGGCGAGGGAGGGCGTTCCCGGGCCGAGGCCATGGCGCGCAGCTGGTGTGAAGCCCTCGGGACAGATGCCATCGGCATCCTGTTCTTCGAGCGGCACAAACTGAGACTCACGCCCCTCGTCTACGTCCCCGCCGCCGGCACTCTCTGCTGGGAGTCCGCGTGCGGCAGCGGCACGACCGCCATCGGCGCGTACATGGCCGACCGGACCGGCAAGCCGGTCGACATCACCGTGAAAGAGCCCGGCGGCTCACTGAACATCCTGTCGCTCGAAGACGGGACGCTCCAGATGAGCGGCACGGTAAAAAGCCTCGACCGGAAGACGGCAACGCTTGCGTTTTGCCCGGATTGATGCTAAGATAGACCCGTAAAACAATGAAGCGACGGCGTTTCATCTCACAGAGATGGAACGCCCTTTTTTTGTGGAAAGGAGTCGAGACGATGGCAGCATTTGACCGGGTCAAAAGCGGCATCCCCGAAATGGACCTTGCGCTGGACAACATCCGTCTGGGCGACAATGTCGTATGGCGTGTTTCCGATCTCGACCAGTTCAGGCTGTTCATGGAGCCCTATGTCCGGCAGGCGATCGAGGACAAAAGGAACCTCATCTATTTCCGGTTCGCCAACCATGAGCCGCTGCTGGAGGACTGCCCTGGAGTCAAAACGATTGAAGTCCCGCTGACCCATAAATTCGAAACGTTCACGGTCGCCATCCACAACTATATCGAGCAGGAGGGCAGAGACGCGTTTTATGTGTTCGACTGCCTGTCCGAACTCCAGGCCGCCTGGGCGACCGACCTGATGATGGGCAACTTTTTCCGGGTGACCTGCCCCTTCCTGTTCATTCTCGACACGGTGGCGTTCTTCCCGATCATCCGGGGAAAGCATTCCACCCATGCGATCAACAAGATCCTGGACACGACCCAGCTGTTCTTCGATGTCTATTCGGACGCCAGAAACGTCTACGTCCGCCCGGAGAAGGTTTGGGAGAGGACGTCCGACACGATGTTCCTCCCGCACACCTATGACCCGGAGTCCGGAGCATTCCGCCCCATCCTCGACGGGGTCCGGGCGAGCCGGTTCTATCAGTCGCTCGGCATGGCCCAGCGGTCGGCGGAAGAGCAGTTCATCGATTCCTGGGACCGCGAGTTCAACCGTGTCCGGATGCTTCACGAAAGCGGCATCGACGTGACGAAAGAATGCGCCTGGATCTGCGAGGTCATGATGACCCGCGATGAAAAGATGCAGAAAATGGTCAACGAGCATTTTGCGCCCGAAGACTATTTCGCAGTCCGGGACCATATGATCGGCACCGGTAAGATCGGCGGCAAAGCCTGCGGCATGCTTCTCGCCCGGAATATCATCCGGAACCGGGAACCGGACATCAGCGAGGTCCTCGAGCCGCACGACTCTTTCTATGTCGGGTCGGACCTCTATTACACCTATATCGTCGACAACAACCTGTGGGACCTGCGGATCCGCCAGCGGACACCGGAAGGCTATTTTTCTCTCTCGGAAGAGTTCGCGGAAGGACTGATGAACGGCGCTTTCTCTGCAGCGATGCGCGAACAGTTCGTCCGGATCATCGAGTACTATGGACAGGACCCGTATATCATCCGCTCCAGCAGCATCCTGGAGGACGGGTTCGGAAATGCATTTGCCGGAAAATACGAGTCGGTCTTCTGCGCCAACCGCGGGAGCCTGGAGACGCGTCTTGCCGAATTCGAACACGCGATCAAAGTCGTCTATGCCAGCACGATGAGCCTTTCCGCGCTCGACTACCGGAAACGGCGCGAACTTGACAATCGCGATGAACAGATGGCGTTGCTCATCCAGAGGGTCTCGGGGTCCTATTACGGCTCCCGCTATATGCCCTGCGCCGCCGGGGTCGGCTATTCGTACAGTCCGTACCGGGTCATGAAAGACACCGACCCGGCCGCGGGCATGCTGCGGCTGGTCATGGGTCTCGGCACTTCCGCGGTCGACCGGACCGAAGGGTCCTATCCGCGGATCGTCAATCTGGACCAGCCGGAGAAGACCTCCTACTCATCCTCCGCGGACAAGCACAAGTTCTCTCAGGGGAAAGCAGAGGTCATCGACATGGCGGAACGGACGCTGAAGCGTCTCCCCCTCCGGGAGATCGAACCGGACCTTCCGCGCTATCTCCAGAAGATCCTGCTGGAGCACGATTTCGATGCCGAGAGCCGCCTGCGGGAGACGGGGCGTTTCCGCCCGGTCACGTTCATCTCGTGCAAAGGGCTCGTGGAAAACGAGGCTCTGATGGATCAGATGAAACGGATGCTCCATTGCATCCAGGAAGAATACAACTATCCGGTCGACACCGAATTCACCATCAACATCTCCGAAGATGGAGAATACTCGATCGATCTGCTCCAGTGCCGTCCGCTGCAGGTCCTGAAGAGCGAGACCGGGACGGTGATCCCGTCGGACATTGCGGAAGAGCACATCCTTCTCGAGAGCCGGGGCGCGTCCATGGGGATCTCCGGGTCGAACCTGCTGGACACGATCGTTCTGGTTGACCCTCTCCGCTATTATGAGCTTCCCTACAAAGACAAAGATCAGGTGGCCAAGCTGATCGGAAAGATCAACTGGCACTACCGTGACATGGGCAGGCATATGATGCTGATCGTCCCCGGGCGGGTGGGCACCTCCTCGCCGGAGCTCGGGGTGCCGACGACGTTTTCCGACATCAGCGCCTTCGAGATCATCTGTGAGACCGAAGAGTCGAAGGTCGGGTATAACCCGGAGCTGTCCTTCGGGAGCCACATCTTCCAGGACCTCGTGGAGTCGCGGATCCTGTATACCGCGGTCTTCCGGGACCGGAAGACGATCCATTACGCACCGGAGAAGCTGGCTTCCTCGGACGATATCGTGTCGGAGTTCGACCCGGCCGGCGCGCTTTCCGGCGTCGTCCATGTCTACGATGTCTCCGGCCGAAACTGCCGTGTCTACAACGACGTAGCCGATGAACATCTGGTGATCACCTGTTGACGCTGGTTATGCAGAACGTCATGGGCGAGGAGCCCCTCGACCCGACCCTCGTGGACTTTGACGACGGCCTCAGCTGGTAAGGAGGAAAACAGATGTTGAAATTACTGAAAAGACTGTGCGTCACCGCCGTGGTCCTCTTTGTAGCGGGACCACCGCCTGTAAACCAAACGCAAAAAGGACTCTGCATTCGCAGAGTCCTTTTCTTTTTATAACATTGATTTAAATCACATAATAATCGCCGGCGGCTTCCGGGTCGGTCCCGACGAGGTCCGCAAGCGTCTTCCCGTAGAAGAAGTCGTGGACCATGGCGTCGAACTCCTTCCACATGGGAAGGGTCTTGCAGAAGGGTCTTCGGGCACACTCGTACGGCTCCTTGCAGTTGAGACACGCGACCGGAGCCAGGGAACCTTCCATGAGTTCGAGGACTTCCCCGACCGTCGTCTTCTCCGGGTCGCACTTCAGGCGGTAGCCGCCGCCCTTGCCGCTGACGCCGGACACGTAACCGGCCGTCACCAGTTCTTTCACAATGATCTCGAGGTACTTCTTCGAGATCTCCTGCCGCTCCGCGACATCTTTCAGCGGGATCGGCTTCGCGCTGTCCCGGTGTTCCGCGAGGTCCAGAAGGACCCGCAGGGCATAACGCCCTTTTGTGGAGATCATGTTCTCACCGCCTGTATTTGATGTTTTACCTATTATACCGCAGGGTAAATCGCCAAAACAAGAGAAAAAAATTTAAATAACCTATTGACATGGTAGGCGAATGGGTTTATACTGCATTCAACGAATACAGAAAGGAGCCACCACCATGCGCGGAACCACCTCCCTCCAAGTGAACATGTGTTGTCGAATGCTGAACTCCCGGGCATGCTGCGTGACCGAGGGCCGGACGCCCTGCGTCTGAGTCTGAACTACTGTGCCCGGGAGCTTCCAAAGCCCCCGGTTTTTAGTGACAAAAAACGAGATTCCATAAAAGAGAAGGAGAAACACCATGAGCAACTACAAATTCGAAACTTTGCAGCTCCACGTCGGGCAGGAGCAGGCGGACCCCGCCACCGATGCCCGCGCCGTCCCCATCTACCAGACCA
Source organism: uncultured Eubacteriales bacterium (assembly GCA_900317085.1). GTDB lineage: Bacteria > Bacillota > Clostridia > Oscillospirales > Acutalibacteraceae > RUG420. The sequence continues at coordinate 17,085 of ONFJ01000011.1, read as the reverse complement.
CTTCTTATGTGTTCCATAACAGCCAGCATGCGGCAGACCGGTTCGGCCTTGCGGACCCCGGCAATATCTATGGGCGATTGACCAACTCCACCCAGGGCGTCTTCGAAGAGCGAGTCGCCGCCCTCGAAGGCGGCAGCGCGGCCCTGGCCGTGGCCTCCGGCGCCGCTGCTATTACGTACGCGATCGAGGCTCTCGCCGCGAACGGCGGGCACATCGTCGCTCAGAAAACCATCTATGGCGGCAGCTTCAACCTGCTGGCCCATACGCTTCCGCAGTACGGGGTCTCCACTTCATTCGTGGACATCCATGACCTCGACGAGGTGAAGGCCGCCATCAACGACAATACGAGAGCCATCTTCATCGAGACTCTCGGCAACCCCAACTCGGACATCCCGGACATCGACGCGCTGGCGGAGCTTGCTCATGCGCACAGCATCCCGCTCGTCATCGACAACACCTTCGGCACCCCGTACCTCATCCGGCCCATCGAACACGGTGCCGACATCGTCGTCCACTCCGCCACCAAGTTCCTCGGCGGCCACGGCACGACCCTCGGCGGTGTCATCGTCGAGTCCGGCAAGTTCGACTGGAAGGCCTCGGGCAAATACCCGCAGATCGCCGACCCGAACCCCAGCTATCACGGGATCTCCTTCTCGGATGCCGTCGGTCCCGCAGCGTTCGTCACGTACATCCGTGCCATTCTCCTGCGGGACACCGGCGCCGCCATCTCTCCCTTCAACGCGTTCCTGCTCCTTCAGGGCGTCGAGACCCTGTCTCTCCGCCTGGAGCGGCACGCGGAGAACACGAAGAAGGTCGTCGAGTACCTTGCGGGCCACCCGCTGGTCGAGAAGGTCAACCATCCCTCCCTCCCGGACCATCCCCAGCACGATCTCTATGAGAAGTACTTCCCGCAGGGCGGTGCCTCCATCTTCACCTTCGACATCAAGGGCGGAAAGGAAGAGGCCTGGAAGTTCATCGACAACCTCTCCATCTTCTCGTTGCTCGCGAACGTCGCGGACGTCAAGAGCCTGGTCATCCACCCGGCCTCCACGACCCACTCGCAGCTGACCGAAGAAGAACTGAATGACCAGGACATCCACCAGAGCACCATCCGCCTCTCCATCGGCACCGAGCACATCGATGACATCATCGCCGACCTCGAGCAGGGGTTCGCGGCCATCCAGCCGACGGAAGAAGCACCGGCCAAAAAGGGCGGTTTCTGGAAAAGACACTGAAACCGCTTGCAAAAGTTGATATAATTGTTAAGTGAAACATACAGAAAGAAGGCTACTGTCATGGCAAACATTTACAAAGGCGCGGTCGAACTCATCGGAAACACCCCGCTTGTCGAAGTCACGAACATCGAGAAGGAACTGGACCTCAAAGCCACCCTGCTCGTCAAACTCGAATATTTCAACCCGGCCGGAAGCGTCAAGGACCGCATCGCCAAAGCGATGATCGAAGACGCCGAAGCCAAAGGCCTCCTCAAAGAGGGCTCCGTCATCATCGAGCCGACCTCCGGCAACACCGGCATCGGCCTCGCCGCCATCGCAGCGGCCAAGGGCTATCGGGCCATCTTCACGATGCCCGAGACCATGAGCGTGGAGCGCCGCAACATCCTCAAGGCCTACGGCGCCGAGATCGTCCTCACCGAGGGCGCGAAGGGCATGAAGGGCGCTATCGCCAAAGCGGATGAACTCGCGGCGGAGATCGACGGCGGCTTCATCCCCGGCCAGTTCGTGAACCCCGCGAACCCGGCCATCCATAAAGCCACGACCGGTCCGGAAATCTGGAAGGACACCGATGGCGCGGTCGACGTCTTCGTCGCAGGCGTCGGCACCGGCGGCACCGTGACCGGCACCGGCGAGTACCTGAAGGAGCAGAAGGACTCCGTCAAGGTCATCGCCGTCGAGCCGGACGACTCCCCGGTCCTCTCCGAAGGCCGTGCGGGTGCCCATAAGATCCAGGGCATCGGCGCCGGTTTCGTCCCGGACACCCTCAACACCTCCGTCTACGACGTGGTCTACCGCGCCACCACCGAAGAGTCCTTCGCCGCCGCGAAACTCCTCGCGAAGACGGAAGGTATCTCCGTCGGCATCTCCTCCGGTGCCGCACTCTCCGCCGCCATCGAAGAGGCGAAGAAGGAAGAGAACGCCGGCAAAGTCATCGTCGCCCTGCTGCCTGACAGCGGCGACCGCTACTACTCCACGCCTCTCTTCACGGAAGCCTGAGTGCAGCACACCTGAGAAACAACTCCGCAAATACAGAAAGACCTCTGACGAAACCGTCAGAGGTCTTTTGCATTGATTGTATTCTGATTTGCTGTTTTGCTGCCTGCTCCGGGTCAGTCCGAGTTGCCGGTGTAGCGGTCGAGGGCATCCTGCATGATCGTGTTGGCGATGGGGATGCAGTTCGTGAGACCGTAGCCGCCGGACTTCTCGAGGACGACGACGATGGCAAGGGGCAGGTCCTCTCTCTGGGAGTACCCGACGAACAGGGTGTGGGGCTCGGCGCCGGAGACCTGGGCGGTACCGGTCTTGCCGCACATCTGGAGGTTCGGGAACTTCGAGTCGGAGTAGTAGTTCGTGACGTTCGAACGCAGCAGGTTATCGAGCTGGGAAGCCACTTCAGAGGACACGTAGTTCAGCGTGCCGATGTTCACCGACCGTTTGATGAGGGTCGGCGCCGGCGTGGCGCCGGTCTTGTTCGCGATGGCGCCCATGATGGTGATCTCGTGGCAGGGGTTCAGCATGGTCTGACCCTGGCCGATGCCGGTCCAGCCCCGGTCGATGGGGTAGGCGTCCTCGAGGGTGAACGTGGAGTCGGCGCATTCGATGCCGTTGACGTTGACGCTCGTGTTGAAGCCGAACTCTTCGGCCGTGGCGGTCATCTGCTCGTTGGTCAGCTGGGCGGCCGCGATGGCGGCGAAGGCCGAGTTGCAGGAGCGGTTCAGCGCCTGACGGAACGTGACTCTGCCGTGGACGCCGTTACACTTGACCTGGCTGCCCCGGACGACCGTGTAGGCGCCGTTGCAGGTGAAGGACTGGTCCATGATGTTGTCGATGTTCTCGAGGGCGCAGGCCGCCGTGATGACCTTGAAGGTGGAACCCGGCGTGTACCGGCCCTTGAAGAACCGGTTCATGTAGACGGCGTTCCAGCGGTCCTGGGACGTGTCGATGTTCGGCTTGTGCTCGATGTCGTACGTCGGAAGCGACATGGCGACGAGCACCTCACCGGTCTTGTAGTTGTAGACACCGACACAGCCCTGCTCGTAGCCCTTCTCCGTGACGGCCTTGTACGCGGTGGCGGACAGGCCGGCGTCGATGGTCAGGGTCAGGTCGTGGGGCTTCTCCTTCATGGAGTAGAGGCCGTTGACGAGGTCGTACCCGGTGAGCTGGGACGCGAACGCGGTCTGCGCACCGGTCGAGATGTACCCTTCCGCGTCGCCGACGACGTGGAGGGTGGCCTTCCGGACGGTGGAACTGCCGTTATACTGGCGGTCACCGTTCACGGTCTGGACCAGTATATCGCCATTGCGATCATAGAGGGTGGCACCGCCCACGAGGCCGCTGGAGGAGTAGATGTGCTTGTTGTAGGGCTGCATGACCCACTGGCGGGCGTTGGTGCCGAACATGTAAGCGAGGATGGCGAGGCCGACGAGGAACACGATGGCCAGCGCGTACATCCATTTGGTTCGTTTGAAGATTCGATTCATAGACTAAACACGCACCTCCTCAGGACTTCCGTCCGGCCCAGGTCCGGTTGTCCGCCGCCTTGATGAACGCGAGGAGGCCCCAGCAGGAAATGGTACTGGAACCGCCGCGGGACACGAAGGGCAGGGTGACGCCGGTCATGGGAAGAAGGTCCGTGACGCCGAAGATGTTGAGGGCCGCCTGGAAGATGAGCAGCGAACCCGCCGCCACGGAGGCGATGGAGTAGAACGCGCTGCGGGAGCCCTTGGCATTGCGGACACTGTGGACAAAGATGACGATGTAGGCGAGGGCCACGATGAACGCGATGAGCAGGCCCCACTCCTCGGCGACGACACCGAAGATGAGGTCTTCGACAGCCGCGAAGACGTTCCGCAGCTTGCCCTTGCCGATGCCCATTCCGAGCAGTCCTCCGGACACCGAGTAGGTCAGCACGCGGGTCTGCTGCATGCCGTTGCCGTAGGGGGTGTCCCAGACGTGCCGGTAGGTGGCGAAACGGTTCATGACGTAGTTCCTCTTGATGAGGACGACGAGGACCGCGGCCATGCCGGCGGCGAGGATGACGAAGAGGATGGTCCGTACATCGCCCGAGCGCATGAAGCCGAGGACGACGAACGTGAAGAAGAATATGAGTGCCGTACCGAGGTCCCGCATGAGGAACAAAAGCCCGATGCAGATGACGGCGAAAATGGCGTAGCGGGTGATGTGCTTGGTGGTCTGGATCTTTTCCAGCGTCGCGGCGCCGACGAAAATGAAGGCGATCTTGACGATCTCGGACGGCTGGAAGGAGAACCCGCCGATCTGCACCCAGTTGTACGCGCCGTTACGGTTCGACGCGAAGATGAGGCCGATGGCGAGGAGCCCGATGGCGATGATCTCCATGGGCATGTGGAATTTCTCCACCCGGTCGACGTTCGCGAGCATCCACAGAAGGGCGATGTACAGTGCGAAGCCGATGACGACGGCCAGGAACTGGGTGAAGAGGGTGCTCGTGCCCTTGGTCGCGACGACGGCGAGTCCGATGCCGGTCAAAAAGAATGCGACGAACTCGATGGCGGGACTCGACTTTCGAAGCACGAAGCTCGAGGTGATCGACCAGCCCCATTCGATGAGGAGGTAGATCGCCAGAATGGTGGCGGCAAAGTAGTTGATGCCGTCTTCCACGAAGATGACCTGAGCGAAGGAGATCAGCTGGAAGGCGGTGATCAGCAGCATGGTGGGGATCCACCGGGGACCGCTCATACTATCATCTCCTTTATCTCGGGTCGTTGAATTTGATGGTGTAGCCGCAGACTTCGATGATGTCGGAGTCGTGGAGCGGCATGGGTTCGTTGACTTCGACGCCGTTCAGAAGGGTGCCGGCGACGGAATCGAGGTCTTCGATCATCCAGCGGCCGTGGGCATTGCGGGACACCAGGGCGTGGTACTTCGACACGCTCTGGCGGTTGATGCGGATGTGGCTCTCCTCGCTGCGGCCGATGAGGACTTCGTCCATGTCATCGATCTCCATGACTTCACCGGTGATGCAGTTTTCGAGGTTGCAGCCCGCCTCGCGGACCATCTGGGGAATGACGATGTCGCCCGGTGCCCGCCGGTCGTCATACATGAACTGTTTTTCGTTCTGTTCCGGCTTGGCATAGGCGTTCGCGTAGTTGGGGGTGATGACCTCCGGCAGCTCCTCGTAGAACTTGAACATGGCGTTGCCGAAGATGAGGGTGTCGCCGTTCTCCAGGAGCTTCTTCTCCACGACGCGGTCCTTGTTGACATAGGTGCCGGTCTTGGAGTTGGTGTCGAAGAGGATCCACTTGCCGCCCCGCCGGGCGATGACCGCGTGGAACCGGGACACGGTATTGTAATTGAGGACGATGTCGCAGAGTTTGCTTCGTCCGATGGAAGTCTCAAACTGTCGCAGAGCCATACTGTCTCCGTTCGCGGCATTGACGACGTACCCGATGGTACCGGTCTTCCGGTTACCGCGGATGAGGACGCCGCCGCAGCTGACCAGGATGAGTCCTGCCAGCACGGGGAGGAGCCAGCGGCCGATGGCCGTAATGAGTTCCAGTGACATCCAAGTCACCTCTCTTTTTATAAAGAAATCAGAGATATTATACCTAATTTGTACGGCCTTTTCCACTCTTTCGTGTCGGAGGGCCCGTTCCCGTGGGGCGATTTGTCGCTTGTTTCCAAAAAAATGGGGTGTCTCTACTTGCTTTTTATAGTATTGTTTGCTAAAATCGGAAGTAATCAAAACCACTTTTGAACGATTTTGAATTCCAAACTAAGAGGGGATAGTTTTTTATGATCAGTGCAACCATCGTCCTTGTATTAATGATCGTCGCTCTTGTCATCATACTGCTGGGTATCGTTTTTGCGTTTACCTCCATCCTGCTGAACTACACCGGCAGAAGCAAGTCCTACGACAGAGCCGCTGTCAAAATGTCCAAGGCCAACGACCCGAAACCTGCCAAAGCCAAGAAGAGCAAAGAGCAGGCGTAAGTCTCGTAACAAACAACTGAAATGGGCCCGCTTGATGACTGCAAGCGGGTCTCTTTTTCTCTCTATTTTTCTACCGGAAAGGCGATATACGACATGAACCACGAATTCTACGCGATGATCTCCCGTATGAAATACATCGACCGCTGGGCGCTCATGCGCAACACCGAGGCGGAGAACCTCATGCAGCACTCCTACGAAGTGGCGGTGCTGGCCCACGCCCTCTGCGTCCTCGGCAACACCCGCTGCGGCATGGACCTCGACGCCGACAAGGCGGCGGTGGCCGCGCTCTACCACGACGCCTCCGAGATATTGACGGGCGATATGCCGACCCCGGTCAAATACTACTCCGAAGAGATCCGCGACGCCTACAAGCACGTGGAGTCCGTCGCCACGTCGAAGCTCCTCGACATGCTGCCCGAGGACCTGCGCCCCGCGTACACCGAGGCCCTGGCCCCGGAGGACACCGCCCTGAAACGCATCGTGAAGGCGGCGGACAAACTCAGCGCGCTTATCAAGTGCATCGAAGAGGCAAAGGCCGGCAACCGCGAGTTCGACAAGGCCTACGAGTCGACGCTGGCCTCCATCCACGCCCTTGAGTGTGAACCGGCGGAGATCTTCCTCCGGGAGTTCATCGAGTCCTACGGACTGACGCTGGACCAATTGCGGTGAATCGCCAAAGAGAAATTACCAACGGTTAACGAACGTCTTCACAAAGGGGCGTTCGTTATTGTTTTCCTGTCACAGAAGTGAAAAAAGCTGACGAATGTGAGGAAAGAAGAGCGGCTTCGAAAGCATTTCTTAACAAAAGTGAAAGACTTTCGTACAGGTTTTTTGCAAAATGGTAAGCAGTAGCAAAAAAATTACTAGCGGGGGAATCGCAGAATGTCCTTACATTCCACCACCACGCCGTCCATGAGCAAGCGCGAACAGGAGCGCGCACGCAGACGCCGGAAAAAGGTCTGGATGACCGAGTCGCCCCTCGACATCCGCGCGTTCTACCGGGACACCATCGGAGTACAGGGCGAGGAAGTCCTGGACCTCTACACAAAAAACACGAACTTCGTTTACCGGAACAAAGGTGAGGTGTTCGTCCACCCGGGCGAGCCGGTCACCGTGGTCCGGTTCGTCATCAGCGGGGTGTCCCGGGGCTATGTCCTCGGCCCGGAGGGGCAGGACAACGTCATGTGTTTCGGCTTCCGGTACGGGCAGCCGCTGCTGGGCGCGTCCAGCCTGGCGTCGACCACGCTCCTGTTCCAGGAGGCGGTCACCGACATGGAGATGCTGGAAGTCCCGGCGTTCGTCATCCAGCAGGGCATCCAGATGGAGTTCGCCAACGCCTCCGTCTACGAACGCCTCATCAGTGAGGACTATGACATCCAGACACAGACCCAGATCGCCCTCAACACCCTGAACGGGGAGGACCGTTACCTCTGGTTCCTGGATCGGTATGCCGACATCGTCGATGTCGTGCCGCAGATCTTCATCGCCTCCTTTCTGGGCATCCAGCCCCAGTCCCTCTCCCGCATCAAGCGGCAGCTGAAGGATCGGGAAGCAGGGCATGCCTGAGCAAAAAAAGAAACCGTCTTTCGGAGTTCCGAAAGACGGTTTTTGTTATGCTTCTGAAAGGGGTCAGCCCTGGCTCTCGCGTACGACGCTGCCTTCGACGACCGTGTAGTGATGGTCGCTTCCGGGCGGAGTGTAGGCGCCGCTCCAGTCGAAGTCGACCTGGCCTTTGGAGATGTACCACTTGCCGACGTTGTTACCGGCGATGCCGCTGTAGTCGAAGTCCACTTCGCCGTTGCGGATGAACCACCAGCCGAATTCGTTGACGTAGACGCCGGTGCAGTCCTTGACCTTCTGGTCTCTGACGTAAGCACACCACTTGCCTTTCTCGTCCATCTTGACGATGACTTCGCCGGTGTTGTACTTGCCGTTCCATTCGCCGTAGACGTCAGAGCCGCTCTTGTTATAGGGCAGGCCGTCCGCTCCGGTCGTGAGCTGGGTGTCAGACCCGTTTGCCGCGGTCGTGGTCTCGTCCGGTTCGCCGGCGATCTTGTCCGAGGTCTCGGTGGTGGACGTCACGTTCCACGAGATGCCGCCGTTCTCAGACTCCCGGCTCAGGGTGAACCAGGTGGCGAGGACGACCGCCGCGATGAGCGCCACGGAGAGGCCAAGGATGATGAGCCGCATCTTTTTGACGGACTCCGATGTCTTACGTTTAGCCATGTGAAGTTCCCTCTATCTAATACAATGTGTGGTGAGTTGCGTGCGGGCACGGAAGTGCCGGCGCTTTACTAAGTATACACGTTTTCCCCTTATAATTACAATAGGGAGCTTTCTGAGATGTGGGACAATGTGTTCAAAATGTAGATGGTAAATCGCCACAGAAAGGGTATAATAGGGGCAGGGAATGAATGAGGAGGGAACGACTGTGTACCACATTGCCAACGATCAGAGAGAACGGAAGTCGGCGGCGAAGCTGTCGGCCGCGGCGGAGCGGATCCTGCTGGGGCGGGAACCGCAGAAACTGTCGGTGTCTCTGCTGAGCTCCGAGGCCGGCGTGTCCCGGACCACGTTCTACCGGCTGTTCGATGAGCCGGACGACGTGCTGAAGTATATGGCGGACGAGACGTTCCACCGCATCCTGCAGGGGTACGTGGACCTCATCGAGCGGGCCCAGAAGCACAACCTGTCGGTGCCGAATCCCCTGTCCTGGTATGAGGAAGGGGTCCGGAAGAACGCGGGCGTCATCGCCGGCATCATCCGCAGCGGCAAGAGCGACGTCCTGCGCACGGCGCACAAAAGGGCCCTCAAAGAGTTCGCGCCAGTCCTGTTCCCTGACCTGGACCCGGAGACCGATGAGTTCCGGTTCTTCATCGAAATGCGCGCGGCGGTCGTTATTGCGAGTATGACCGCCTGGGTCGAGACCGGAGGCCGTGCCTCCATGGACGATATCCGCCGGTACGCGGCCCGCCAGCTGAAGTTTTTCAGCGAAGAATAAAAGGAGTAAACACACCACATGGCAACCATTTTAGATTATCTGGCATGGCGGGGAGACCTTCCCATCTGCGACGCGGCTCCGCTCAACGAGCTTGACTACGTCGTCCTGTCCCGGTTCTCCAACCTGCCGTTTTACGACGTCTACCACACCGGGGAGGAGACCATGGGGTCCTTCTGCCAGGTGATGACGACGTTCCCGAGAGAGCCCTTCCAGATCGACGGCGATGTACCCTTCGTCAAGGCCATCGCCGAAAGCAAACGGTTTGCGGGACTCCGGGTCACCGACTACATCAAAGACAACCGTCCGGAACTGGAGATGCAGTTCGCGGCGGTCACCATCCACCTTCCGGGGGACATCCTGTTCCTGTCGTTCTGCGGCACGGACTCCACGCTCCTCGGCTGGAAGGAAAACCTCAACATGAGCTTCCAGAACGACGTGCCCGCCCAGTGCGCGGCCCTGTCCTATGCTGCCCGGGCCATCAAGATGTACCCGGACATCAAGGGCATCTACATGGGCGGCCACTCGAAGGGCGGCAACCTCGCGGCCTACGCCGCGGTCTGCCTGCCGGCGAAGTACCGGCCCATCGTCAAGGGCGTCTTCAGCTATGACGGCCCGGGTTTCTCGAATTCGTTCATCGCCGAACATGCCATCGACGAGATGGCGGACCGCATGTACACCTTCCTGCCGGAGGGCTCGACCGTCGGCCGCGTGCTCGAACACGCCGAGTCCTACGAAGTCGTGAAGAGCACCGTCTCGAACCTGCTGCAGCACGATCTCTACACCTGGTCGGTCGAACCCCTGCGGCTCGAGCGGGCCGAGAAGCCGTCCGACGGTTCGGAGATCTTCTACAACTCGGTCCGGCACCTCGTCGAGGAGACGACGCCCCGCCAGCGCGAGATGGTCCTTGACGGCGTCTACACCATCGTCACCGCGAACGCGTCCCGGCCGAGGGACATCCAGCAGGACTTCAGCATCCTGCTGCAGCCCCTCTACCAGAAACTCCGGACCATGAACCGCGAGGACTGGCAGGTCGTCACGACCGTCTTCCGCGCGTTCCTCGACGCCTATGTCCTGGCCCTCCGGGACGTCGGCCGCTCGAAGTACGACGCCGAGATCCAGGAGCTTCGAAGCGCGGAGAACTTCCAGGAAGCCACCATGAAACTGCTGCGCCGCGGCATCGCCGCCTGGAACGGGAGGACGAACTCATGAACATCCAGATCTTCGGCACGAAGAAGTCCGCCGACACCCGGAAAGCCCAGCGGTGGTTCCAGGAGCGGCGCATCAAGTTCCAGTTCGTGGACCTCTCCCAGAAGGGCATGTCCAAAGGCGAATTCGAGTCCGTCGCCCGCGTGGTCGGCGGCCAGGACGCCATGATCGACCAAAACTGCAAGGACCAGAAGACCCTGACTCTCATCAAGTACCTGGTCCCCGACCAGCAGCTCGAGAAGATCCTCGAAAACCAGCAGGTCCTGAAGCAGCCCATCGTCCGCAACGGCAAACAGGCCACACTCGGCTACCAGCCCGACGTCTGGCAAACCTGGGACTGACCCTGGTGGCTTGACAACCCCGGAGCCAACCGAATAAACTGTGTCGAGCTGATTTCCCGGGGAAGGGGAAGCCAAAGAGCGTGGGAGAAAGCCACCTTCCCCTGTCCCCGGACCCCTACCCCTTCCGGCTTTCTCGCTGGGCAGAAAATCAAAGGCATTTGTTAATTGTGGTGATTGCCTTTGATAGTAATTACTTGTTTCAGGGCGGTTCACTCCACATCGTCAAAGGCAGGTGAAGATATCTGCACTCGCCTTTGACAAATCGAAGCCCGCTCTTATGTGCTTTTCCAAAAAAGTCAAAGGCATATCAAACAAACCGATGATGCCATTGACTTTTTTCTCCAATCGACTTGAAATACAGCCTGAATAATCAAAGGCATTCCAAGAATGTCAGAAATGCCTTTGATTTTTCAGGAATCTATATGCAAGTCCGGCCTCAAATCGTCATAGGCAATTTCGAAGAACCAGAGATGCCTTTGACTTTTGCCGGGAAAGGCAGGAGAAAAGTTCAGCTGGGGCGAGGAGGCGCTGGTTCGCGGGTTTGCGCGGCGGAGCCGATGAAGCAAACTCGACGAACAGGAAGAAACACAGAGCAAAGCGAGCGAGGGGACCGACCGAAGCAGTGCGACAATGTTTCTGACCGCAAACCGATGGCATGAGCCCCGACTCCATGAACCTCCGACGAAGTCCCAGCGTCGATCACATTGACAGATTTCAGGTTGTTGGGTAGGCCAAGAGAATGGTTGCAGGTAACAGGGTGTGGCATGGTATACTGTGGGCAGGAGGTGTTACCATGGCAAAAAAGAAACAGCGCACGGGCGTCGCCAAAGAACGCGGTGACACCTGGGTCGGTCGTCGGCCGGCCATCTACAAGGACCGCAAGAAAGAGCAGAACCGCCAGGGGGAAACCCGGCGGCCGAAGCACAAGAAGCGTTATACCGAGGAAGAGTAAAAAGGAGAGTCATCTATGTTAGAAGTTGGAACGAAAGCGCCGGCATTCGAACTGCCGGATGAAAATGGGACAGTCCACACCCTTGAGGAGTATAAAGGCCAGAAGGTCATCCTGTACTTCTACCCGAGAGACAACACGTCGGGCTGCACGGCCCAGGCCTGTGCCTTTGGCGATTTGATGCCCGCCTTCCGGGAAAAAGGTGCCGTCATCGTCGGTGTCAGCAAGGACACCGTTGCGTCCCACAAGAAGTTCAAAGAGAAGTACGAGCTTCCCTTCACACTTCTTGCGGACCCGGAGCTCAAAGCCATCAAAGCATATGACGTCTGGCACGAAAAGAACATGTACGGCAAGAAGTCCTTTGGCGTCGTGCGCACCACGTACCTCATCGACGAGGACGGCGTCATCGTAAAGGCCTTCGAGAAGGTCAAGGCCAAAGACAACCCGGCGCAGATGCTGGGAGAACTGGGCGAGTAACTTATATATGCGCATCATCATTTCCCCGGCGAAGAAAATGAACGAGGAGCGGGACGACTTCCCGGCACTGGGGCTGCCCGTGTTTCTCGACAAAACGAATACCCTGCGGGACTGGCTGAAGGGTCTCTCTTACGACGACGCGAAAGCCCTCTGGTCCTGCAACGACAAACTGGCGCAGCTCAACTACGACCGGTACGCCGTCATGGGCGCGCTCGACGAACTGCCCCGGCTCACCCCGGCCATCCTGTCCTATGAGGGCATCCAGTACCAGTACATGGCGCCGGACGTGTTCACTGCGCCGGCCCTCGACTTCATCCAGGCACACCTGCGCATCCTCTCCGGGTTCTACGGTGTCCTGAAGCCCTTCGACGGCGTCACCCCCTACCGCCTCGAAATGCAGGCGAAAGTCGGGAAACTTGGGTTTGACACAGCCACCCTCTATGACTACTGGGGCGATGCACTGTACCGCGAAGTCATGCGGGACAACAAAAGCAAAGCGCCCGGCGAGCCGGACCGCTTCGTTCTGAACCTCGCATCGAAGGAGTATTCCCAGTGTGTGGAGAAGTACCTGACTCCGGAGGACTTCTGCCTGACCGTCGTGTTCGGCGAGCTGAAGGAGGACCCGAAGACGGGGAAGGAGAAGGTCATCACGAAGGGCACGCTTGCCAAGATGGCCCGGGGCGACATGGTTCGGTTCCTCGCGGAGCGGGACATCACGGACCCGGAGGGCATCAAAGCCTACGACGGCCTGAATTTCCGGTTCTGCCCGGAACGGTCGTCCGAAAAAGAGTATGTATTTTTGAAGAATGGTTGAGACCGGCGGAGACGTTGCCCTGTGTAGCGCGAAACGCAAAAAGCCTGAGGAGGTCACCCCTATGAAGATCCTCATCAAAGACACCACCCGCGAGGAGCGGGAAGAAATCATCAAAAACGCTCTCAGCTGCGGCGGAGGGTGCGAGAACTGCACGGCCTGCTGGCTCGGTGGGGGAGACCCCTTCAAGATGTACCAGGACTACATCGACGGCAAGCGGGAGATCCGTGAGATCAACGCGGAGTACAACGCCCGATACATCCACTAAAAAGAAAAACAGACCAGGTGAAAACCTGGTCTGTTTTTTGGTCGGGGCGCCGGGATTTGAACCCGGGGCCTCCTGCTCCCAAAGCAGGCGCGCTAGCCAAACTGCGCCACGCCCCGACGGCCAAATCATTATAACAAAGGGGTATATGAGTGTCAATGAAAGGCAGGCGCAAAGAGCGTGTTCTGTGCTGTGCCGGTGTGGTATACTGAGTTTGGAAAACAAATCGCCGAACGAAAGGGGAGTGGCATATGCAGAAAAAAGAGTTCAAAAAGCTGGTGAAACAGGTCGAGACGAAGAAACTCACGAAGAAGGAGCGGGCGAAGGCCCCCGGTGAGTTCCTGGACCTCGGCTGCGGGTCCACCCATTATGAAATGAAGCAGGGCACCGCGCCGCTGAAGTCGGAGCACCCGGAGGACCCGAATGCCAAGTGGCCCGTCGTCCTCGTCCACGGGTACAGCACGCCCTACTTCCTCTACGACCACATTTTCGAGGGTCTCGTCAAAGAGGGCTACACGGTCATCCGCTATGACCTCATCGGCCGCGGCCTTTCGGAGCGGGTGAAGTCGAAGTACGCCCCGGAGGACTTCGCGGTGCAGCTCAAGGAGCTCATCGACTGGCTCGTGCCGGACGGCAAGTGCATCCTCTTCGGCACGTCCATGGGTGGTTCCATCCTGGCAGCGTTTTGCGCGATGTACCCCGGTGTCGCTCAGAAGATCGTCCTCTACGCCCCGGCGGGCATGGACAACTTCAAACCGCCCATCTACATGAAACTGGCGGCGGTCCCGGTGCTCGGCAAACGCATCTTCAAACTCGTCATGCCGAAGTCCACGCTGGCCCGCGCCACAGACGAGCTCCTGCACCAGGACGAGGCGGTCAAGGACCAGTTCGTCCGGGACCTCGCGTTCACCATGCAGTACAAAGGCTACCTTGCCGGCACCCACGCGAGCCTCGTCAACACCATCCTCAAAACGAAAGAAGCTACCAAGTATTATAAGAAGATGGCCAGACAGCACATCCCGACGCTGGTCATCTGGGGCACGGAAGACAAGACCATGCCCATCTACCAGATCGACCGTATGGCCAAAGTCCTGAAAGACGCCGAGTTCGTCATCTTCGAGGGCTCCGGCCACATCTTCCTCTACGATGAAGGGGAGCGGGCTCTGGCGCACACGCTTCCGTTCCTGAACGAAGAGTAAGAAAGGAGAAGCCCCATGTCCTTCATGTATCTCGCTTACATCGGCCTGCTCGTGCAGATCATCTTCATCTACGTCGAGCAGCAGAAAAAGTACGTGCCCGCTGTGGCGTTGAAGGGGACCGCGTCCCTGTTCTTCGTCGTTCTGGGTTTCCTCGGCCTGTCCATCGCCACCCTGCCCACCTTCGCGAAGGTCGTCGTCGCCGGACTCGTTTTCGGTCTCATTGGCGATGTATGCCTGAACCTCAGGTTCGTCCTCGAAAAGGCCGGACAGAAGATCTTCCTCGGCGGCATCCTCGCGTTCCTCATCGGCCACATCCTGTACCTCGTGGCTCTCGTGCCCCTCGCCGCCAAACTGTGGGTCTGGCTCGTCAGCGGCCTGCTCGTCGCCGCGGCCCTGCTGTACTGGATCCTCACGTCCGTCGAGGCGGAGAAGGCCTTCAAAGTCTTCGGTGTCGTCTACATCGGCGCCGTCGTCCTCATGACCGCGGTCTCGGTCGGCGTCTATGTCACCCGCCGCACCCCGGGCGCGCTCCTCTACATGGTCGGCGCGGTCCTGTTCACGGCCTCGGACATCATCCTCATCTTCAACACGTTCACGAAGGACGGCAAGGCGTGGATGCGCCCCGCGAACCTTCTGCTGTATTACCTCGGACAGCTGTTCATCGCCCTCAGCATCCAGGGGATGTGATGTGATAAAATGTAAAGAATAATTTTCGCTATGGAAATCCCCTCTGTTCATGTATAATAAAGGGGATTTCGTGCGCTTTTTGGGTACATCGCCCGGGCCACACAAAGGAGAATGCAACATGGAACGTAGCAGCGGTGTCCTGCTTGCCATCACGTCCCTGCCCTCGAAGTACGGCATCGGGACCCTCGGCAAAGAGGCGTTCGCTTTTGCGGACTTTTTGAAAGAAGCCGGCCAGAAGTACTGGCAGGTCCTGCCCCTCGGCCCGACCGGCCTCGGCGACAGCCCCTACTCGAGTTTCTCGACCTTCGCCGGCAACCCCTACCTCATCGACCTCGAGCTCCTCATCGAAGACGGGCTCCTCACGAAGAAATACGTCGAGTCCTTCGACTGGGGCGACGACCCCGCCCATGTCGACTATGTCGCTATGAAGGAGAACCGGGAGACCGTCCTGCAGAAGGCCTTCGAAAAAGGCTTCGAGCGGGACCGCGCGGACGTCGAGCGCTTCGTCGGCGACAACGTCTGGCTGCCGGACTATGCCCTGTTCATGGCCCTGCGGGAGTACTACGACGGCGTCAGCTGGATCGACTGGGAGGACCGGGACATCCGCCTGCGCAAACCGGAGGCCATCCAGAAATACCGCACCCTCCTCGAGGACCGGGTGAACTACTACACCTACGTGCAGTACCTGTTCTTCAAGCAGTGGAACGAGCTCCGCGAGTACGTGAAGCGCCTCGGCATCAAGATCATTGGCGATTTACCGATCTACGTCGCGGCGGACTCCGCCGACATCTGGCGCGAGCCTCAGTTCTTCCAGCTCGACGAGGAGAACATCCCGAAGAAGGTCGCCGGCGTCCCGCCGGACTACTTCTCCAAGGACGGCCAGCTCTGGGGCAACCCGCTCTACGACTGGGACACCATGCGCCAGGACGGCTTCGGCTGGTGGATCCGCCGCATCGAAGGCGCCGTCAAGATGTATGACGTCCTCCGCCTCGACCACTTCCGCGCGTTCGCGTCCTACTGGTCCTGCCCCTACGACGCGGAGACCGCGAAGGAGGGCGAGTGGCACAACGGCCCCGGCATGAGCCTGCTCCGCGTGCTGCGCGACTGGTTCTACGGCACGGAGTTCATCGCCGAAGACCTCGGCATCCTGACCCCCGACGTCGACCAGCTCCTTGAGGACTCCGGGTTCCCCGGCATGAACATCCTCGAGTTCGCCTTCACGAAGAACGCCGACTCGAAGTACCTGCCCCACCGCTGCAAGGCGAACTCCATCGTCTACACCGGCACCCACGACAACGACACGGTCGTCGGCTGGTTCCACGACGACGAGGTCCCGGAGGAGGACAAGCAGGTCGCGAAAGAGTACCTCGGCATCTCGGAGGAAGAGGGCGCGCACCTCGCCTTCATCCGCGGCGGCATGGGTTCTCCCGCGAACCTGTTCATCGCCCAGATGCAGGACTGGCAGGGCCTCGACAGCACCTGCCGCATGAACGTCCCCGGCGTTGCCCTCGGCAACTGGACCTGGCGCATGGAGCCCGGTTCTGCAAACGAGGAACTCGCGGTTCTCATGCGGGAATACACGCGCATTTTCGGGCGACTCACGGCGTGAGCGCGTGAAACAAATTTTTCATGTTTAAATGTTAAATAAATTACAAACCCCGTGGAGTTCCCACGGGGTTTTTGTCTAAGTTGTACGAAATTGAAAACGACACGTATTTTTCCTTTATTATGGGGTTTTTCGTGTGTTATAATCCACGCTGTATCCAAATATACATACCAATTTTTTGCGGAGGGAAAAGCATTATGGCAAAGAAATATGTCTACCTTTTCAGCGAAGGTAATGCGAACATGCGTGAGATCCTCGGCGGTAAGGGTGCGAACCTTGCAGAAATGACCAACCTCGGTCTTCCTGTTCCTCAGGGTTTCACCGTTTCCACTGAAGC
>ONFJ01000006.1 GCA_900317085.1 uncultured Eubacteriales bacterium | reverse complement strand
CGTGCGGATGATCAAGAAAGAGGCCTCTGAGGAGGAGATCGAAGAGCTGGAGGAAGCCGGTTCTCTTCGGGACATCTCCCATATGCCGTCCCGTGTCAAGTGCGCGGTCCTCGGCTGGCACACCATGGAGGAACTGGTGGACAAAGAGCCCATCCAGAACCCCGGTGAGCACTCGGGAGAGGCGGTATCCACCGAATGAGTCTCTATCAGGAAATGGGCATCTCGCAAGAGGTGCTCACCTTTTCGGAGGAGATCCTCGCCGGTCTCAAAGACCGCTTTGAGGAACTCGACAAAATCGCGGAATACAACCAGTACAAGGTCCTGCACGCCATGCAGAAGAACCGGGTGTCCGCCGAGTGTTTTGCCGGCACCACCGGTTACGGCCACGATGACCTCGGTCGCGATGTGCTGGAAAAAGTCTACGTCGACGTCTTCCACACCGAGGCGGCGCTCGTCCGTCCGCAGATCACCTGCGGCACCCACGCGCTGGCCACGGCCCTGTCGGCGAACCTCCTTCCGGGAGACGAACTGCTGAGCCCGGTGGGGAAGCCCTATGACACGCTCGAAGAAGTCATCGGCATCCGGGAGTCCGCCTGCTCGCTCGCCGAGTACGGCGTCTCGTACCGCCAGGTCGACCTGCTTCCCGACGGATCCTTCGACTGGGACGGCATCAAAGCCGCCATCCACGAGAAGACCAAACTCGTCACCATCCAGCGGTCCAAGGGTTATCAGATGCGCCCGACGTTCTCCGTCGAGCAGATCGGGGAACTCATCGCTTTCGTGAAGGGCATCAAACCCGATGTTCTCGTCATGGTGGACAACTGCTACGGCGAATTCACAGAGACCATTGAACCCTCTGACGTCGGTGCGGACATGGTCGTCGGGTCGCTCATCAAGAACCCGGGCGGCGGCATCGCGCCCACCGGCGGGTATATTGCGGGCACGCAGGCCTGCGTGGACCGGTGTCTCTACCGGCTCAGCGCGCCGGGCCTCGGCCAGGACATCGGCGCGTCCCTGACGGTGAACACCGCTCTTTATCAGGGCTTCTTCTTTGCACCGACGGTGGTCGCGTCGGCGGTGAAGGGCGCCATCTTCGTGGCAGCCGCTTACGAGAAGCTCGGCTACCACGTCGTGCCGGCCTCCTCGGAGCCCCGCTACGACATCATCCAGTCCATCGAACTGGGCTCGGAGGAGGCGATGCTCGCCTTCACCGCCGGCATCCAGGCCGCCGCCCCGGTGGACAGCTATGTCACTCCCGTGGCCGCGCCCATGGACGGCTATGACGACCTCGTCGTCATGGCGGCCGGTGACTTTATCCAGGGCTCGTCCATCGAACTTTCCGCTGACGGCCCCATCCGGGAACCCTACGCCATCTACTTCCAGGGTGGCCTCACGTTCCCGCACGCCAAACTCGGCGGCATGATGGCCCTGCAGAAAATGCTCGACCGTGGGCTGCTCCAACTCAACTGAATAGACAAAACTCTGGAAAGCCAAAAGCTCTGTCCAGATCCGCGCCAACCGAACCCCCTCTGCGAGGGACCCCACGGATCTGTCCAGCCTTTTGGCTTTCTCGTTTCCTGTTACGATTTCTTCTAGTATTTTTAAGCATTTTCTTATATGATTAAAATGAGGCAGGAGGCGTCGTTCGGACATCGCCTGCCGGGACATGATCAAATACTTTGTAAAAAAGGAGAATGAACTATGTCTGTTGGAATCATTATCGCAATCATTGCTATCGTACTCGTGGCCCTCATCGTCGTCTGGGTCATCTCGGTCCAGCGCCGGCTCGTTTCCATCGATGAGCTGTGCGGCAACGCCATGTCGCAGATCGGCGTCCAGCAAAACACCCGCTGGGATGCCCTGAACGCACTGGCAGACCTCACCAAACAGTATGATGAGCACGAATACAACACGCTGAAAGACGTCATCGCGCACCGTCAGCCCATTACGGCGAACAGCACGGCGGCCGACGCCGAGGCCCAGGAGAACTTCCTGACCCAGGCCATGTCCCGCTTCATGGCGGTCGCGGAGCAGTATCCGGACCTCAAAGCGAACACCATGTACATCGAGACCATGCAGGGCGTCAAGCAGTACGAAGAGAACGTCCGTCTGGCCCGCATGACCTACAACGACACCGTCACCAAGTTCAACCGTGTCGTCCGTCAGTTCCCGACGAGCCTCGTCGCCGGTATGCTCGGTTTCCCGGTCAAGGATTACCTCCAGACCGAAGAGGCCAAGAAAGACATGCCCGATATGAAACGGTAAATCGCCCCAAAACTGTTTGAGGGAAACATACTATGAGAAAAGCACTCACAAGGATGGGGAGTGCCTTCCTCGTCATGCTCTTCGCGGCTGCCCTGACGGTCCTTCCGTCGTTCGCCTGGAGCGGTGAGGGAGAGTACTATTCCATCGATGTCAATGTCACGCTCCTCGACAACGGAGACGCGCAGGTCATTGAACTCTGGGACGTCGAAATCGATGACGACTGGTCGGAACTGTTCATCCCGAAGACCAATCTCGGTCAGATGAGCATCCGCAACATGCAGGTCAAAGACCTGACCAACGAGGTCGAGTACACGTACACCGGGGAAGACTGGGATGTCGGATCCGGCATGAGTACCGCCGACAAGCGGACCATGAAGTACCAGAAGTGCGGCATCGCGCAGCGCTCCGACGGCGGAGTCGAACTCTGCTGGGGCGTCTCAGGCAGCGGCCGGAACAAGTACCAGGTCTCTTACATCATGACCAACGTCGTCCAGAAGTACTCGGACGGCTATGACGGCTTCCATATCCGGTTCATCAACTCGGCGCTGGATCCCGCACCCGACCACGTCTCGGTCACCATCGACACGCAGGACGTGGAGGAGCTGACGAAAGAGAATACGAAGTTCTGGGCGTTCGGCCTCATGGGCACCACCCGTCTCGAAGACGGCCGTGTCATCGTGGAGTCGGACGAGGGCGGCACCATCAATTTCTGCAACGTCATGTGCCGCTTCAATGAAGACATCTTCTACCCGGAAGTGGAGACCGGCACGACGTTCCGCAGCCTGGTGGAACAGGCCTTTGTCGGCTCGGACTACAACATCGAAGCGTACGATGACGGTACCTCCGGCGGCGATGCATCGTCCAGCCTGGAAGACTCCTCCTCGTCGATCTTCGAAGACCTGTCGAACGATGAAGATATCGGGTTCCTGTTCAACGGGAACGGGGGCGCAAGAGACATCCTCATGGCGTTCTTCATTCCCGCGATCGCGCTCTTCATCTTCATCTACGGCATCGGCAAAGCGCTGATGGGGAGCAGCTCGAACAAGAGCGGCCTGCTGTCCCGCATCGTATCGAACATCACACGGAAAGAGAAAAAGGAAGTCCTCTACTCGAGAGACATCCCCCTCGACGGCTGTCTGCCGGAAGCGTACCTGGCTCTCGACACCATGGATGAGCTGCCCGGCAAGGGCGCCATCATCGAGGCGTACCTGCTGGGGTGGATGAAGAACGGCTGGGCCCGGGTCGAAGAGAAACCCGAAAAACGCCTCGGCGGTCTTCTGGGCGATAAAATGACCCCGTCCATCGTCTTCGTACAAGGCTCCCAGGAAGCCACGAACGGCAAGATCACCGGTGTGGAAGAACAGCTGTGGCGCATTTTGCATGCGGCCGCCGGCGACGACGACATCCTGCAGGAAAAAGAGCTGAAGCACTACGCGCAGAACCACTATGAGCGCCTTGAAGACTTCTTTGAGAATTCGCTGAACGAGGGCATGCGCAGCGCGAAGGCGTCCGGCAGGGTAGAGGACATCACCGAAAAGAAGTTCCTCTTCACTTCCCACAAGACGGTCCTTTCCGAGACCGGTAAACAGAAATTCCTCGAGCTTCTTGGCTTCAAGAAGTTCCTCAAAGAGTTCACCATCATCAATGAGCGCGAAGCGCGGGACGTCGGCCTCTGGGGCGACTACCTGACCTACGCGGCGCTCTTCGGCATCGCCGACGAAGTGGCGGAACAGTTCAAGGAACTGGTCCCCGACTTCTTCTCGAACCCGCAGGCGTACGGCTACTACGGCGCCGGCTGGGACACCTACGACATGCTCTGGATGATGCACTGGATGAACCGTTTCTCCAACACCGCCTATAACAGCTACATGGCCGGACGCTCCGCCCAGGAGATCAACACCGCATCGAGCGGTGGCGGCGGCTTCTCCTCCTTCGGCGGAGGCGGAGGCTTCTCCGGCGGCGGCATCGGCGGAGGCGGCCGGTAACGGTGCTGTCAATTAGACAAAAGAAAATGGCTTCCCATCGGGAAGCCATTTCTTGATGTTCGATTGGAACTCCGTTGATCTGAAAACTGAAATCTGCAGAGCTTCTTTGCAAGTATGCCTATCGGGATAAAAAGGGACTCCAAGACCCGGAAATACCAAGGTTTGGAGTCCTTTTGACGCTGGGGCTTCGTCGGAGGTTCATGGAGTCGGGGCACACGCCCCTTTGTCCAGAACCAGGAGCAGTTCCTAAAGTCAATGATCTGGCCATACCTGAAACGATGGGTTGCACTTTTTAGGTATGACTTTGATGGCATGCCTGGGCCTTAAAATCAGACCTAGCCAATGGGTTACGCTATTTTGGTCTGACTTTGACAGCACTGCCAGGCCTTAAAATCAGACCTAGCCAATGAGTTGCACCATTTTGGTCTGACTTCAACAGCACTGCCAGACCTTAAAATCAGACCCAGCCAATGGGTTACGCTATTTTGGTCTGACTTCAACAGCACTGCCAGGCTTTAAAATCAGACCTAGCCAATGGGTTACGCTATTTTGGTCTGACTTTGACAGCACTGCCAGGCCTTAAAGTCAGACCTAGCCAATAGGTTGCACTATTTTGGCCTGACTTCAACAGCACTGCCAAGCCTTAAAGTCAGACCTGGCTGAGGGTTTGTTCTTTTTTAGTCTGACTTTGAATATTTGGGAAGGGCTATGTTAGATTAAAAAATGCTTGCGAGTTGCTTTAACTCGAGAGTCCTCCTTGCAGGCCGAAGGGCCGGAGTGCCCCTTTGGCCTGTTGTTTGCCCCGTGCCGCAGGGCGGAGGGGCTGTCACAGGGCTTTGCCGCACGGTATGCGGCGCTCGGGAGCGCCCTTGACAGCACTGAAGGACTGTGGCACCAAAGCCCGGAGCGGAGTGGAGGGCGTCAATACGCACGGTAGCTAACAGGGGCGTTCCGTCCGCCCCGCTGCCTGGCGGATGTTTCCGAGGGGAGGAGGCGAAGCCTCTGGGGAGTTTAGGCAGTGGTGCTGTGGTTGAGAGGTAAATCGCCCAAGCACTTCAAGTTTGAAGAATGCGAAGTGCCAGACATTTGAAAGCCTCAACAAATTCGGAGTTGAGTGTGAAATGTATGATGGGTGGATCAGGTGTCTTTCAGTGCCGAGGACACGAGACCTTTGAAGAGGGGGTGCGCTTTGGTCGGGCGGGACTTGAACTCGGGGTGGTACTGGACGCCGATGTAGAAGTCGTTCTCCGGCACTTCGACGGTCTCGATGATGAGGTCGTCGGGGGAGCGGCCGGACAGGACGAGGCCGGCGTCGGCGAGCACCTTCCGGTAGTCGTTGTTGAACTCGTAGCGGTGGCGGTGGCGCTCCTGGATCTCCTTCTGTCCGTACCACTTCTCCATCTGGGTGCCTTCGCTGATGACACAGGGATACGCGCCGAGGCGCAGGGTGCCGCCCTTGCGGATGTTCTTGTACTGGTCCGGCATGAAGTCGATGACCTTGTCTTTGGCAGTCTCGTCGAACTCACCGGAGTTGGCGCCTTCGAGGCCGCAGACGTGCCGCGCGAACTCGATGACCGCGATCTGCATGCCGAGGCAGATGCCGAGGTAAGGGATATTGTGCGTCCGGCAGTACTCCGCCGTGGCGATCTTTCCTTCGATGCCGCGGTTGCCGAAGCCGCCGGGCACGACGATGCCGTCGCATTTTGCCAGTACATCGCCCACGTTGTCCGGTGTGATGGTCTCGGAGTCGACCCACTCGATGTCCACATGGGCGCCGCACTCGTAGCCCGCGTGCCGCAGAGCTTCTGCCACGGAGAGGTAGGCGTCGTGGAGCTGCACGTACTTGCCGACGATGCCGATGGTCACGTTCTTCGAGGCGTTCTTGATGCGGTCGACCATGTCTTTCCATTCGCCCAGTTCGAGCTCGTGGGGGTCGAGACCGAGGTCCAGACAGACGAGGCGGGAGAAGCCGCTCTTTTCGAGCATGACCGGAGCCTCGTAGAGGACCGGGACCGTCATGTTCTCGATGACGTGTTCGGGCTTGACGTTGCAGAACATGGCGATCTTCTTGAAGATGCCGGGCTCGAGGGGCTCATCGCAACGCAGCACGATGAAGTTCGGGTGGATGCCCATGCCCTGCAGTTCCTTGACGGAGTGCTGGGTCGGTTTGGTCTTGTGCTCGTCCGAACCGGAGAGGAAGGGGACGAGGGTGACGTGGATGAAGCAGCAGTTCTCGGGACCCACTTCGAGGGACACCTGACGGATGGCCTCGATGAAGGGCTGAGACTCGATGTCACCGATGGTGCCGCCGATCTCCGTGATGACGACGTCCGCTTCGGAGTGGTCACCGACCGCGTAGATGAAGTCCTTGATTTCATTTGTGATGTGGGGAATGACCTGCACCGTCTGGCCGAGGTACTCGCCGCGGCGCTCCTTGTTGAGGACGTTCCAGTAGACCTTGCCGGTCGTGAGGTTCGAGAACTTGTTGAGGTCCTCGTCGATGAACCGCTCATAGTGGCCGAGGTCCAGGTCCGTCTCCGCGCCATCCTCCGTAACATACACTTCGCCGTGCTGGTACGGGCTCATGGTGCCGGGGTCCACGTTGATGTAGGGGTCCAGCTTCTGGGAGGCGACCTTGTAGCCTCTCGCTTTCAGCAGCCGGCCGAGGGATGCCGCCGTGATGCCTTTGCCGAGGCCCGAGACGACACCGCCGGTCACAAAGATGTATTTCGTGCTCATGTTGTAACTCCTTCCTGACAAACACACAAAAGAAAAAGCCCACCTGCGTTCTGGGGGCACTTGTCCCGTGACGCAAATGAACTCCATTGCTCACTTCGAAATAGAAATGATTATGTTATTTACAAAAACAGTATAATCTCGCTTTTTTCATTTTTCAAGCGGTTTTTCAAAGACATTTGGCGATTCACGGTGAGTAGCGACTCACTTTCTGCGTAACTGTGCGGTTTTACAGCCGCTGTAAACTGTTAAAGGGAAAAAGTGAGATTTCTTCAAAATGAAAGTTGACATTGACACTTTTTGCATATATAATACTCTGCGAAGCGGCAAAGGCGTCGCAGTTTCCCGGAGAGGGGACTGTCCTGTTTTGCCGCTTTTTTATTTTGTCAAGTAAGCCAATTACAATATCAAAAGGAATGGAGTTTGAAAGTTTATGCAGAACAAACATCTCATCGAAGTACTGGAAAACGTCAAAAAGCGCGATGGCGACCAGCCGGAATTCATCCAGGCTGTCACCGAGGTCTTTGAGTCCCTCGACCCCGTCGCCGATGCCCGCCCCGACCTCATCAAAGCCGGCGTCTTCGAGCGCATCGTCGAGCCCGAAAGACAGATCATCTTCCGCGTCCCGTGGGTCGATGACAACGGCAAAGTCCAGGTCAACCGCGGTTTCCGCGTCCAGTTCAACTCCGCCATTGGTCCCTACAAAGGCGGCATCCGTCTCCATCCGTCCGTTTACCTCGGCATCATCAAGTTCCTTGGTTTCGAGCAGATCTTCAAGAACTCCCTGACCACCCTTCCCATGGGCGGCGGCAAGGGCGGTTCCGACTTCGACCCGAAGGGCAAGTCTGACGCGGAAGTCATGCGTTTCTGCCAGAGCTTCATGACCGAGCTCTCCAAGCACATCGGCCCCGACACCGACGTTCCCGCCGGCGACATCGGCACCGGTGCCCGTGAAGTCGCTTACATGTTCGGCCAGTACAAGAGACTGCGCAACGAATTCACCGGCGTCCTCACCGGTAAAGGCCTCACCTTCGGCGGCTCCCTTGCCAGAACCGAAGCTACCGGCTATGGCCTGTGCTACTTCACCAACGAAGTCCTGAAAGCCAACGGCAAGTCCTTCGAGGGCCAGACCGTCTGCATCTCCGGCTCCGGTAACGTTGCCATCTATGCCTGTGAAAAGGCTACTGCTCTTGGCGCCAAGGTCATCACCATGTCCGACTCCAACGGCTACATCGTTGACAAGAACGGCATCGACCTCGACTGCGTCAAGCAGCTCAAGGAAGTTGAGAGAAAGAGAATCAAAGAGTACGTCAGCACCCATCCGGATGCCGAGTACCATGAAGGCTGCAGCGGCGTCTGGACCGTTCCCTGCGACATCGCTCTTCCGTGCGCCACTCAGAACGAGATCAACGAAGAGTCCGCCAAGGCCCTTGCTGCCAACGGCTGCTACTGTATCTGCGAAGGCGCGAACATGCCCTCCACTCCGGAAGCCATCGAAGTCTACTTCGCCAACAACATGCTCTACGGCCCGGCCAAGGCTGCCAACGCCGGTGGTGTTGCGGTCTCCGGTCTCGAAATGTCTCAGAATTCTATGCGTTATGGCTGGACATTCGAAGAAGTCGATGATAAACTGAAGAACATCATGAAAGATATTTTTGCCGCTTGTGACTCCGCTTCCAAGGAATTCGGTATGGAAGGCAACTACATGGCTGGTGCCAACATTGCCGGTTTCCTGAAGGTCGCTGAGGCCATGAAGGCACAGGGATGTGTATAAGAACATGTATGAAGGACTGATCTTCCCCGAAGGTTATGTCGCCAAACTGTCTCCGAAAGAGACCCAGACGGCTGTGGAATTCACGCGAGACGCGTTCCAGAAGAACATTCGGCATGCGCTGAACCTTCGCCGCGTCACCTGCCCGCTGTTCGTTACGGCAGCGAGCGGCATCAACGACGACCTGAACGGCGTCGAGCGCAAAGTCGAATTCGACATGCTGAACATCGACGGGACGGCTCAGGTGGTCCAGTCTCTGGCGAAGTGGAAACGTGCCGCTCTCGGCCGCTACGGGTTCGACCCGGGCGAGGGCATGTACACGAACATGTCCGCCATCCGCCGGGACGACAAGTGTGACTCGCTCCACTCCATCTACGTCGACCAGTGGGACTGGGAATGTGTCATCACCGAGGACCAGCGCAATCTGGACTTCCTCAAGTTCACGGTCCAGCGCATCGTCAACGCACTCGTCGCGACGAAGGCGTTCGTGAACAACGAGTACCCGGACCTGCACCGGACCATCGACCCCAACGTATTCTTCATTACGACCCAGGAACTCGAGGACCTGTACCCGGACCTCACTCCGAAAGAGCGGGAAGACCGCATCGTGGAGGAGAAGAGAACGGTATTCCTCATGCAGATCGGCGATGTACTGAAGAGCGGGGAGAAGCACGACGGCCGTGCTCCGGACTACGATGACTGGAAACTCAACGGCGACCTCCTCCTCTGGAACGAAGTCCTCGAATGTGCGGAAGAGATCTCTTCCATGGGCATCCGCGTCGATGCCGAGTCCCTCAAGGAACAGCTGAAGAAAGCGGGCTGTGAAGAACGCCTTCAGTTCCCGTTCCACCAGGGCATCATCGACGGCACGCTGCCGCTGACCATCGGCGGCGGTATCGGACAGTCCCGTGTCTGCATGTTCATGCTGGAGAAGGCCCATGTGGGCGAAGTCCAGGTCTCTGTATGGCCGGAAGACATGATCCGGGAATGCGAAGAACACGGCATCACACTGCTCCAGTAAACTTACCATGTATCAGAACGACCTCGAAGCAGGGCTTCGGGGTCGTTTTTTCTGTGAAACTATGACAAGGGGAAACTGGCATTTTTGTGGAAAATGTGCTATAATATTTGCGTTCATTACGTAAATCGCCCAATGAAATACGGGGAGGGGACAGCATGCTGGAGCTGAATTCATATGTCATCTACGGGGACAATGGCGTTTGCCTCGTGGCCGACAAACGGAAGGAGAAGTTCGCCGGCGTCATTCGGGAGTACTATATCCTGAAGCCGCAGGGGAATGAAGGTTCCACGCTGTTCGTGCCCGCTGACAACGAGGACATCATCTCGAAGATGCGCTCCATCCTCAGCAAAGAGCAGATTCTCGACATCGTCCATTCTCTGCCCGGCGAAACGGTGGAGTGGGAAGAGGACAACAAAGTCCGCGGCGAGTACTACAACGAAGTCTTTGAGAAGGGCGACCGCAGAGAACTGCTGCTCCTCATCAAGAACCTCTACAACCACAAGAAAGAGCGCAAGGAAGAGGGCAAGAAGCTCTGGACCATCGACGAGAACGCCATGAAGCACGCGGAAAGCCTCGTCTATGAAGAGTTCGGCACCGTCCTCGGCATCCCTCAGGAAGAGGTCGTGGACTTCATTATTGCCGAAGTCGGGAAGGCTGAGCGGGGCGAAGTATAAAACAGAACAGACTGTTCGGAATGTCTTTCGGGGCATTCCGATTTTTTTGTCCCTTCTATCGGTCTGTATCGGAAATAGAAATTGACTTTTGTACAATCTAATACTATAGTAGTTTTAACTTAGAAAAGAGGTGTCTGCACTTTGAGCGAAAACCGATTCAAAAAGTTTCTTGAACAGCTGAAAGACCCGAACTCCGCCGCATCCGCTGCCGTGGAGAACGCGAGTTTTACCGGTCTGACCGTCGCCGGCACCGGCCTCGGGCTGCTCAAGTTTTTTGATTACGCACAGAGCAAACAATTGAAATACTCCGACGTCCTGCGTCTGTTCCGGGAGGGGAAAGTGTCCGCTTACCACCTCGACATGAGCAGCCGCAACCTCGTCTTCCAGCGGAAGGACTCCGGGGCCTACGGCTCCGCCATCGTCCCGGACACACAGCTCTTCCTGAAGGACATCCACAAGCTGGTCAAAAAGCATAACGAAGAGAACCCGGATGACCCCATCTCCATGGACTACTCCCGGGGCATCCCGAACTGGGTGTACTTCGCCCTCATCGGCGGCATCGCCACGCTGCTCGTTCTCGACAACGCGCTCTGGAACATGTCCCAGAACCAGCAACAGATGCAGATCCGCCAGGACCAGGGAAGACAGCAGTTCACGAAGTCCAAGTTCTCCCTCCAGAGCCACCGCACCGCGACCTTTGACGATGTGGCCGGCGCCGAAGAGGAGAAGGAGGAACTGAAAGAGATCGTCGAATATCTGAGAGACCCCGAAAAGTTCACCCGCCTCGGTGCCCGCGTGCCGAAGGGTGTCCTGATGGTGGGCCCTCCCGGTACCGGTAAGACCCTGCTCGCGAGAGCCGTCGCCGGGGAAGCGGGCGTCCCGTTCTTCTCGGTGTCCGGTTCCGAATTCGTTGAGATGTATGTCGGCGTCGGTGCCGCCCGTGTTCGCGATTTATTCGCCCAGGCCAAGGCCAACGCGCCCGCCATCGTCTTCATCGACGAGATCGACGCGCTGGCCCGAAAACGTGCCACAGACCTGTATACCGGCAACGAGGAACGTGAGACGACCCTCAACCAGCTGCTGGTCGAAATGGACGGCTTCACGACGGAGGAGAACATCATCCTCATCGGCGCCACGAACCGCGCTGACGTCCTGGACCCGGCTCTCATGAGACCCGGCCGCTTCGACCGTCAGGTCCATGTCGGTTACCCGGACATCAAGGCCCGTGAGGCCATCCTGAAGGTCCACATCAAGGAGAAGCCCCTGGCCAACGAAGTCGACCTGTCTGAAGTCGCGAAGAACACCACCGGTTTCACCGGCGCGGACCTCGAGAACCTCCTGAACGAGGCGGCTCTTCTGGCGGCCAAGAGAAACAAGAACGCCATCGGCAACGACGAACTGAAGGAAGCGGCCGTCAAGGTCATGATGGGCGCCGAAAAGCGTTCCCGTAAGGTGACCGACAAAGAGCGCCGCCTGACCGCGTTCCACGAGGCCGGCCATGCCGTCGCCACTTACTATTTGGACACCCAGGACCCGGTCACCGAAGTCTCCATCATCCCGCGCGGCTCCGCCGGCGGTTACACGATGAGCACGCCTCAGGAAGACAAGATGTACATGTCCCGCAACGAGATGCTGGACGAACTCGTCACCCTGCTCGGCGGACGTGTGGCGGAAGCCCTCGTCATCGGGGACATCTCCACCGGCGCGTCCAACGACCTCGACCGTGCCACGTCCCTTGCCAAGGGCATGATCACCCGCTACGGCATGGACGAGACCATCGGCCTTGCCACTTACGGCACCAACACGGGCTTCTACGGCACCGGCAAGGAGTATTCCGAGACGACGGCCACCGCCATCGACGAAGCCGTCAAAGCGCAGCTGAAGACCGCCTACGACCGCTGTGAGGCCATCCTCACAGAGCACCGCGACCAGCTCGACCGCCTCGCCGAATACCTCCTCGAGCACGAGAAGATCGACGCCGAAGGCTTCAACAAACTGATGGAAGCCTGAGTCGCAGAAGGGAAGGAGCAGAACGCTAAAATAATAACCCCTCTTCAAAATTCTGAAGAGGGGCTTGCTTTTTATGCTTTCCTCTATGGGGAGCATAACGATGTCCGTCACTAGTTACAATCGTACCGGAGCGCTCGCCGGGAGGCGATAGAATCCTACCTCTCGCGAGGAACGGACCTTGTAACGAGGGGCGGAGCAGCGTTCTGCTCCTTCAAGCTTTGGCGGTCTGTTCGGTCTGTTCCGCCTGCTTTTCCCTGACGCGTTCGGCGTCGCGCTTGTCGGCATACTTCAGGAACGAGTTGATGCCGAAGAGGCCGATGCCGGCGATGTACAGCAGGGCGATGAAGGGCACGATGAACTTCGACGAGAAGGGGTCGGAAATGTTGTACCCGATGGCGGTGAAGGAGACGACCTTCAGGAGGTAGCCGAAGAGGGAGATGACGAGGAAGGACCGGTAGTCCATCTTCATGTTCCCGAAGAGGCTGCTGACCGGGTTGGCCGGGACGAAGGGGATGAGCCGGAGGGCGAACAGGATGAGGGGGTTGCCGGTGCCGCCTTTGGCGCTCATCTCGGCGTCCTCATCGTCGACGGCGATGTTCAGGACCGGGACTTTCAGGAGAGTATTCTTGATGGCCCGGACGACCTTGCCGATGCCTTTTCCGATAGCGACGAAGAACTTCAGGATGAGGGGAAGCTCTTTCTTCGGCTTCGGCTCGTTCTTGCCCTGGAGGGCATCCAGCGCTTCTTTTTCCGCCTTCCGTTTGTCCGAGGACTCCTTGATGGCTTTCTTTGTGCTGTTGTCCGCGTCCGAGACGACTCGCCAGAGGTTGTCGGACTTCATGATGTATTTCTTGATGGCGTTGGACTTCGCGTTATAGCCCATCGCCCACTTGATGGTGAAGATGATGCCGACTCCCACAAAGTTGATGAGAAGGGCCATGGGGTAGGGGAAGATGACGGCGGCGATGAGGCAGGTGGCAGAGACGGGGACAATGCCGACAAAGGATTTGACAGCAAAGAACAGGAGAAGGGCAAGGATGATGAGGGGCTTGTAGGGAAGCTCCGTCACCCGTTGTTCCAGGTTCTCCATAAAGGTCTTGAATTTGATGTAGTACATCTGAGCTTTGGTCAGCCCGAGATCATCTCTCATCTGTTCGGCGGTCGACGCGATCTGGTGGATGACGTCGCTCTGTTCTTCGGCTGCGGCCTGCTGGATCTCTTCTTCGGTCTCACCGGGGGTGATCTCCGGCCGGGGGAACTGTTCCTGGGCCATGGAGTAGAGCCGTTCGAAGGGAGCCGTGATGTTCGTGAAGTCGACACTGTGGTGCAGGTAGGTGAGCACAGCGGCCATGATGAGAAGGATGACTGCGATGGCGTCCAACAGCCGTACGGTACTGCGGGATCTCTTTCCGTCCATGTAGTGCCCTCTCGCGATGAAATGTGTTACAAAACACAATATACATTCTAAATTATATAAGGTTTCAGACG
This sequence comes from uncultured Eubacteriales bacterium, assembly GCA_900317085.1. GTDB lineage: Bacteria > Bacillota > Clostridia > Oscillospirales > Acutalibacteraceae > RUG420. The sequence goes on along the minus strand of ONFJ01000006.1, from coordinate 31,003 downwards.
TCCGGTCAATGACAAACGCCCCGTACTGTCAGTACGGGGCGTTTTTACAGGTGTATGACCTTATTCAGTCGATCTCGTTGGTGGCAACGATGTCGGCGCCGGTGCCAAGGATGTTTTTGATGATGACATCGCCAATGTGGACCGGAGCGGCGATGGACGCCTTGTTGATCTCGACCATGGCGTCGAAGAGAAGTTCCTTCGGGATGGCCGTGCTGGACTTGCAGGGAACGACATAGTGTTTGCCGCCGGTGACCTTGACCGTGGAGGTCAGGGAACGTTCCGGATGGGTGACTTCGGCTCTCGCATATGTGTCACCGCGGGGGCAGGTGTTTCCTTCGACCTTGGTGATCTCACCGCTGTCATCCATGTATACGGTGATCGGGCATCCGCGAGGACACGCGACACAAATCAGTTTTCTTTCTGTCATAGTTACGCCTCCTCAATGCTGACGACGATCTCCTGGTCCGCGGTCATCTCGGCAATGTCTGCTGCCTTGATGATGACGTTTTCCATTTCGCCGGGAGCGAGTTTGATCTTTTTACGGTTGAACAGGACCTTGTCGCCGCAGGTGACAACGACGCGCTTGTCGTGGTAGACGTTGCCGACACGGAAGTAGATCTTGACGTCTTCCTTTTCGTCGAGGTTGATGCTCTGCGGGACCGTGTAACGGACACCGTTCTGGCCACGGGTCTTGATGACGCCTTCGTGGCGGAGACCGTCGATGTACTGGGCAGCGCCCTTACCGGCGATCTGGGACTCCTGGGTGACGAAGTCGACGAGGTCGTGGACCTGGAGGACGTTACCGCAGGCAAAGACACCGGGCTGAGAGGTCATTCTCATCTCGTCGACCTTCGGGCCGCGGGTGATCATATCCATGTCGAGGTCGATCTGCTTGGAGAGCTCGTTCTCGGGGATAAGACCGACGGAGAGAAGGACGGTGTCGCAGGGGATGTACTCTTCGGTTCCCGGGATGGGAAGCATGTGGTCGTCGACGTTCGCGATGGTGACACCTTCGACGCGGTCTCTGCCGTGGACCTTGATGACGGTGCAGGAGAGGCGCAGCGGGATGTCGAAGTCTTCGAGACACTGAACGATGTTTCTCTGAAGACCGCCGGAGTACGGCATGACTTCGCAGACGACTTTGACTTTGGCGCCTTCGAGGGTCATACGGCGGGCCATGATGAGGCCGATGTCACCGGAACCCAGGATGACGACTTCGTGGCCGGGCATGTAGCCGTCGATGTTGACGAACTTCTGTGCCTGGCCGGCGGACATGACGCCCGCGGGACGGGTACCGGCGATGTCGAGCGCTCCGCGCGGACGTTCCCGGCAGCCCATGGCGAGGATGATCGCCTTGGCGTTGATGGTGATGAGGCCGTCTTCTTTATTGGTGGCGATGACCTGGTTCTCTTTGGTGATGTTCAGGACCATCGTGTTGAGCTTGACGGCGATCTTGGTTTCGTCCATGAGTTTGACGAAACGGTCTGCATACTCGGGACCGGAGAGCTCTTCACCGAAATAGGTGAGACCGAAACCGGTGTGGATGCACTGCTCGAGGATGCCGCCGAGACGGACGTCACGCTCGAGAACGATGATTTTTTCTTCGGGGACCCCGTTGTCTTTTGCGGCGAGGGCAGCTGCCATACCGGCAGGGCCGCCACCGACGACGACAAGGTCATAATTCAAAATCTCAGTCATGATCATTTCGTCCTTTCGTAGATGATGTCGGAACCTCTTCCGAACTTCTTGATTTCGGCGATGGGTTTATCCAGTTCTTCGGAAAGGATCTCCATGACTCTGGATCCGCAGAAACCGCCCTGGCAGCGGCCCATGCCGGCACGGGTGCGGCGTTTTACGCCGTCGAGGTCGACTGCTCCGGCCGGTGCACGGATGGCGTCTCTGATCTCACCTTCGGTAACGGTCTCGCAGCGGCAGACGATGCGGCTGTAAGCCGGGTCTTTCGCGATGAGCTCTGCACGCTCTTCGGGGGACATGGTCCGGAAGAAGACGGGAGCCTTGCGGGACGGGTTCCAGTCAGCTTTCTCAGCCGGTTTCTCGCCCATGATGTCGAGGACCATGTTCTCGACGTACTCGGCGATGGCGGGGGAGGCGGCAAGACCGGGGGACTCGATGCCGATCAGGTTGATGAAGTGATCGTTGTTCTTGGCCGGGTTGATGTAGAAGTCATGCTCGACCCAGTGGGCACGAAGACCGGCGAACGAAGTGATCTGGTCTCTGGCACTGACGGAGGGGATGGACTTCTGAGCGGATGCGTAGGTCTCACGAAGAGCGCCGACGCGGACGCCGACGTCATGTCTGCCGTCCATGTTGTCTTCCATGTCAAGGGAAGTGGGGCCGACGAAGACGTTGTGGTGGGTGGTCGGTGCGACCAGGATGCCCTTACCCATTTTGGAGGGGCACTGGAAGACCGTATGCGTGACGAGCGGATAGACGTCACGGTCGAGAAGGCCGTACTCACCGATTCTCGGGATGACCTTGAACTTTTCATTGTTGAAGTTGTCCGCGATGATGTTCGCGAACAGACCGCCGGCGTTGATGACCCACTTGGAGCGGATGACGCGTCCGTCCTTGGCGCCGATGGTGAACATGCCGTCTTCGAAGATGATGCCGCCGACGTTGAAAGTGCGAAGGAATTCGACACCGTTGCCGACTGCGCACTCTGCTGCGCCGATGGCCAGTTCATAGGGGGAGACGATGCCTGCGGTGGGAGCGTAGAGGGCTCCGACAGCATTGTCTGCGATGTGGGGCTCGAGCTCCATGAGTTTTTCACGGTCGATGATCTGGAGTTCGTCTTCCGTGAGACCGTTGGTGATACCACGGTCATACAGCTCCTTGATGGTCTCCATTTCCTCTTCCGAGAAAGCGACGACCAGAGAGCCGTTCTTTTCATAAGGTACGTGGAGGGTCGTTGCGACTTCCTCCATCATGCGGCAGCCCTTGACGTTAAGGTCCGCCATCATAGTGCCGGACTGACAGTCGAAACCGGCATGGACGATGCCGGAATTGGCTTTCGTCGTGCCCATTGCGACATCCGACTCTTTCTCGAGGAGCACGGTCTTCAGATCGTACTTCGAGAAGTTCCGCGCGATCTGTGTTCCCACGACGCCCGCGCCGATAATGGCAATGTCATACACCATTGTGATTTCTCCTTCCGTTCTCTGCTTTTGACAAAATATTGTCAATTATCCGACAATATTTGTGCCTTTGTCACATTATAACATAAAAAAGATTACAGCTAAAGAGAAAATGTACAAATGTCGGACACGTTTTCAGGTGCATTTTCGTTTTTTTGTCAATCTCGCTTGACAGTTCTTTTTTGTTTGTTGTAAGATACTTGCAAATAATTGTAAAAGCTGTGAAGGGAAAAAAGCCTTTCGGAACGTGAACAGAGAGCTGCCGGGCGGTGCAAGGCAGACACAGAACGTTGGGTATAAGTCCTCCCGGAGCTGTCTGACTGAACAGTGCAGTAGGTCAGAACGGGTTCTCCCGTTACAGAGAGTCACGTTGCTGGACGTGAGCAGAGTGGGCGTACATCGCCAAAAAGAGTGGTACCGCGGAGTGTCATATTTTCTTCGTCTCTTTTATCCGAAAATGTGAAGGCATTTTGGGTAGAGAGATTTTTTTATACCCTCGTGCCGCCAGAAAAGAAACTGCAGTAAGGAGTAATGTTTTATGAAACTGAAAGGTGCGGAAATCGTTGTTGAATCCCTCATCGATCAGGGAGTCACCGACATCTTCGGATACCCGGGCGGAACCGTCCTGGATATCTACGACGCGCTCTATGCGCGCTCTGACCGGATCAACCACGTACTGGTCTCCCACGAGCAGCACGCGGCCCATGCGGCAGACGGCTATGCGAGAGCGACCGGCAAAGTCGGCGTCGTGCTCGCCACCTCCGGCCCCGGTGCCACGAACCTCGTCACCGGCATCGCCACCGCCATGCTGGACTCCATCCCGGTCGTCGCCATCACCGGCAACGTCGGTCGTCCGATGGTCGGCAAGGACAGTTTCCAGGAGGTCGACATCACCGGCATCACTCTGCCCATCACCAAGCACAACTACTTCGTCAACGATATCGACGAGCTGCCGGCCATCATGAGAGAGGCCTTCAAGATCGCCAAGTCTGACCGTCCGGGCCCCGTCCTCATCGACATCCCGAAGGACATCCAGAACATGGTCACGGACTTCGAGCCCCAGGGCCCGTCCCGTCCCTACGACCGCATCCAGCCCCAGGAGAACCGCATCGCCGAAGCGATCGCGGCCATCAACAAGGCGGAGAAGCCGTTCATCTACATCGGCGGCGGCATCAACGCGGCAGAAGCCTATGACGATGTCGTCAAACTCGCCGACAAGATCGACGCGGTCATCGGCAGTTCCCTCATGGGCATCTCCTGCATCCCCAATGAGAACCCCCGTTACCTCGGCATGGTCGGTATGCACGGTCAGTACGCTTCCACCATCGCGCAGGATGACGCCGACCTGGTCATCGCCATCGGCACCCGCTTCTCTGACCGCGTGACGGGGAAGACCAGCGAGTTCTGCAAGGAAGCGACCATCATCCACATGGATGTCGACTTCGCGGAGATCTCCAAGAACGTCACCGCAGACATCGGTGTCCGTGGCGATCTGCGGGTCTCTCTTCCGAGAGTCATCAGCGGTGTCGAGAAGAAAGAACACCCCGAGTGGCGCGCCCATGTGGACGCCCTTGTGGAAAAAGAGCAGAGCCTGCACGCCGAGACCCTCGGCGTCGACCCGAGAGACATCATGAACGTCATCAACGACATCAAGTCCGATGACACCGTCGTTGCCACCGACGTCGGCCAGCACCAGATGTGGGCGGCACAGTACCTGACCTTCCGCAAGCCCCGCAAGTTCGTCACCAGCGGCGGACTCGGTACCATGGGCTTCGGCATGGGTGCGGCAGAAGGCGCCTGTGTGGGTTCGAAACAGCCCACCGTCCTCATCACGGGCGACGGCTCCTTCGGTATGAACCTCAACGAGGTCATGACCTCCGTTCTCTACAAACTGCCCCTGACCGTCGTCATCATGAACAACAAGGTCCTCGGCATGGTCCGCCAGTGGCAGACCCTCTTCTATGGAGAGCGCTATTCCAACACGGTGCTCGAAGATCGCGCGCCGGACTACGTTAAACTGGCGGAGGCCTTCGGCGCCACCGGTGTCGTCACCGAGACCGTCGAAGAGTTCCGTGAAGCCTTCGACAAAGCCTATCATTCCGGTGGGGTCACCCTCATCGACTGCCGGATCAACAAGGACGAGTTCGTCCTGCCGATGATCCCGGCCGGAAAAACGGTCGCCGACATGGTCACCGAGAGAGGAGCGAAATAAGATGGCAGAAGTGAAAAAAGACGAGACCAGATTCGTCATTGCGATCTACGTCGACAACAAGTTCGGCGTCCTGACCCGTGTCACCAGCATGTTCACTCGCCGGGGCTTCAACATCGACGCTCTGACCGTCGGTGTCACCGAGTCTCCGGAGTACTCCCGCATCACCCTTTCCATGAGCGGAGACGGCTATGCGAGAGCGCAGATGCTGAACCAGCTGCGGAAACTCCATAACGTTAAGAAAGTCGAGATCCTCGACGAGAAAGATACGATCGAGCGCGAACTGCTGCTCATCAAGGTCAACAACGAGACGGACCAGCACCAGCTGATCATGAGCTGTGTCGACATCTTCAAAGCGAAGATCATCGACTACTCCACGACCACACTGGGCATCGAAGTCACCGGTACTTCCGACAAGATCGACGCCTTCATCGAGATGATCCGTCCCGTCGGCATCATCGAGTCCTGCCGTTCCGGTGTCATCGCCCTCAGCAAGGGCAGCGGAAGCATGCTCGACACGCCCGACCTGTTCTGATAAATCGCCAAAAAAGATTGTTTTTTACTTGCGATTTATGAGAATCAGCGTATAATCTTTATTTAACGAAATAATTTAATCCTTTAAATTACTACGAAAAGGGGTTTTTACCAATGGCAAATCGTATTTTCTATGAAGCGGATTGCGACATCTCCAAGCTTGACGGCAAGACCGTTGCCATCATCGGTTACGGTTCTCAGGGCCACGCCCACGCGCTGAACCTCAAAGAGTCCGGCGTCAACGTCATCATCGGTCTGTATGAAGGCTCCAGGAGCTGGAAGAAAGCCGAAGAGCAGGGCATGGAAGTCTACACGGCTGCCGAAGCTGCCAAGAAGGCCGACATCATCATGATCCTCATCAACGATGAGAAGCAGGCCAAGCTTTATAAAGAGTCCATCGAGCCGAACCTGGAAGAGGGCAACGTCCTTGCTTTCGCCCACGGCTTCAACATCCATTTCGGCTGCATCAAACCGCCGAAAAACGTCGACGTCATCATGATCGCTCCGAAGGCTCCGGGCCACACCGTCCGTTCCGAGTATCAGGCCGGCAAGGGCACTCCGTGCCTCATCGCTGTCGAGCAGGATGCTTCCGGCGAAGCCTGGGACATCGGTCTTGCATACGCTGCCGGCATCGGTGGCGCCCGTGCAGGTGTCCTTGAGACCACGTTCCGCACCGAGACCGAGACCGACCTCTTCGGTGAGCAGGCTGTCCTCTGCGGCGGCGTCTGCGCTCTGATGCAGGCTGGTTTCGAGACCCTCGTCGAAGCTGGTTACGACCCGAGAAACGCATACTTCGAGTGCGTCCATGAGATGAAGCTCATCGTCGACCTCATCTATCAGTCCGGTTTCGCCGGCATGCGGTACTCCATCTCCAACACCGCGGAGTATGGTGACTACATCACCGGTCCGAAAATCATCACGGAAGAGACCAAGCAGACCATGAAGAAGATCCTCGCCGACATCCAGGACGGTACCTTCGCGAAGGAATTCCTCCTCGACATGTCCGAGGCCGGTGGCCAGGTCCACTTCCAGGCCATGAGAAAGAAAGCGGCCGAGCATCAGGTCGAAGTCGTCGGTAAAGACGTCCGCTCCCTGTACAGCTGGTCCGACGAAGACAAGCTCATCAACAACTGATCATTTTGCAATGACAGGGCGCAGGACCGTAAGGCACTGCGCCCTTACTGTTATCAAAGAAGGAGTGAATCGCCATGATCAAAGATACGATCGTCGATGGGTTCAATAACGCGCCTCATCGATCCCTCTACAACGCTCTGGGCCTCACGAAGGAAGAGCTGAGACGTCCCCTCATCGGTATCGTCAGCTCCTACAACGAGATCGTCCCGGGCCACATGAACCTCGACAAGATCACCGAGGCGGTCCGCATCGGCGTCGCCATGGGCGGCGGCACCCCGATCGTGTTCCCGGCCATCGCCGTCTGCGACGGCATCGCCATGGGCCACGAAGGCATGAAGTATTCTCTTGTCACGAGAGACCTCATCGCGGACTCCACCGAAGCCATGGTCAAGGCCCACGGCTTTGACGGCCTCGTCATGATCCCGAACTGCGACAAGAACGTCCCCGGTCTCCTCATGGCCGCGGCCCGTCTGAACCTGCCCACCATCTTCGTTTCCGGCGGCCCCATGCTGGCCGGTCGCGTCGGCGGCAAGAAGACCTCTCTGTCCAGCATGTTCGAAGCGGTCGGCGCCTACTCCGCCGGCAAGATCGACGACGCCAAACTCCTCGAGTATGAGGAGAAGACCTGCCCGTCCTGCGGCTCCTGCTCCGGCATGTATACCGCGAACTCCATGAACTGCCTCACCGAGGTCATGGGCATGGGCCTCTCCGGCAACGGCACCATCCCGGCTCCGTACTCCGCCCGCATCAAGCTCGCGAAGGAAGCCGGCATGCAGGTCATGGAACTCGTCCGCAAGAACATCCGCGCGAGAGACATCCTCAATGAGGACGCCATCTGGAACGCGATCACCACGGACATGGCCCTCGGCTGTTCCACCAACACCATCCTCCATCTTCCGGCCATCGCCAACGAGATCGACATGAAGATGGACCTGCATCGCATCAATGAGATCTCCGAGACCACCCCGAACATCTGCCACCTCGCACCGGCCGGCCCCACTTACATGGAGGACCTCAACGAAGCCGGCGGCATCCATGCCGTTCTGAAGCAGCTGGCGGAAGCCGGTCTCATCAATACCGACGTCATGACCTGCACCGGCAAGACCCTGCAGGAGAACCTCGAAGGCGTCTTCAAGACCGACAATGAGGTCATCCGTGACATGGACAACCCCTTCACGAAGACCGGCGGCATCGCCATCCTGTACGGCAACCTCGCTCCGGACGGCTGCGTCGTCAAGAGAAGCGCCGTCGCTCCGGAAATGCTCGTCCATGAAGGCCCGGCCCGTGTCTTCGAGAGTGAGGAAGAGGCCATCAAGGCTATCTATGGCAAAGAAATCAACCCCGGCGACGTCGTCGTCATCCGGTACGAAGGTCCCGCCGGCGGCCCCGGCATGAGAGAGATGCTCTCTCCGACCTCTGCCATCGCAGGCGCCGGCCTTGACAAGGAAGTTGCCCTCATCACCGACGGCCGGTTCTCCGGAGCCACCCGCGGTGCCTCCATCGGCCACGTCTCTCCGGAAGCGGCCAACGGCGGTCTCATCGCCTGGGTCCATGAAGGCGACCTCATCTCCATCAACATCCCCGAGTACAAGATCGAACTCAAGGTCTCTGACGAAGAACTCGCGAAGAGAAAGGCCGAAGAGCCGATCAAGACCAAAGACCACATCACCGGCTATCTGAAGCGCTATTCCAAGATGGTTTCCTCCGCAGACCGCGGCGCCATCATCAACATCAAGGACTGATCATCTATGCCGAACATCGAAGGACTCATCCGGGACCTTGATGCCGTCGTCGTGTTCCGCCATGTGGCGGAATGCCCCGTCCTTCGCGCGTTTCGCGCCCTTGGCGGAGATTGTGGCGATGGATCGCCCACTGCTCTCTATTCCGGTTTCGTGACGGAACTGTTCCGTACCCATTACAACTTCTCCAACTTCCTGCTCGACGCGGTGGCGGAGGACGAAAACCGCTATGTGAACCTGCGTTCCAGGGGGGAGGAAGTCCCCGAAGTCCTGCGGACCTGTGTCGAGGAAGAACTGAAGCTGTTCCAGCAGCTCTCGGACCTCACCGCTGAGGAACTGCAGAAATATGTCCATCAGAGGGACGTCATCCGCCGGACCGGTTTCCTGCCGTCCTTCGAGACGACGAAACGGGACTTTGCCGGGGCGTATGAAGAACGCATCGCGAAGATCCGCTCCACCGGCTACGGCATGTATGCTCACCACACCATGTTCCGGCTGGAAGGGGAGACGATCGTTCCCATTACGTCGCCCGACACCCGTCTGTTCAAAGACCTCTACGGTTACGAGCATGAGAAGGAACAGCTTCTTGCCAATACCCGCGCGCTGCTTGACGGAAAACCCGCCGCCAACACGCTTCTTTACGGCGCGGCCGGCACCGGTAAATCGTCTTCGGTCAAGGCGGTCACCAACGAACTGGCCGGGGAAGGGCTGCGGCTCCTGGAACTCAAGAAGAGCCAGCTGCACGACATCCCAAAGGTCATGGAGGAACTGCGGGACAATCCGCTGAAGTTCATCATCTTCGTCGATGACCTGTCGTTCCAGAAGGACGACGACAATTTCGCGACCCTGAAAGCCATCCTCGAAGGTTCCGCTTCCGTCAAGGCTCCGAACACGGTCATCTATGCCACGAGCAACCGCCGGCACCTCATCCGGGAAAGCTTCGCGGACCGGGAAGGGGACGACATCCACCGCAACGACACCATCCAGGAGACCATGTCTCTGTCGAGCCGGTTCGGTCTCACCATCCTCTTCAACAAACCGGCCAAGCCCCAGTTCCTGGAGATCGTCCGGTCTCTGGCGGAAGCCAAGGGCATCGACATGGACCCCGAAGAACTGGAGAAACAGGCCTCTGCTTTTGCCATCCGCAAGGGCGGCGCCACTCCGCGGGCGGCCGAACAGTTCACGAACAGTCTGCTGGCGAAATAAGTCCGGCACTCCACAAACGCATAACGACCTGCATCCTGCTGTTACAACAGTCCGGGATGCGGGTCGTTTTTATTGTCTTTATTATAAAAGAGTGATATAATATTTTGAATATTTCATAGAGTGGAAGTCTGTCCATTCGAAGAGAGGAGAGCAGCCATGAGGATCCTTGGCATCGACCCGGGGTACGCCATCATCGGATGGGGCATTCTCGACTACGAGAAGAGCCGCTTCTCGGTCGTCGATTACGGCGCCATCACGACCCCGGCCGGCATGGCATTCCCGCAGCGGCTCGTCTGCATCGACAACGACATCCGGTACATCCTGGAAAAGTACAAACCGGAAGCGCTCTCCATGGAAAAACTGTTCTTCACGAACAACAAGACGACGGGCATCGACGTGGCTCAGGCCAGAGGCGTTCTGCTGCTGGCAGCGACGCAGGCGGGCCTCGACATCCACGAGTACAACCCCATCCAGGTCAAACAGGGCGTCGTCGGCTACGGCAAGGCCGAGAAGAAACAGGTCATGGAGATGACCCGGGTCATCCTCGGACTCCCCGAAGTCCCGAAACCCGACGACACCGCCGACGCGTTAGCATTGGCGATTTGCCACGCCCACGTCAGAGGCTCCACACTTGGGTCTCTTGAAAGTAATTCGAGAAGACCTTTGAAAATCAGAAAAGGCATATAGCCCAAAAGTTTCTCCTGAGGAGAATAGAGGGCTGCCAAGAATACCTCTTTTGATAAATACCTTGAGCGGACGCACCGACCTTCGACGAAGGAGAAAGCTTTTGGGCAGTTCGCTCTGAACGGAGACGTTTATGATTTACAGCATTACCGGTGAACTGGTCTACGCCGATCCGAACATGGCGGCGGTCAACGTGAACGGCATCGCCTTCCAGTGCGATATTTCGCTGAACACGTTCCAGCACCTCGGCTCGACGGGCTCGACCGTCACCCTTTACACCTACATGAACTTCAAGCAGGACGGCGTCGACCTCCTCGGCTTCTATGACCGCTTCGAAGTGGACGCGTTCAAGATGCTGACCGGTGTCTCCGGTGTCGGCCCGAAGGCCGCCCTCGCCATCCTGTCCGAGATGGACCCGGCGAAGCTGACTCTGGCCATCGCGGCGGGGGACTATAAAGCCATCACCCGGGCGAAGGGCGTCGGACCGAAAGCGGCCCAGCGCATCGTCCTGGAACTCAAGGACAAGGTCGCGAAGAACCTGGAAGGTGGTACCGCCTCCGACACGTTCGTCGCCGCCACGACCGCCACAGCCGCCGGCAACAGCAACGCGGCAGACGCAGTGGGCGCGCTGGTCATGCTGGGGTACAGCCAGTCCGAAGCGGCCGTCGCCGTCGGCAAGCTGGACCAGACCCTGTCCACCGAAGAACTCATCAAACTCGCGCTCAAAGCGCTCAGTTAAGGAGAAGACCGAATGTTTTCTGAAGACATGGATTTTGAAAGCCGCCTCGTCACCCCGGAATTCACCGGCACCGAGGACGACTCCCTGGAACTGTCCCTGCGTCCCCGGGCGCTGAAGGACTACCTGGGCCAGGAAAAAGCAAAAGAGAATCTGAAGGTCTATATGGATGCCGCCAAGGGCAGAGGGGAGTCCCTCGACCACGTCCTGCTCTACGGGCCTCCCGGACTCGGCAAGACGACACTCGCCGGCATCATCGCCGCGGAGATGGGCGTCGACATCCGTGTCACGTCCGGCCCCGCCATCGAGAAGCAGGGAGACCTTGCAGCACTGCTCACGAACCTCAACGAGGGCGACGTCCTCTTCATCGACGAGATCCATCGCCTCTCCCGTCAGGTCGAGGAGATCCTCTACCCGGCGATGGAGGACAACGCCATCGATATCATCATCGGCAAAGGGCCTTCGGCCCGTTCCATCCGCCTCGAGCTGCCCCACTTCACGCTGGTGGGCGCCACCACCCGGATGGGCCTCCTGTCCGCTCCCATGAGAGACCGGTTCGGTGTCATCCTGAGACTCGAACTGTACTCTCCGGAGGAACTCGCGCAGATCGTCACGAGAAGCGCGCAGATCCTCGGCATCGAGATCGACCCGGAAGGGGCGGAGGAGATCGCCTGCCGTTCGAGGGGCACACCGCGAATCGCCAACCGGCTGCTGAAACGGGCGAGAGACTTCGCCGAAGTCGTCGGCAACGGCACCATTACGAAGGCGGACGCGGACCTCGCGCTGTCCCGGATGGAGATCGACCCGCTGGGCCTCGACAACATCGACCGCATGCTGCTGACCGCCATGGTCCGCAACTATAACGGCGGCCCCGTCGGCCTCGACACCATCGCGGCTGCCATCGGCGAAGACGCCACCACCATCGAGGACGTCTATGAACCGTACCTCATGCAGATCGGCTTCCTGTCCCGGACGCCCCGCGGCAGAATGGTCACCCCCGCCGGATACCGGCACCTGGGGCTGCCCATACCCGGCAACGGGAACCAGGCCGATGACGACCAACTGACACTGTAAGGAGACACGCATTCCATGCGAAATACCAACGACTGGAAGGACTACGAACTGCTCGACTCTTCCGACGGCGAACGCCTCGAGCGCTGGGGAGACATCATCCTCATCCGCCCGGACCCGCAGGTCATCTGGAAGACCCCGAAAAAGCACCCGCTGTGGAGAAAGGCCGATGCCCGGTACCACCGCTCGAGCAAGGGCGGCGGGCAGTGGGAAGTCTATAAGAACTTCCCGGAGGAGTGGAACATCTCCTACAGAGACCTCACCTTCAAGATCAAACCCATGGGGTTCAAACACACGGGCCTCTTCCCGGAACAGGCGGTCAACTGGGACTACCTGCGGGACGTCATCCAAACGTCCGGGAGAGACGACGTCAAAGTGCTGAACCTCTTCGCCTATACCGGCGGTGCCACCGTCGCGGCGCTGAGCGCAGGGGCCTCCGTAGTCCATGTCGACGCGTCCAAGGGCATGGTGGCCTACGCAAAGGACAACGCGCGGCTCTCCGGCGTGGCGGACGGCAGTGTCCGCTGGCTCGTCGATGACTGCCTCAAGTTCGTCCAGCGGGAGATCCGCCGGGGCAACAAGTACGACATCATCATCATGGACCCGCCCTCCTACGGCAGAGGGCCCGGCGGGGAAGTCTGGAAGCTCGAGGAGAAGATCTACGAATTCGTCTCCACCTGTGAACAGGTCCTCTCCGACGACCCGCTCATGGTCCTCATCAACTCATACACCACCGGCCTCAGCCCGTCCGTCATGCAGTACATCCTCGGCAGCGTCATCGTACCCGGCCACGGAGGAAGCGTCACCTGCGACGAGATCGGCCTGCCGACCACCCAGACCGGCATGTGCCTGCCCTGCGGGGCCTCGGCCATCTGGAGAAACGACTGACTCTGACGAAGGGAGTCCCCATGAACGAAACCAACCGAGAAGCGGTCATCACTGTCAAAGATGTGAGCTTCACTTATGAAGAACTGCCTGAGGGCACGAGCGAAGCCTCGGCCAGAGCCTCCGGCGTCAACATGGCCGTCGACAAGATGGATCTTCAGATCTACGACGGCGAATGCGTCGCGGTCCTCGGCCACAACGGCTCCGGCAAGTCCACGCTCGCCAAGCTCTGCAACGGCATCCTCATCCCGGACTACGGCGACATCCTCGTCTACGGCATCAACACCCGGGACGAAGACCGGCTCCTGGAACTCCGACAGAAAGTCGGCATGGTCTTCCAGAACCCGGACAACCAGATCGTCGCGACGGTCGTCGAGGAAGACGTGGCCTTCGGCCCCGAGAACCTCGGCTTCCCGCCGGAGGAGATCCGGGCCCGTGTCGAGAGCGCCCTGAAAGCCGTCGGCATGTACAAGCACCGGGGCAAGGAGCCCCACAAGCTTTCCGGCGGACAGAAGCAGCGGGTCGCCATCGCCGGCATCCTCGCCATGAAGCCGGAATGTATCCTCTTCGACGAGTCCACCGCCATGCTGGACCCGAAGGGACGCCGCTCCATCATGCGCATCATCCGCAAGATGCACGACGAGATGGGGAAGACGGTCGTCTACATCACCCACTACATGGAAGAGGCGGCCATCGCCGACCGGGTCATCGTCATGGAAGACGGCAAAGTCATCGATGACGGCACCCCGTACGAAGTCTTCTCGAACATCGAAAAGATCCGTTCCGTGGGACTCGACGTCCCCCAGTCGACGGAACTGGCCGAACTCCTGAGAGAAGACGGCATGGACCTTCCGGGAGACATCCTGACGACGGAAGAGTGCATCGCCGCACTGACCAACACACTGAAACGCTAAAGGAGATAATGCCGTGGCGATCCTGAAAACGGAACACCTGACCTACTCCTATTCCACGGGCACTCCCTTCGAAGTGACCGCAATAGAAGACATCAACATCGAAATAGAACCCGGCGAACTGGTGGCGGTCATCGGCCACACCGGCTCGGGAAAAAGCACGCTCATCCAGCACTTCAACGGTCTTCTGAAACCTCAGAGCGGCAAAGTGTATGTGGACGGGCAGGACATCTGGGAGAGCAAGAAGACCCTGCGGGCCAGCCGGTTCGCCGTGGGCCTCTGCTTCCAGTACCCCGAGTACCAGCTCTTCGAAGAGACCGTCTACAAAGACATCGCTTTCGGGCCGAAGAATATGAAGCTCTCCGAGGAGGAGATCGACCGCAGAGTCCGGGACGCCGCCCGCTACATCGGAGTCACTGACGACATGCTGGAAAAGTCGCCCTTCGACCTCTCCGGCGGTGAGAAGCGCCGCGTGGCCATTGCCGGTGTCATGGCGATGGAACCGAAGATCCTCATCCTCGACGAGCCCACCGCGGGCCTTGACCCGAGGGGCCGGGACACCATCCTGGGCCTCATCCGCAACTACCGGGAAGAGACCGGACGCACCGTTATGATCGTCTCCCACAGCATGGATGACGTCGCGGAAATCGCCTCCAAAGTCCTCGTCATCAACAATGCCCGTGTGGCGATGTACGGCACCGTGCCCGAGATCTACGCCCGTTCGGAAGAACTGGTCTCCATGGGCCTCGACATCCCCCAGGTCACGAAGGTCTTCCTCGGCCTGAAAGAGAACGGCATCCCCGTCCGTACGGACGTCTACACCGTGGAGCAGGCGAGAGCCCAGCTCCGCGAACTTCGGGAGAAGGGGGTGCTCGCATGGTAAAAGACATCACCATCGGCCAGTACTTCCCCGGACAGTCCGTCATCCATCGGATGGACCCGCGCATGAAGCTGGTGCTGACCCTGTTCTTCATCATCTTCATCTTCGTCTGCCACAACTTCTGGTCCCTCGGACTCATGGTGCTGGCACTGGGCGTCACCGTCGCCCTGTCCCGCATCTCCATCCGGACCATCCTGCGGGGCATCAAGCCCGTCGTCATCATCATCCTGTTCACGGCGATCCTGAACGTCCTGTATATCCGCAGCGGAGACCTCCTTTTCGACTGGAGATTCATCCACATCTATTCCGGTGGCGTCTACACCGCCATCTTCATGGTCATTCGCATCCTGGCACTCATCGTCGCCAGTTCGCTTCTGACCTACACCACATCGCCCACCCTCATCACGGACGCCATCGAGCGGCTGCTGTCTCCGCTGAAATTCATGCGGAGCGGTGTCCACACGATCGCCATGATGATGACCATCGCGCTGCGGTTCATCCCGACTCTCATCGAGGAGTTCGACAAGATCACCAGCGCCCAGAAGGCGAGAGGGGCCGACCTCGAGACCGGCAACATCCTCGAACGGACGAGGGCCCTCATCCCGGTCTTCATCCCGCTGTTCATCACGAGCTTCCGCAGAGCCTACGAACTGGCTTACGCGATGGAATGCCGCTGTTACCACGGGTATGAAGGGCGGACCCGCATGCGCCAGATGAAACTGGAGGCCAGAGACTATGTGGCCCTGCTCCTCGTCGTGGCGGTCCTCGCGGGCATCATCCTTCTGAACCATTTCTTCGGGCGACTGGTATGAGAACACTGTTACTGACCCTTCGGTTCCTCGGGACGAACTACCACGGGTGGCAGGTCCAGGAGAATGCGAAGAGCATCATGGAAGAAGTCCAGGATGCGGTGGAAGCACTGTTCGGCACACGGGACCCCATCACGGGCTGTTCCCGCACCGACACCGGCGTCCATGCGGACATGTTCTGCTGTACGCTCCGTACGGAGAACCCCATCTCCTGCTACCGGCTCATCGCCGGCATGAACGCGAAACTGCCGCAGGACATCGCGGTCTCGGACTGCATCGAGGTCCCCGACGATTTCCACCCCCGGTATGACGCCACGGCGAAACAGTACCGGTACCGCATCTGGAACGGGAAGGCCCGCAACCCCTTCTGGGAGGGCCGCGCCCACTATGTCCATCCGCCCCTCGACGTGGACCGGATGAACGAAAACGCGAAGGACTTTCTCGGGACCCATGACTTCACGTCCTTCACGAACAGCAAAGAAGTCATCAACGACAACGTCCGCACCGTGCGACGCGCGGAAGTCTTCCGGGAGGGAGACTCCATCGTCTTCCTCGTCGAAGCGGACGGGTTCCTTTACAATATGGTCCGCATCATGGCCGGCACGCTGCTGGCGATGGAGACCGGGCAGAGAGCGTCGGGGAGCATCCCCGCCATCCTCGAGGCCCGGGACCGCAGTGCGGCGGGGAAGACGGCACCGGCCTGCGGGCTCTACCTGCACCGGGTATTCTATGAAGACAGGGAGGACATCGAATGGAACGTTTGAAACGACTGCTCCGGGGCGACGTCTCGGAACGGACGAGCCGCATGATGAAGGTCGTCGCGGTCGTCGTGCTCCTGCTCATGCTCTTCATCCTGGCGATGTCCAGGGTCCGCGGCACCACGATGTCGACGGTTCGAGACAGTTACAACAACTTCTTCTCGTCGGTCGGCGGGGGTGGCGGCTACCCGTGCCAGGTCAACTCGAGCAACGTCAAGAAAGTCGATGTCCTGAACGGGGACATCTACATCCTCTACAACGACCGCACGGTGGCCCTCGACGGCTCCGCCAAGGAGATCCGCTCGTTCGACCACTCCTTCGCGACACCGGCCCTCGCCAAGAGCCCCGACCGGGTGCTCGTCTACGACCGGGGCGGGAACCGCTTCCGGGTCGAGAACCGGACGGAGTCCCTCTTCGAGGGCACGACGGCCGAAGGCGAGGACATCATCACCGCCAGTATCGGCAGCAAGGGGAACATCGCCCTCGGAACGCTGTCCGGCTCCGCCACCTCACGGCTGACGGTCTGGAACAGCACCTATGACAAGAAGGAGTTCGTCTGGAACTGTTCCGACTACTCCATCACCTCGACGGCTCTGTCCGAAAATGGCAAGTACGTCGCGGTCTCCGTCATGGGCGCCAAAGATGGCGATACCTACTCGAAGATCTACGTGTTCGACTTCGAATACTCCGACCCGGTCTCCGAGACCGAGTACCCGGGCACTGCAATGCTCGCGGTCAACTTCACGGACAACGACACGGTCGTCGGGGTGGGGGACAACAAAATCAGTTTCCTCAAGAACCTCAAGAAGAACACGGAGATCGACTACGGCACGAGCTCGCTCTCGACCTTCACCTTCTCTCCGAACGGACGGACCATCCTGGTCCTCGCGGAGTACGGCAGCCAGAACCATCAGCTGCTTCGGTGCTACACCGAGAACGGGCGGAGCGCCTTCGAAGAGCCCTACGATGTGTACATCAAGAGCGTCTACGCCTCCGACTCGCGGATCTCGGTCCTGACCAGCGACTACATCGACATCTACGGCATCGGCGGGACCCGTCGCAGAGCACGGGAAGCCGGCTCCAGCGCCATCCTGGCCTTCACCAACGGCCGTACCAGTTACTCGTATGAGATGGGTGTCATCCAGAAGACGTCCCGTCTCAAAGACCAGCCGGAACATCCGGAGCCGAAAGAATAAAAGTATTGTTTATTTTTAAGGTTTCGTGATATAGTTACTATTAATTTCTGCCTGTACTCGTGGGGGAGTACAGCTGGAAAGGGATGTTTACAATGAATGAAAATCTCAAAAAACAGCTTGGAAACTTGATGGAAGGCGCCATGACCATCCCGAACCTGCTTTCGGTCATCCGCATCATCCTCATCCCGGTCTTCCTCGTCCTGTTCCTGAAGGGCTCTTACCTTGCCGCGGTCATCGTACTCGGCATCTCGGGCCTCACGGACCTCTTCGACGGCAAGATCGCCCGGGCGTTCAACCAGGTGTCCAACCTCGGAAAACTGCTGGACCCCATCGCGGACAAACTGACGCAGATCACTCTGGCCATCGCTTATTTTTTCTATTTCCATGCATCGGATGACGCACTCCTGCGCGGCGCCAGCTGGCTCTTCTGGGCCTTCGTCCTGAAGGAACTGCTGATGCTCATCGGCGGCGTCCTCCTGCTCACCCATGACATCACGCCCCAGGCCGCCATCATGTATGGCAAGGTCGCCACGGTCGCGTACTATGTTGTCATGATCCTGTTACTTCTGTTCTCACCGGGCTTCGGTGTGTTCCACAACTGGTTCACGCTGCCGTCCGTTGCCATCATCATTCTGGTTTTGATCTCGGTTGTACTCACCATCATCGCGTTCTTTGCCTACGCGCCCGACGCTGTCCGTCAGCTCCGCGCCAAGAAGAACGTCCAGTGACGAATCTTAACCCGAAGGAGCAATTGTTATGAAGCAAGTCCTTTGCTCAAAATGCAAGAAAAACCCCGCAGTCGTCTTCATCTCGAAAGTGAACGACACGAAGAACGAGCCTGAAGGCTACTGCATCAAATGCGCCATGGAAATGAACATCGGTCCCGTGAAGCACTTCATGGACAACATGGGCATTTCCGCCGACGACATGGACGCCATCACCGAACAGGTGAACGCCATGCTCGGTTTCGACTCCGATGACGACTTCGAAGAGGGTGGGGCCCCGACGATGCCGTCTCTGCAGTCGCTCTTTGGCGCACTCGGAAACCCGGATATGGCGAACCAGTTCCAGAATCCTGAGGCGATGGACCTCGTCCCGCAGGAACCTGAGACAACGGAGTCTGACACAAAGACCGGGACCCGCCGCCGTCGGAAGAACGGCGACAAGGGCAAAAACAAGAAGCGCCGGTTCCTCGGCCTCTACTGCACCGACCTGACTGCGAGAGCCCGCAATGGGGAACTCGACAACATCATCGGCAGAGACCAGGAGATCGACCGCGCCATCCAGATCCTCTGCAGACGTTCGAAGAACAACCCCTGTCTCATCGGTGAACCCGGCGTCGGTAAGACCGCCATCGCCGAAGGGCTTGCGGAACGCATCGCGAACGGACAGGTGCCGGCGAAACTCGCCGACAAGGAGATCCACCTTCTGGACCTCACCGCTCTCGTGGCGGGCACCCAGTTCCGCGGTCAGTTCGAAAGCCGTGTGAAGGGGCTCATCGACGAAGTCAAGTCGGAGGGCAACATCATCCTCTTCATCGACGAGATCCACAACCTCGTGGGCGCGGGCGATGCCGAAGGCAACATGAATGCCGCGAACATCATGAAACCCGCTCTGTCCCGCGGTGAGATCCAGGTCATCGGTGCCACGA
The DNA here is from genome assembly GCA_900317085.1 of uncultured Eubacteriales bacterium. Classification (GTDB taxonomy): domain Bacteria; phylum Bacillota; class Clostridia; order Oscillospirales; family Acutalibacteraceae; genus RUG420. The sequence continues at coordinate 11,445 of ONFJ01000006.1, read as the reverse complement.
CGTTCAACGAATACCGTCGGAACATCGAGAAGGATGCCGCTCTGGAGCGCCGCTTCCAGCCCATCAAAGTCGACGAACCGTCCATCGAGGACACCTATCAGATCCTCCTGGGCATCAAGAAATACTATGAGGACTTCCACAGAGTCCAGATTTCGGACACCCTCGTCCATCAGGCCGTCGTCCTGTCCGAGCGCTACATCACCGACCGGTTCCTTCCGGACAAGGCCATCGACCTGCTCGATGAAGCCTGCACCGCTGCCAACCTGCGCAACAAGGCCATCTCCGAAGCGGAGATCGCGGAACGCGACCTCGCCGACCTGAAGGCCGACCTCGAAGCGCTGGAGGCGGAGACCGAGAACCCGGACTATGAGGAACAGGCGAAAGTCAAGTCGGAGATCATGGCCGAAGAGTCCAAACTTCCCGCCCTGCAGGAAGCCGCGAAGGACAACCAGGTCACCGAAGCTGATCTCGGCAAGGTCATCCAGCTCTGGACCGGCGTTCCGGCCTCCAAGGTCATCGAGTCCGACATCCGGAAACTCGCGCACCTGGAAGAGGCTCTCAAAGAGAAGGTCAAGGGTCAGGACGAAGCCATCCACGCGGTGGCCAACGCGGTCAAACGCAGCCGCATCCAGATCAACGCCCGCCGGAAACCGGCCTCCTTCATCTTTGTCGGACCCACCGGTGTCGGTAAGACCGAACTCGTCAAACAGCTGGCCAACCAGCTCTTCGATACGCCCGAGACTCTCATCCGTCTCGATATGTCCGAGTTCATGGAGAAGTTCAGTGTCTCCCGAATCATCGGTTCGCCTCCCGGATACGTCGGTTACGACGAGGCCGGTCAGCTGACCGAGAAGGTCCGCCGGAAACCCTACTCCGTCATCCTCTTCGACGAGATCGAAAAGGCCCATCCCGATGTTATGAACATCCTCCTGCAGATCCTCGACGAGGGCCGCATCAACGATGCGCAGGGGAGAACGGTCGACTTCTCGAACACCGTCATCGTCATGACCTCCAACGCCGGCAGCCAGTTCAAGGACACGTCCCTGGGCTTCGGCACCAGCAAGGCGGAGCAGAACCGCGACCACGCCATGAAGGCGCTGCGTGAGTTCCTGCGCCCGGAGTTCATCGGCCGTGTCGATGAAGTCGTCCTCTTCAACGACCTCTCGGACAAGGATTACGAGGACATCGCGGTCCTGATGGTGGGCGAACTCATCGACCCGCTGAAGGACAAGGGCATCCTGCTCTCGTACGACGAGACCCTTCCTGCCGCTCTGCGAGAGCGGATGGACAGCACGGTCCGCGGCGCGCGCGACCTGCGCAACGTCATCCGCCGCAACATCGAGGACCCCATCGCGGACCTCATCATCAGCGCGGACGGCGCTCCCGTCAGCCATATCCACGTCAGTGTGGAAGATGGCGAGATCGTGGTCAAATCACTGTAAATATTTATTGACATGCGACGGTCGTTACTATATAATAATGACCGTCGCAATTCACTTGCGGGTGTAGTTCAATGGTAGAATTCCAGCCTTCCAAGCTGGTTACGTGGGTTCGATTCCCATCACCCGCTCCAACAAATATGCGCCAGTAGCTCAGCTGGATAGAGCAACTGCCTTCTAAGCAGTGGGTCAGGGGTTCGAGTCCCTTCTGGCGTGCCATTTTTGCGATATATGGTGGACGTAGCTTAGTTGGTTAAAGCGCCAGATTGTGGCTCTGGAGACCGAGGGTTCGAATCCCTCCGCCCACCCCACATAAGCAAAAAGGCCGCCCATCTTTTGACGGGCGGCCTTTTTCATACACAGGGGTGTAGCCAAGCGGTCAAGGCAACGGACTTTGACTCCGTCATTCGTGCGTTCAAATCGCACCATCCCTGCCAGGCAGGCCTTCCTCGGGAACGGGGGAGGCCTGTTCTTTTTCTGCTCTATGTTAGCATATGTTAACATTGCCGGGAAAGTCACCGTTTTCGCTGACGAATCGCTGACATTTTTTTGTAGGTGTATAGAGAAAAGGTATTGAATTCCGGAACTTTGTTATTTTATAATATAAGGCGCTATCGTAGTTGTAACTGGCTATGAAACGTATGTATGTAAGCAAATCCACACACAAAACAAACAATTCAGATGGAGATGAAACAATGAGAAAGACAACGAAAAAGTTAGTCGCAGTGCTCATGCTGGTAGCGGTCATGGTTTCCGCCCTGTCCGTCAGCGCACTTGCCGCAAACCGCACGAATGTCAAGCAGTACCCGAACTATGTCTGCCTTGGCGACAGTGTCGCATCCGGCTTCGGTCTTCCGGACTATAACGCAAAAGGCAAGATCCTTACTTACAACACGAAGATCCAGGGCGCTTACGGCACCCTCATCGCAAGAGCAGTCGGCGCCACCAAAGGCAAAGGCGGCACCTATTATCCCGGCGGTTATCCGGGCTTCACCTCGGCCATCTTCCGTTACATCCTCACGGACAATTACTATCCGCGGGAATGGGAAATGAATCAGCTCGAGAACTTCTCGTATAACGTCTATACGCCGGAAGTCCTTGCCAAAGAGAGAGCCAAGATCCGCAACGCAGTCGCCAACGCGGACCTCATCACCGTCGACCTCGGTGTCAACGACACCTGGTACAGCACCATCGCCCTCGTTTATGAGATCGCGAAGTACGGTACTGTGGTTGGTCAGGACCCGCGCAAGACCCTCGCTGAGGAACTTGCCACCTACGGTTCCTGGGGCACCGTCGCCCGCAACGCGATGTACTACCTTGCCGGCTTCGCAGAGAACCCGCAGATGTGGGCTACCTTCTGGGGCTGGTGGGTCGAAAACCTCGGCACCTACTTCCTGCAGTATCAGCAGAACTTCAATGCCATCATGGAAGGCATCTTCAAGCTGAATCCTGATGTCACGGTCGTCAACCTTGCCAGCGGCAACTCCTTCCGCTGCCTGAGCCTCGTTCCGGGCGTCCGCTCCGGTTCTCTGAAGCTCCAGTGGATGGGTCAGCCGGTCCAGGTCGACCTTCCCTTCGTCGGCACCTTCACTCTGCCGAACTTCGTCCATGTCAGTGAGAACCCCATCGCCAACGTCACCGGTGTCATGTACGACTTCTTCTACGAGCCCATCCGTCAGGCATGGACTGTCAAGAAACCGGGCCAGGTCTACTATGCTGACGTCACTGACTATGAGATGATCATGAAGAATCAGATCACCATCCCGATGTATGAGTTTATGTCGATGGACGATTCTGGATTTAACCCGCATGCCACGCTTGCCGGCAACCAGTATATGGCGGACAAGATCCTCGAGGTCCTGCCCACCCGGTAAACGGGGCACCAAACCTTTGCGTATACGTTTTAAATGGGAGTCACAACAATGAAAAGAGCATACCGTAAGGTCATTGCCTCACTGATGGCAATGGTCATGCTGGCCTCTGTCTGCGCAGTCACTGCGCTCGCGGCCAACCAGAACAACGTCAGACACTACGGGACCTACGTATGCATCGGAGACAGCGTCGCCTCCGGCTTCGGCCTTCCGGACTACAACAAGTATGGCCGGAAGATCGTCTACAAGCAGCGCATCAAGGGTTCCTATGCAGACCACGTGGCAAGAGATACCCACGCGAAGTTCTATTCGCTGGCGTACCCGGGCTTCTGTTCCGGCACCTTGCGGTACGAACTGTATGACAACTACCAGATGAAATGGTGGGAGCAGGATCAGCTCGCGAACTTCACCGGCGGCGTTTACACGCAGGCCTTCCTCGACCGTGAGAAGGGCCACATTCGGAGAGCCATCCAGAAAGCTGACCTCATCACCATCGACATCGGCGTCAACGATTCCTGGTACGGCACCATCGCCCTCATCTATGCCATCGCCAAGTACGGGTACATCCCGGGGTCCGATCCCCGCGGAGCGCTCGATGAAGAACTGGCGAAGTACGGCTCCTGGGGCACGGTCGTCCGCAACGCGATGTATTACCTCGCCGGCTTTGCCGAGAACCCCCAGCTGTGGGCTGTGTTCTGGGCTGCCTGGATCGAGAACCTCGCAACGTACTTCATCCAGTATCAGGACAACTACAACGCCATCATGCAGGCCATCTATGACCTGAATCCCGATGTCACAGTCGTCGCTCTTTCCAGTGCGAACTCATTCAAATACCTTAACCTGACTCCGGGCGTCGCCTCCGGTTCGTTCCGGATCCAGTACATGGGTCAGCCGATCCAGATCGACATCCCCCTCGTCGGTACGGTCACACTGCCGGATACCATCCACCTCAGCGAGAACCCCATCTCGGGTACCACGCAGATCCTCTACGACGTCTTCTACGAGCCGGTCCGCAAGGCCTGGCAGTACAAGAAGCCCGGTCAGTACTACTACGCTGACGTGTCGCAGTATGAGCTCATCAAACGGGAATTCACCATTCCGATGTACGAGTTCATGTCCCTCGACGACAGTGGATTCAACCCGCATCCGACCCTCGCCGGCAGCCGTTACATGGCGGACTGCATCGAGTCGGTCCTTCCGACCAATTATTAAGAGCAGGTTACAATTTAGAAACGATTAGCACCCCGGACCCCTCCGGGGTGTTATTTTATGTTAAAATAGGTGAAAACCTGACAGGAGCCAGTTTATGATCAAATATCTGGAGTCCGTCACTCCGGAACAGATGGCGGAACTCAAATCGTTCTGCGAGGGCAGCGTGTTCGGCATCAAGGCCCTGGGCCCGGTGCTCTCCTACGGTCTCTCGTATGACTTCGTCTCGGCCTGGACCCAGCGGGACGAAGCGGGGCATCTGACGGCGTTCCTGTCGAAGTACTACGGGACCGTTACGGTCCATGTGTCTCCCCTGGGCGATGTACCGGAACTGCTTGCCTTCCTCCGGGCCATCGGCTTCGGCGCCCTGGTGGGCCCGGCCGCTGTCCTCGCGGAAGCGTACCCGGAAGGAGAGACCGGATGTGTCATGAGTCTTTCTGCGGGCTCGGCGTGTATCGCCAAAGGGGCAGAGGGGGAGCTCGTGTGGGACGACGACTTCCGCCACTTTTATGACGTCCTGACCGCCAGCAACCCCGGCTATGTCGTGGAGGACTACGGGGACTTCCTGACGGACTTTTCCTACCGGGTGCGTCACGGCACGGCCCGCTCGGTGCTGTTCGAGGTGAACGGAACCCCTGTAGCCACGGCGGCCGCTCTGGTGGTCTCGGGACACGATGTGTTCCTCGGCGCCATCGCGACCCTGCCTGAAGCGAGGGGACACCACTACGCGAGCACCTGTATCCGCGCGCTCTGTGACGCCTATCCGGACCGCAGGGCATACCTGATGTGCCGACCGGACAAACAGGCCTTCTATGAGCGCCTGGGGCTCCAAAAGACCGACGATTATCTGGAAGTTGCTTCCAGTCGAAAATGAGTGAGGATATTTACCATGTTAGAACAGACCTACCAGGTGCTGAAGAGCGGCACCGACATCCGCGGCATTGCTGCGGAAGGTGTTCCGGGACAGGAGATCCAGCTGACCGATGAAGTGGCTCAGAACATTGGCTACGGCTTTGCCTGCTGGCTGGAGGACAAGCTGACCCCCTCGTACGGCGCCACGTTCACGGTGGCAGTGGGGCACGACTCCCGCATCTCGGCCGACCGTCTGACCGACGCGATCATCAAAGGGCTCACGCTGGCCGGTGTGCACGTCAAGAACTGCGGCCTGTCCTCGACCCCTGCCATGTTCATGACCACGGTGAACTTCGACTGTGACGCCGCCGTCGAGATCACGGCGAGCCACCACCCGTTCAACCGCAACGGCTTCAAGTTCTTCACGAAGACCGGCGGCATCGAGAGCGGCGAAGTCAGCGAGATCCTGAACCTCGCGGAGAACGCGCCGAAGGAACCGGCCATGGAACCCGGCACGGTGACGGACACGCCCTACATGAACAACTACGCGGAACAGCTCCGGTCCATGATTTGTGAAGGCATCAACGCGGACGACTACGCGCGGCCCCTGCGGGACTTCAAAATCGCGGTCGACGCCGGCAACGGCGCGGGCGGCTTCTATGCGACGAAAGTCCTCGAGCCCCTCGGCGCGGACATCACCGGCAGCCAGTTCCTGGAGCCGGACGGCATGTTCCCGAACCACGTCCCGAACCCGGAAGACAAGACTGCCATGGAGGCCATCTCGAACTCGGTGCTCCACAACGGCTGCGACCTCGGCATCATCTTCGACACCGATGTCGACCGTTCGGCCTGTGTCGATGAGAAGGGCAGAGAGATCAACCGCAACGCGCTCATCGCCCTGGCGGCTGCCATTGCCCTTGAGGACAACGAAGGCGGCACCATCGTCACGGACTCGGTCACGTCCTCCGGCCTCAAGACCTTCATTGAAGAGACCCTCGGCGGCAAACACTGTCGGTTCAAACGGGGCTACAAGAACGTCATCAACGAGGCGAAACGCCTGAATCTCGAGGAGAGCACCAACGCGCCTCTGGCCATCGAGACCTCCGGTCACGCGGCCATGCGGGAGAATTATTTCCTCGACGACGGCGCGTACCTCGCCACGAAGATCATCATCAAAGCGGCGCAGCTCAAGCGGGAAGGGAAGGTCCTCGGAGACCTCATCGCCGACCTGCAGGAGCCGGCGGAAGCGGAGGAGTTCCGGCTGAAGATCCTGCCCGAGAACTTCCGGGACATCGGCCAGCAGGTCATCGACGACCTGGCTGCGGTCGTGTCCGACGCGGACGACTACGAAGTGGCACCGGATAACGCAGAGGGCATCCGCGCTTCGAAACCCGAAGTGGACGGCTGGTTCCTGCTCCGGCTCTCGGTCCACGACCCCGTCATGCCGCTGAACATCGAAAGCAATACGCCGGGAGGCGTCGACAACATCCTGCGGGACCTGCGTGAGTTCTTCCGCATGTACGAAGTGCTGGACTCTGGGTGCCTGCAGAAATAAGAATGGGTGACTGAAATGGAATTGAAAGATGTTCTGGCTCAGGTCGCAGACGGTACGCTGTCTGTGGATGATGCTCTGAACGAACTGAAGAAAGACTCCTACGAGGACCTGTCCTTCGCGAAGATCGACCACTCGAGAGAGGCCCGCATCGGCTTCCCGGAAGTCATCTTCGGTGAGCGGAAGACGCCGGACCAGGTCGCGCAGATCGCGGTGGCGATCTACCAGCGGAGCGGTCTCGTGCTCGGCACCAGAGCGGATGCGGAGCATTATGACGCCGTGAAAGCGGTCCTGCCGGATGCCGTGTTCTATGAGAACGCGAAGATCATCACGGTGGGTGAGCCGAAAGAGCAGATCGGGAATGTGGCTATCTGCACCGCCGGCACCACGGACATCCCGGTCGCGGAAGAGGCCGCTCTGACGGCCTGGATGTGCGGCGCGGAGGTCCACCGCTACTACGATGTCGGCGTTGCGGGCATCCACCGTCTCCTCGACCAGGTGGAGGACATCCGCAAAGCCAACGCCATCGTCACGGTGGCCGGCATGGAAGGCGCCCTTGCCAGCGTCATCGGCGGCCTCGTCAACGCGCCGATCGTCGCCTGTCCGACGAGCGTCGGATACGGTGCCAACTTCGGCGGCCTGTCCGCGCTGCTCGCCATGCTGAACTCCTGTGCGGCGGGAACGGCGGTCGTCAACATCGATAACGGCTTTGGCGCCGGATTCATGGCTGCCAAGATCAATCGCCAGACGGTAAAGGGGAGAGAGTCATGAGAGACGAGATCTTCAAACTCGAGACGAACCTCGACGACTGCACCGGAGAGACCCTCGCGTACTGCATGGAGAAACTCTTCGAAGCGGGCGCGAAAGATGTCTGGTACACGCCCATCTTCATGAAGAAGGGGCGACCGGCCTACGCCCTGTCCGTCATGTGCAGGGAAGACGTCAAAGATGCCTGCATCAAAGTCATCTTCCGGGAGACCAGCGCTATCGGCATGCGGGTCTCTCTGCAGGTACGGGTCATCATGGACCGGGAAGCCGTCACCGTAGACACCCCTTACGGACCGGTCGATGCGAAGCACCTGACCTACGAAGACATCGACAAGACCACCATCGAATACGAGAGCGCGAAGAAACTCGCCGAAGCAAACGGAGTCCCACTTTCTGACATCCTGAAATAACAAATGACTCCTCAGATTCTATTCTGAGGAGTTTTTTTGTTTTCGCGCCTCCCTTTAAAACGAGGCAAGGGGAGCAAAACAGTTGCCCGGATGGAGCGCAGGGGGGAGCGTCGCAATATTTTATAAGCGCGCGGTGGTATGGCTTGGCAAGCTCCGGCAGGGCCTGTTTTGCGGAACCCGATCGAGCGCGAAAACAAACAATTATCAATGTTAAGTATGCAGGAACCTTTTTGTCAGAAAGAAAACGATGAGATACTCATAAAAAGTGCGAGCAAGCAGTTGATGATTTTAGGCAAATCATCTATAATGTTTATGTTAATTGTACACGTATAGGAGTGCGTGTCATCACGAATGAAAAACATAAGCAGAAGGTGGTATTCTATGAAAAAGTTAAGAGATTTTGTGTTCTCCTTCCTGACCAAAATCGAAAAGCTGGACTATTTCCTCGTCATCGTCCTCTGGGCGCTCGGTGCCATTGCATCGCCCTTCGGATTCCCGTGGATCGTCCTTGGCATCCTTGCTCTGCATGCCTTTGAGACCGTCACCATCGGTCTGAAAGTCGGCAAAGAAGGCGGCGAGAAGTTCCTCTATTCTCTGTGCATGTGCATGACCTTCGGGTTCACCTGGTGGGTCCCGCTGCGCTGGAGAACCGAGAACGGTATCGAGAAGTAAGAAAGGAGAAACTACAATGATCGCAGTACTGACTTATCTTGCGTGCATCGCCCTCTGGGCCCTCAGCACCATCCTCATGATCTGGAAGAAATTCCCCTGGTGCGCACTCTTCCTGTTCCTTCTCCACCTCTGGGAGCTCCTCACCGTCGGCCTGAAGACCGGCAGAGAGTATGGCGAGAAAGACTCCGTCTCCATCGCCAGCTGCCTTTGCTTCGGCTTCCTGTGGTGGCTGCCGCTGAAGAGACAGATGAAGAAAGAGACCTTCACCGATGACGATTTCATCCGTCGCGAAGACGATATCGTCATCCGTCATGACTAAGGGGGAACTGTAATGGGAGTCAAATATGAACACAACGCGGTCGTCATCGAAGAGGCGCCGAAACTGAACTATACTCATAACTATGTCATGCTGCCCTATGACTACGGCAGAGAGAGCTATGAGCAGCGTGCTGACGTCAAAGCCATCAAGGCGACCGTCCGCAGCGCCCTCGACAAACTGGATGCAGCGACCGGCTGGAAAGAAAAATTCAAGGGTCAGAAGATCCTCATCAAGCCGAACCTGGTTTTCGTCACCCCGAAGACCTCTTACCGGTACGACTACGACATCCCGCAGACGACGGACCCCCGCGTCTTCGACGCCACCATGGAAGTCCTGTCCGAACTCTGCTCCGACATCGTCATCGGCGAGGGCTCCGGTCTCGTGACCTGGACCTATGCCAAGATGGCCGGCTATCTGAAGATCGCCAAAAAGTATAACGCCCGGTTCCTCGCGTTCGAGGAGAGACCGACCCAGCGTTTCTTCTGCCCGAAGGCGGAAGTCGGCCGCGAAGTCTATTTCCCGGACATCGTCGGCGAAGTCATTCGCGGTGAGCGCCTCTATGTCTCTCATCCGAAGACCAAATGTAACATCTACACCGGTGTCACCCTCGGCTTCAAGAACTCCATGGGTACCTACTCCGTCAACATGCGCGCGAGAAACCATACCTATGAGATCGACACCAAGCTGACCGACATCATGTATGCGTTCAAACCCGATCTCACCGTCATCGACGGTATCATCGGCGGCGAAGGCAACACCCCCGGCCCGAACGATCCCGTCCTGTTTGACCGCATCATCTGCGGTACCAACGCTGTCGAAGTCGACCGTGTCACCACCGAACTCATGGGCTTCGACCCGGCCGAGAGCGGCCTTCTGAAGTCCGCTGACAAGAAGGGCTTTGGCGACCCCAACGTCGAAATCATCGGCGAGAAGCGCGTCGTTCCCTTCCGTCAGGCAGAACCCACCCTGCTTTCCGAGCGCTTCAAGAAACACTGGCCCGGCGTCCGCGAGTTCGTCGGCTACACGAACCCCCACGTCAAACCGCTGACCAAGCTTGACGGCATCCCCTTCGAAGATGTCTATGCGATGGAACAGTATGACCGTGGTGGCACACCGTCCTCGCTCGGTACCTGCTTCGAAGTCTTCTACGCCTCCTATACCTATCCGCTGACCAAGATGCGCCACCTTAACGTCATCGTCGGTGAAGGCGCCGAATTCGAAGGCGAGAAGTACTGGCTCTCCGATGACGGACATGCCTACAGCCTCGAAGAGCTCAAGGCTCTGCCCGGCCTGACGGTCGTCGTCGGCGAGAACTCCGCTCCGGCGAAGGAAGCCGCATCCCATCCGTTCTTCTTCATCCGCGGCTGGGGCGAAGTCAACAACCTTGCGGTCCGTATGGCTGCCTCTATGATGCCCACCCTTCCGGGTCAGGGCGACCTCGTCTGGCTTCCCTGGATCGGCATCGGCGCCGTCCGGAAGTACCTCATCAAAGTCGGTTTCGCCGCCCTTGGCCAGCCGACCGACATGACCTACGATGCCTTCCGCGATGGACCTTACACCATTCCGGAACTGGAAGCACAGAACCTCGATGTCGACTGCATCGAAGCGCCGCTGCCTCCGCTCGACCTGAAAGACAGATGGAAAGCCATCAAGGAAGTCCGTCTGCTCGCGCAGTTCCTCATCTGATCGATTTCAAACCTGGAATAACAGAGAAAGCCTCCGGCATTCGCCGGAGGCTATTTTTTTACCCCACTCCGGTCCAGTTGACGTCTGTCGCGTCCCGGAACGTGTTCCCGGTGACAAACTCCGCCATGCGGGGGTGAGGGGCGGTCAGGACCTGAGTGGTCTTTGCCGTGTCGCTCAGGTAGACGGGAACTTCGGTCTGGGCGTTGTTTCCCCAGAGCATGAAGACACAACCCATCTGCTCGAGGTACGGAATGAGTTTTGCCCGGAAAGGCTCCCACAGTTTCTGGTGTGAGCCCGGTTTCCCGGCTTCGACGGTCAGAGTGGAGTTCAGGAACAGGACGCCCTGGGCTTCCATCGCGCCAAACCAGTCGGTGGGCGGGAGGATGTCGAAGGCGCCGGAGACGATCTCGTCCCGGATGACTGAGAGCTGCGGGTTCGTGCCGGTCTCATTGTAGTAGATCGCCTTCAGCATGTTCCGCAGAGAGGCCTGTTTGATCTTGTAGTCCCAACCCTGACCGTAGAGCTCGGAGACTTCGAAGCTGCGGCCGGTGGCGATGGGGATGCCGTCCCGCTCGTTGAAGGAGGGGTAGGGGTCCATGCCGACGATGCAGTACTTCACCGGGGCCTCCATCCGCAGGAACCGGAGCACGTTCTCCGGGGCGGGGTA
>ONFJ01000042.1 GCA_900317085.1 uncultured Eubacteriales bacterium | reverse complement strand
GAAGGGGTAGGGGTCCGGGGACAGGGGAAGGTGGCTTTCTCTCACACTCTTTGGCTTCCCCTTCCCCGGGAAATCAGCTCAACAAATTCGGATTTGTAGGGCTCATATGGTTCAGAGTTTCAACGGTTCAGTATAGCGATGCGCCAAAGGCATTGAATGACAGACAACTGAAGTTTGAAGCAAAAAAATCCCCCGACCGGAAGTCGGGGGATTTTGTCGTGCCTTTTCAGGACTACGGATTTGACCGCAGGGAGGACTCTACTTAGCCAAGTTCAGCGAAGTACTTGATGGTACGGACCATCTGGCTGGTGTAGGAGTTCTCGTTGTCGTACCAGGAAACGACCTGGACTTCATATTTGCCGTCGCCGATCTCGGTGACCATGGTCTGGGTGCTGTCGAACAGGGAACCGTACTTCATGCCGATGACATCGGAAGAAACGATCGGGTCCTCGTTGTAACCGAAGGACTCGGAAGAAGCAGCCTTCATGGCAGCGTTGATGCCTTCGACAGTGACGTCCTTGCCTTCCACAACAGCGAAGAGAAGGGTGGTGGAACCGGTCGGGACCGGAACACGCTGAGCAGCGCCGATGAGTTTGCCGTTCAGTTCGGGGATGACAAGACCGATGGCCTTGGCAGCGCCGGTGCTGTTCGGAACGATGTTGGCAGCGCCAGCACGGGCTCTTCTCATGTCGCCCTTTCTGTGCGGGCCGTCGAGGATCATCTGATCGCCGGTGTAAGCATGGACGGTGCACATGATACCGGAGACGATCGGAGCATAATCGTTGAGGGCTTTCGCCATGGGAGCGAGGCAGTTGGTGGTGCAGGATGCAGCGGAGATGATCTTGTCATCGGTGGTCAGGGTCTCGTTGTTGACGCTGTAGACGATGGTGGGAAGGTCGTTGCCTGCGGGAGCAGAGATGACGACTTTCTTCGCGCCTGCGTCGATGTGAGCCTGGGACTTCGCTTTGGAAGTGTAGAAACCGGTGCATTCAAGGACGACGTCGACGTCGAGTTCGCCCCACGGAAGCTTGGAAGCGTCCGGCTCGGCATAGATGGTGATCTCTTTGCCATCGACGGTGATGGAGTTCTCACCGGCTTCGACGGTGTGAAGATTCTCGCCGATGCGACCGCAGAAACCGCCCTGAGCGGTGTCGAATTTCAGAAGATCTGCAAGCATTGCAGGTGCGGTAAGGTCGTTGATGGCAACGACTTCATAACCTTCAGCGTCAAACATCTGGCGGAAGGCGAGACGGCCGATACGGCCAAATCCGTTAATAGCTACTTTAACCATGGGAAAAACCTCCAATAAAGAAATACATGTATTTGCTTATGACAAAGATTTGTCAATTGGCACACCTTAATTATATCTTACCCCAAAAACTTTTCAAGGGGTTTCGCCGAATCTCGTGCGAATTAAACAGACATCTTTTTGCGCCGTTCCGGCGTTTTTTTGGGCGATTTGCTCAAAGCCGCTCCGCACGCACGTTGCCGATCCGCCGGTCTTCGACCTCGGACGCGGTGAAGTGGATGTTCTCGAAGTCCGCCTCCGAGACGGTCCCGTCTTCGGGGATGCGGTCGAGAAGGGCCATGATGAACCCGCCGATGGTATCGTACTCCCCTTCGGGGATGTCGATGCCGAGGACTTCCGCCACCTCTTCGATGTCGGTGGTGCCGTCGAAGTCGAAGACGTTCTCGGTGATCTGCTCGATCTCCTCTTCTTCCTCTTCGTCGTACTCGTCCTGGATGCTTCCGACGATGGCTTCCAGCAGGTCCTCGAGGGTGATGATGCCTGCGGTCCCGCCGTACTCGTCGACGGCGACGGCGATCTGCGTCCGTTTGTCGTTCATCGTCCGGAACAGTTTGTCACAGCGCATGGTCTCCGGGACGAAGAACGCTTCCCGCATGACGTCGCCGGCACAGAGCCGGGGCGGGAGGCCTTCGCCGACGTAGGTCAGAAGGTCCTTGACGTAGACGATGCCGACGATGTCGTCGATGGTCTTGTGGTAGACCGGGATACGGGAGTAGCCCTCTTCGATGGCCACTTCCCGGACTTCGGCGACGGGTGCGGTGTCCGCGACCGCGGTGACGTCGGTGCGGTGGGTCATGAGGTCCGAGACGAAGACGTCGTCGAACTCAAAGATGTTGTTGATCATCTCCCGCTGCTCGTCGTCGATGGCGCCGGTGTCACCGGCGGTCTCGACCTGCGAGAGGATCTCGGCCTCGGTGACGGAGTCCTCCGCCTTCATGCGTTCGAGGCCGAAGAGCTTCATGAGCAGGCTCGAGACGCCGGAGCAGATGGCCACGGCGGGCCGCTGCAGCGTGTAGATGGCGAGGGCGATGCCCGAGAACCGGGTGATGACGCCGTAGGGGCGCTTCTGCCCGACCTTCCGCGGGATGATGCCGGTCAGCGTCATCAAAATGCCGGACGACAGGAACGGGATGATGATGAGCGCGAGGACGGTGCACCAGACGGCGGGGACGCCGAGGCCGTGCAGCCAGTCCATGAGCGGCGGGGCGAAGGCCAGCGTGGCCGTCATGGCGAACAGGGTCGTCATGAGGATGCTGGTGAGCGAGATGGCGAGGAACACGTCGTCCTTACGGGCGATGAGCTTCTGTACGTTCTTTTTCGGGTGCTCCCCCAGTTCCTCGGCGCGGGAGTCCGTCAGCGCGTTGAGCGCCGAACGCACCAGGTATACGACCTCCTCGACGACGAGGATGGCGACTAAAATGATGATGGCGACCAGATAACTGATAGACCCGGGGTCATCCATAGATGTATATCTCCTTCCGGTACGCGATTTGTCCGCGTTTTCTGGTAATTTATATTATATTAACAGAGGAGGTGACTGTCAATTTTTGCCCGTACATCGCCACAGGGACCGCCGTGGAAAACCTTTTATGCAAATTCACTTGAAAAAGGCGAAACAGAGGTAAAAATCTTGTGAAAACGTTGTCAAGAAGTTGTTTGATAATTACTAATGCCTGTATTATAATTATTACGCATATACGCCTGCTTACTTTTTTAAGCACTGAAAAGTATATTAACTTTATAGCTTGGAGGCATATTATGAGCAGAAAACTCAAAACCATGGATGGTAATACTGCCGCCGCTACCGTATCGTACGCATTTACGGAAGTTGCTGCCATTTACCCCATCACGCCGTCTTCCACCATGGCTGAAGTCACCGACTCGATGGCTGCTGCCGGTGCGAAGAACATCTTCGGCCAGACGGTCCGCGTCGCTGAGATGCAGTCCGAAGCCGGTGCCGCCGGTGCCGTTCACGGTTCCGTCACTGCCGGTGCTCTGACCACCACCTACACGGCTTCTCAGGGTCTTCTCCTGATGATCCCGAACATGTACAAGATCGCCGGTGAGCAGACTCCCTGCGTCATGGACGTTTCCGCCCGCTGCGTCGCGAGCCACGCCCTGAACATCTTCGGTGACCACTCCGACGTCATGGCCTGCCGCCAGACCGGTTTTGCCATGCTTTGCTCTGACACCGTTCAGGAATGCATGGACCTCGGCGCCGTCGCTCACCTTTCCACCATCAAGGGCAAAGTCCCCTTCATGCACTTCTTCGACGGTTTCCGTACTTCCCACGAGATCCAGAAGATCGAAGTCTGGGACAACGACACCCTCGCCGAGATGGTCGACTGGGACGCCATTGCCGACTTCCGTCGCAAGGCTCTGAACCCGGAGCATCCCGACCAGAGAGGTTCCGCTCAGTCCCCCGAGATCTTCTTCCAGGCACGCGAAGCCTGCAACCCGGCTTATGACAACATCGTCGAAGTCACCGAGCAGTACATGCAGGCCGTCAACGAGAAGATCGGCACGGACTATCACCTGTTCAACTACTATGGTGCTGAGGACGCCGAGTACGTCATCGTCGCCATGGGTTCCATCAACGGCACCATCCAGGAGTCTGTCGACTACCTGAACGCGCACGGCGCCAAAGTCGGTCTCGTCAAGTGCCACCTTTACAGACCGTTCTCTCAGAAGTATCTTGTTGCCGCTCTTCCGAAGACCGTCAAGAAGATCTCTGTCCTCGACAGAACCAAGGAGCCCGGCTCCTACGGCGAGCCCCTTTACCTCGACGTCGTCGCTGCCCTGAAGGGCACTGAGTTCGACAGCGTTCCCGTCTACGGCGGCCGCTTCGGTCTCGGTGGTAAAGACACCACTCCGTCCCACATCATCCCGATCTATGAGAACATGGAAGCTGCAGAGCCGAAGGAGCACTTCACCATCGCCATCCACGACGATGTCAGCAACCTGAGCCTGCCCATCGCCCCCGTTCTCGACACCGTTCCGAAGGGAACCTATTCCTGTAAGTTCTGGGGTCTCGGCTCTGACGGTACCGTCGGCGCCAACAAGAACTCCATCAAGATCATCGGTGACCACACCGACAAGAAGGTCCAGGCTTACTTCGCATACGACTCGAAGAAATCCGGCGGTATCACCGTCTCCCACCTTCGTTTCGGCGATCAGCCCATCAACTCCGCCTACCTCATCAACTCCGCTGACTTTGTCGCCTGCCACAACGAGTCCTACATCGAGCGCTACGACATGGTCCAGGATCTGAAAGACGGCGGCACCTTCCTGCTCAACTGCCTCTGGAAGACCCAGGAAGAGCTCGACGAGCACATCCCGGCGAAAGTCAAGCAGTACATCGCCAAGCACAACATCCAGTTCTATACCATCGACGCTTCCTCCATCGCACAGGAAGTCGGCCTTGGCAACCGTGTTTCCACCATCCTGCAGTCCGCGTTCTTCAACCTGACTCAGATCATCCCCGGTGAGGAAGCACTCCAGCTCATGAAAGACGCTGCCACCAAGTCCTTCTCCAGAAAGGGCGAAGACATCGTCCGCATGAACCACGAAGCCATCGACAAGGGCTTCACCGCCATGACGAAAGTCGAAGTCCCGGCTGCATGGGCCGACGCGACGGACACTCCGAAGACCCCGCTCTTCGAAGTCAAAGACCCCGAACTCAAGAAGTTCATGGACAACGTCCTCGTCCCGACCAACGACCAGCACGGCGACGACATCCCCGTCTCTGTCTTCTCCGACTATGTCGAAGGCAAACAGCCCCTCGGCTCCTCCGCTCTGGAGAAACGCGGCGTTTCCCTCTTCGTTCCGGAGTGGCAGCCCGACAAATGTATCCAGTGTAACCAGTGTGCCTATGTCTGCCCGCACGCCGTCATCCGTCCGGTCGCTCTGACCGAGGCTGAGGCTGAGGCCGCTCCGGCTTCCATGAAGCTCGTCGACCTTCGCGGCATGCCCGGCTACAAGTTCGGCATCACCGTTTCCGCTTACGACTGCTCCGGCTGCGGTTCCTGCGTGAACATCTGCCCGGCAGGCGCCAAAGACCCGGCCAGAAAGGCCATCGTCATGAAACCCTTCGAGGGCCAGAAGACCGAGCACTTCGCATTCGAGTATGCTGCTGAGCTGCCCGAGAAGGCCGAAGTCATCGAGAAGTTCAAAGACACCACCGTCAAGGGCTCTCAGTTCAAGAAACCTTACCTCGAGTTCTCCGGCGCCTGCGCCGGCTGCGGTGAGACTCCGTACGCAAAACTCGTTACCCAGCTGTTCGGCAACAAGATGTACATCGCCAACGCCACCGGCTGCTCCTCCATCTGGGGCAACTCCGCTCCCTCCACTCCGTACTGCAAAGACGCGGAAGGCAAGGGTCCGGCATGGTCCAACTCCCTGTTCGAGGACAACGCCGAGTTCGGTTACGGTATGATGCTTGCCAACAAGCAGATCCGTGAGCGTCTCCTCGTCGACGTCGACAAGATCGCCGCTGTCGCTCCGGAAGACGTCAAAGCCAAGGCTCAGGCCTGGATGGAGACCTACAACGACGCCACCACCAACGCCGCTCCGGCTGCGGAACTTGCTGCCATCCTCTCCGGTGTCAAACTCGATGACGCGGAAGCTCAGAAGGCAGTCGAAGACGTCCTCGGTGACAAGGACTACCTCGCCAAGAAGTCCCAGTGGATCTTCGGCGGCGACGGCTGGGCCTATGACATCGGTTTCGGCGGTCTCGACCATGTCCTTGCTGCCAACGAAGACGTCAACATCATGGTCTTCGATACCGAAGTTTACTCCAACACCGGCGGACAGGCCTCCAAGTCCACCCGTACCGGCGCCATCGCGAAGTTCGCAGCTTCCGGTAAGACCGTGAAGAAGAAAGACCTCGCCGGCATCGCCATGAGCTATGGTTATGTCTATGTTGCTCAGGTCGCCATGGGTGCTGACTACAACCAGACCCTGAAAGCCATCCACGAAGCGGAAGCTTACAAGGGCCCGTCCATCATCATCGCCTATGCTCCGTGCATCAACCACGGCATCAAGGGCGGTCTGACCATCGCGATGACCGAAGAGAAGAGAGCCGTCACCTCCGGTTACTGGCATCTGTTCCGCTACAACCCGGCCCTCATCGCGGAAGGCAAGAACCCGTTCACTCTGGACAGCAAAGACCCGACCGAAGAGTACAAGGACTTCATCATGAACGAAGTACGTTACTCCTCCCTCAAGCGGTCCTTCCCGGAGAAGGCAGACGCACTGTTCGATCAGAGCGCTGTCGAAGCGAAAGAACGCCTCGAGCACCTCAAGCGTCTCGTAGCGTTGTACGCTCCGGAAGAATAAGTACTTGTAAAAACAATTTTACTGTACTAAAATAGTGTTAGAAGAGGCGCTGAGTCCTGCTCAGCGCCTCATTCTTTACCATCAGATTAGCAATTTCGCTAAAAAATTCCGCGATGGTCACGCGGGAGTTGTATCAAGTATGTAAAAATTGTTTCATAAAGGAGGAACTTTGCTATGGCCAAATATGTAATGGCTTTGGATCAGGGTACCACCAGTTCCAGAGCGATCATCTTTGACAAGTATGGCAAGATCGTCACCAAATCCCAGAGAGAGTTCGAGCAGATCTACCCTCATGCAGGCTGGGTTGAGCACAGACCCGAAGACATCCTCATGACCGAGCTGCAGTGTGTCGCCACCATCCTCGGCGAAGGCGAGATCGATCCCGCCGACATCGCCGCCATCGGTGTCACCAACCAGCGCGAGACCACCATCCTTTGGGACAAAACGACCGGCCGTCCCGTTCACAACGCCATCGTCTGGCAGTGCCGCCGTACCGCGGACTACGCCGAGAAACTGAAGGCGGAGGGACACCTCGAGACCATCAAACAGAAGACCGGCCTCATCGTTGACGCCTACTTCTCCGCCACCAAGATCCGCTGGCTCCTCGACAACGTCCCGGAAGCCCAGGAACTTGCTGACGAAGGCAAACTCCTCTTCGGTACCATCGACACCTGGCTCATCTGGAACCTGACCGGCGGCGCCACCCATCCGGAAAGCGCTGTCCATGTCACGGACTACTCCAACGCCACCCGCACCATGCTCTTCAACATCAACACCCTGTCCTGGGACGAAGAGCTCTGCGAACTGATGGACATCCCGATGAGCATCCTGCCGAAGGTCGTTCCCTCCAGCCAGGTCTATGGCCTCGTCGCTCCCGGCATCGCAGGTCTGGAAGGCCTCGAAGGCACTCCGGTCTCCGGCGCCATCGGCGACCAGCCCGCTGCCCTCTTCGGTCAGTGCGCATTCCAGGACGGCATCGTCAAGTCCACCTATGGTACCGGCTGCTTCCTGCTCATGAACACCGGCAAACAGAGAGTCGAGTCCAAGAGCAACCTCATCTCCGGTATCGCCTGGGCGCTGTCTGACGACGACATCACCTACTGCCTCGAAGGCTCCGCCTTCAACTGCGGCGCCACCATCCAGTGGCTGCGCGATGAACTGCAGATGATCGACAAGGCTCCCCGCTGCGACGAACTCGCCGAGTCCGTCCCCGACGCCAACGGCATCTACCTCGTCCCCGCGTTCACCGGTCTCGGTGCTCCCTATTGGGACATGTACGCCCGTGGCTGCATCGTCGGCCTCACCCGTGGCGTCAATCGCGCACACTTCTGCCGTGCCGTCATCGAAGCCATCTGCTATCAGTGCGCTGACCTCGTCAACGCCATGAGAGACGACTCCGGCATGGAGATCAAGTCCATCCGTGTCGACGGCGGCGCTTCCGTCTCCGACATCATGATGCAGATCCAGTCCGACGTCCTCGACTGTGAAGTCAACCGTCCGAAGATCGTCGAGACCACCGCGCTCGGCTGCGCATACTGCGCCGGTCTGGCAGTCGGGTTCTGGAAAGACCTCGACGAGATCGCCGAGAACCGCGAAGTCTCCAAGATCTACTATCCGGAAATGGATGCCGCGACCCGCGACGAGCTCTACGGCGGCTGGAAGAAAGCCATCGAAAGAGCCAAAGACTGGATCGACCATTAAGTCCGTCTTTACATTCAGAGCCTCCCGTTTGGGAGGCTCTATTTTTATGAACAGACGGTTTTCGGACATTTTTGTTTCCTTTGGACAATACAACCAATCATTTTTGAATTTTCGCCTAAAAATCTGTTTACACTCAACAGGTCAACTGCTATAATCGTAACCATTATAATAGCAACCGGAGGAAAATGTGTATGAACTCTGAACGATATTCCCGCCAGAGCATGGTCCAGGAATTCAGTGGAGAAGGACAACAGCTTCTGGAGGACGCCAGTGTCCTCGTCATCGGTGCGAGCTCCATCGGCAGCACCCTGATGTACAACCTGGCCTCTGCCGGCGTCGGCACCATCGGTGTCGCGGACCACAACATCGTCGGCACGTCCAACCTGAACGCATTCGTCCATTTTGAGGAAGACCTGGGGACTCTGAAGGTCATTTCCGCCACCCGGAAACTGAAGGCCTACAACAGCCTCATCAATGTCATCCCCCACGCCACGGCCATCAACAAGGACAACGTCTACGAGATCGTCAGCCAGTACGACATCGTCGTGCTCGCCGTCAACAACCCGCAGACCCAGATGCTGGTCAACGAAGCCTGTGTCGAACTCGACAAACCGTTCGTGCTCGGCAAGACCAACGGCTTCATCGGCACCGCAGGGTTCATCCTGCCCCACGAGACTCCGTGCCTCGCCTGCTTCTACGGCGAAGAGATGCCGCCGGAAGATAACTACGGCAGCGTCAGCGGCGTTTCCTCCATCATCGCGTCCCTCATGTCCACCTCGGTCCTGCAGTACCTGCTGGGTGCCCCGGTCGCCATGAAGGGCAAGCTCTTCATCTACAACTGTGAAAATGCCACTATCGACAAGATCGACCTGACCCACCGCCACGACTGCAGCGTCTGCGGCGCGAAGGAAGAAGCCGATGATGACCTCAAGGATTACGATTTCGACGAAGAGGAGGCATAACAATGAAAGCCAGCGAGACCTTCGAACGCTACGACGGCAAAGTCCGTGAATGCTGTAACTACGCAGTCCGTTCTTCCAAGAGTTTCATGGAGAACGCCGACACCAACAAACGGCAGGCCGGCGGCAAAGCGGAGCTCGTGCTTCGCGATCAGCTGACCAAAGACCTGAAAGAATTCTGCGATGAAGTCGACGAAGTCAGCTTCTACGCGAAACAGAAGGCGTACATCACGTCGAACCTTCTGACCTTCATCTTCCTGGTCGCCACCGCGGTGTTCGCCATCCTGTTCTCCCTCGTGAACCCGTACTTCATCCTGGCCGCTCTGGTCACCGCGCTGCTGTCCCTGCTCGCCGCCCTCGGCGTGTTCGGCGGCACCTCCAAGAGCGTGGAAGACCTCAACGTCTTCGCCCGCCGGAAAGCTTCCGGAGAGCCCGCGGCCCGCATCATCTTTGAAGCGAACCTCGACGCTCCCTTCAAGCGGAACATCTCCCGCGGCACCGCCGCGCTCCTGAAGTTCCTGACCCTCCTGGGCGTGGCTCTGTACATCGCCTTCTGCGTGGTCATGCTGCTCGTCGACAACGGCACGCTGAACTTCGGCTTCCAGGACGAACTCGAGTACCTGGCTTACGGCTTACCCATCTTCGTCATCTTTCCGCTCATCCTGAGCCGGACCGTTTCCACCGGTTTCTCGTTCCCCGGTGTGGCGGACAACCTGCTGGGCGCTTATGCCGCCTGCGGCGCCATGCGCTACATGTCGGAACAGGACCTGCGCCTCGAGAGCACCGAGCTCTGCGTCCTTCTGACTTCCTCCAAGGAAGCGAAGAACGCCGGCGCCAAAGCCTTTGTCCGGGACTTCAAGGCCGACCTTGACGCCCTCGACACCACCATCCTGTGCTTCGACTCCATCTACGACCCCGACTCGCTGAACGTCATCAGCAAGGGCCGGAAAGTTTCGAAGCTGGTCGACGAGGCCGCCGCCAACGCCGGCGTCCTGCTCACCGACCACAACCCGAAGTACCACAAGGGCGACCTCAAGGTCTACGACAAGGCCGGCCTCGCCGCCGCGCAGATCTCCTCGCTGCCCGATGAGGTACCGCCGTTCTACCGCAACGAGAACGACGACGTCGACCTCCTGAACCCCAACGCCGTCCACGCTGTCGAAGGCGCCATCAAGGTGGCCCTCGAAGCCGCGTACGCACTGGACGCCCAGGACGCATAAGTTAAAAACGTAAGGCTCCTGCCTCTGGCAGGAGCCTTTTTCGTTAGTCGATAGAAAGTATCACCAGCAAGTGCCCTTGCTCGTGCGTCACTTCCGCGTAAGATGCGCCGGCGGCGACCTCGTTCGAGACGCCGAGGGTCGTGTCCGGCGTCAGCGTGTGGCCGGCGAGCGGGTACTTCGCCCCGGTGATGGTCAGCCCTTCGACGGGGCCGCCGTAGGCGATGAGCCCGAAGTAGTAAAAGCGGTTCACGGGTCCGCCCTCCGGGAGCGACGTGCCCTGCGCCGGGACCCGGAACGTGCCGGGCGCTTTCAGGAACACGAGGTTCTGCCCGTCTTCGAAGCTGAGGGCTTCGACCCGCGGGTCGTCCACGTACTTCGCCAGCATGCCGAGGTTGCCCATCGAGTGGTCGAAGCGACCGCCGAGACCGCCGAGGACATGGATGCGTGCGAAGCCTTTGGAGACGGCGAGGTCGATGGCGGCCTCGCTGTCCGTCATGTCCTTGACTGAGGGCAGCACGACGAGGCCGGAGGCCGCCGCCCGCTCCGCTTCGGTGGGCGGGGTGCCGGAGTCGTAGTCGCCGATGAGGTAGACCGGTACATCGCCCAGAAGGTGCAGGGCTTCCGCCACCTGCAGGCCCTTGTCCGCGCAGATGATGGCGTCATACGCTGTGGGGGTGATGTGGAGCCGGTCCGCGCTGTCGATGCGGGACGTCACGATGAGGCAGCTGCCGGCCTTTGCTTCGGTACTCATGGAGGCACTTCCTTTACGAAAAGCCGCCGATCGGCTGACCGGCGGCTTGGTTCTTACCATTCAGAGCGTCTGAACTTCGGCTCAGATGCCTTTTTTCTTCTTCGGCTTCGCGACGGCCTTCTTCTGGATGAACGGGATCAGGATGGCTTTCGCGGTATCCGGGACACCGAGGGCCATGAGCTTCACCATGTCGACGACGGTGCCGCCGTTCAGGAGGGTGATGATGCCGTCGCCCATGTTGTCGGACAGGATGCCCTTGGAGACCTTGACCATCCGGTTGATGGGCATGGTCTTCACAAAGTCGACAACGAGCTTCTTGTAGATCTCCGGAACGAACGGGATGGAGCCGAGCATGTCGAGGAAGTTGTTGACCGCTTTGCCGGGCTTGCTGGCCGTAGCGTCCGCGATGGCGTCCGCCTGGGTCAGGCGCAGGTCGCTGGAGTCGGGCAGGTACTGGTCGAGGTCGTAGCCGAGGACATTGTAGAACTCGGTGTCAGAGACTTCGGCGATGTTCGCCTTGAAGTAATGCGGCGCGAAGTCAGCGTAGTTGCCCTCTTTGGAGAGGTCGTCCGCGGACTCGATGTCGATGTCTGCGCTGAGGCGGATGTCTCTCGAGGAGGCACCGACCATGACTTTGTAAGTACCGGCTTCGGTGACCCACTTGTCGAGGTCCGCACTGAAGTACTCGAACGCGGTCGGGTCGAGGCACAGCTCCACGGTCTGGGTCTCACCGGGCTCGAGGGAGACTCTGGCGAACTCCTTGAGCTCTTTCTTGGCGCGATATACCTTCGAAGCGAAGCATGCACCGACATAGACCTGCGCGATCTCATCGGCCTTCATGCCGCCGACGTTCTTGATGTTGAAGCTGACTGCGACGTTGCCGTCGTCGGTCTTCGCGACCTTGAGGTCGGAGTAGTCGAACTTCGTGTAGGACAGGCCGTAGCCGAAGGGGTAAGCGACTTCCTTCCCGGCGGTGTCATAGTAACGGTACCCGACGAAGATGGATTCGCGGAACTTGAGGTTGCAGTTGTGGTCGACCTTGAAGTCTGCGAGGCAGGGAACGTCTCTCAGAGCCTTCGGGTAGGTCTCTGCCAGCTTGCCGCTCGGGGAAACTTCGCCGAGGACGAGGGCCGGAAGAGCGGCGCCGAAGCCTTCGCCCAGCAGGTAGGTCTGCAGGATGGCACCGACTTTGTCAGCCCAGGGAAGGACGACGGAGCTGCCGGTGGAGAGGATGACCGCGACGTTCTTGTTGACCGATGCCACGGCCTCGACGACGGCGTTCATCGCCTTCGGGAGGTCCATGGTGGTGTGGTCGAAGCCTTCCTGGACATCCATATCGGAGCAGGAGACGAAGAGCAGGACCTTGTCGGCCTTCTCGGCGACTGCTTTCGCTTCCGAGATGAGACCCTGGTTCACTTCGTCGAGCATCTTGAGGTCGTAACCCGGTGCATAGGAGAGGTCCATACCGAGGTTTTCGAACGCGGTGTAGGGGCTCTCGATGCGGTAAGCGTTGATGTGCGCGGAACCGCCGCCCTGAACGAGCGGGTTCTTGGCGCGGGCGCCGATGATGGCGACTTTATCGGTCTTCTTGAAGGGAAGAAGGTCGTTGTCGTTCTTCAGAAGGACCGGGCACTTCTTGGCAAGCTCGATGGCGTAGGCGTGGTCGGCTTTCTTGTCCCAGACAGCGGCTTCGCCGAGGGAACCGGAAGTGGACTTGTCCACGAGGTGCAGGACGCGGCGGGCGCTCGTTTCGATCTCTTCCTGGGAGACCTCGCCGTCGCGATAAGCCTTTGCGACCTTGCTGATGGTGTAGTAGCCGGTGCCGGGCATTTCGAGGTCGAGGCCGGCCTTGAGGGCTCTCACGCGGTCGGCCGTGGCCATCCAGTCACTGACGGTCAGGCCTTCGAAGCCCCATTCCCCACGGAGGATGTCCTCCATGAGGTGGCTGTTTTCGGTGCAGTACTTGCCGTTGACCTTGTTGTAGGCCATCATGATGGTCCAGGGCTGCGCCTGTTTGACAGCGATCTCAAAGCCGCGGAGATAGATTTCCCGGAGTGCTCTCTCGTCGACGATGGAATCCGCCTTGTAACGGAAGTCTTCCGTGCTGTTGCATGCGAAGTGTTTGATGGACGTGCCGACGCCTTTGGACTGGACGCCGTTGATGTAGTTCGCTGCCAGCGTACCGGCCAGGAACGGGTCTTCCGAGTAGTACTCGAAGTTTCTGCCGCAGAGCGGAGAACGTTTGATGCAGATGCCGGGGCCCAGCAGGACCGACAGGCGCTCTGCGCGGCATTCGTTACCGAGAACTTCGCCGAATGCTCTGGTGCCTTCCTTGTCCCATGCGCTGGCCACGGCGGCCGCGGACGGGAAGCAGATGGCGGTGATGGTCCCGAGACCTTTCATCTTCCGCAGGCCGGTGGGGCCGTCGGAGACCATGACGGACGGGACAGCTAACCGGTCGACCGAGGCAGTGTGCCAGAAGTCCTTACCGGTAAGAAAGCTGATCTGCTCGCGCAGCGTCATCTTTTTTACGCTCAGTTCAAATTCCATTTCGATTCCTCCTATACTTCTCCGGGGAATTTTACATATACACATAAATTATACACA
>ONFJ01000013.1 GCA_900317085.1 uncultured Eubacteriales bacterium | reverse complement strand
GCGGGCAGCAGAGCGACCATCTGACGAAGGATGGAGACGATCATGCTGTAGACGCCGTTGCCGAGGGCCTGGAAAGACGAGGACATCATGATGGCGGCGCCGGCGATGAGGAAGTGGGTCGCGATGATGCGAAGGGCCGGGATGCCGATGGCCAGCATTTCGGGCGATGCGTCATAGAACTTCAGCAGCGGGCCCGGAATAGTCTCGAACAGGATGAGACCGATGAGCATGATGCCGATGGCATACATAGCGGCATACTTGATGGTCTCAAGGACACGGTGCTTGTTCCGCGCGCCGTAGTTGTAGGCGACGATGGGGACCATGCCGTTGTTGATGCCGAAGATGGGCATGAAGATGAAGCTCTGGAGCTTGAAATACGCGCCGAAGACGGCGGCCGCAGTGGATGTGAACGCCATCAGGATGCGGTTGAAACCGAAGACCATGACGGAACCGATGGCCGACATGATGATGGACGGCAGACCGACGGCATAGATGCGCCGGACGACTTCCGCTTTCAGTTTCATGTACTTGAAACTCAGGGTGATCTCCTTGTTGTACTTCATGTTGAAGAACAGCGCGAGAGCGGCGGCGATGATCTGACCGAAGATGGTCGCGACAGCCGCGCCCTTGACGCCCATTCTCGGGGCGCCGAGAAGGCCGAAGATGAGGATGGGGTCGGCGATGCAGTTGATGATGGCGCCGGTGGCCTGGGTGATCATGCTGTAGAAGGTCTTGCCGGTGGCAAGCAGCATCCGTTCGAGGCAGATCTGCATCAGCATACCGAAGGAGAAGATGAGGACGGTCTTCATGTAGTCGATGCCGTACTGAGTGATCTTCGCGGAGGCGTGCTGTGCTTCAAAGAAAGGTTCGGTCATGGTAAACGCCATGACGAGGAACAGAAGGTACGTGAGAGCGTAGAGCGGGATCGCGTTGTTCGCGGCCCGGTTCGCCATTTCGAAGTTCCGCTCGCCAAGGCTCTTGGAGACCAGGGCCGAGAAACCGACACCGGTACCGATGGCGACCGCGATCATCAGGTTCTGCATGGAGAACGCCAGAGAGACGGCGGTCAGCGCGTCTTCCTCGATGCGGGCGACGAACAGGCTGTCGACGATGTTGTAGAGCGCCTGCACCAGCATGGAGATGACCATCGGGATGGAGGTCTTGATGAGCAGGGGCTGAATGGGGTCGGTCCCCATCCGGTTCGGAGGAGGAGTGGCTGCTTTTTTCGCAGCGACGGCTTCTGCCATTTACGCCTCACCCCCAAACCGTACGTTGGCGATGTGCTCGAGCATGTCGGTCACAGGGTCGAGACCAAGGTCGGTGTTGAAAAGGATGTCGTAGTTGGTCCAGTCGCCCCACTTGTAGGAGGTGAAGAACCGGTAGTAGTCGGCGCGGGATTTGTCCATCGACTTCAGCTTCTGGGGAGACAGGCTGACGGTGTCCTTATAGACGTTCACGATGCGGTCGATCCGCTGTTCGATGCTGCCGTACAGGAAGACCTTCAGAAGGCGCTCCCGGTCTCTCAGGACGTAGTCTCCGCAGCTGCCGACGATGACCATGGAGCCCTGGTCGGCGAGAGCGTTGATGACCCGGTTCTTCGAGAGGAAGACCTGTTCTTCAAGGGGGTTCGTGTGAGCGAAGGTGGCCATTTCATAGAGAAGGCTCGACGTCTTGCGCTCCATGAGTTCGACGACGCTCTGACGGGCAAGACCGCAGTCCTCCGCCACAAGATCGATGATGTTGTCTTTGTCGTAGTAGGCGATGCCGAGGCGGTCTGCCAGGGCCTTGCCGACGAGTCGGCCGCCACAGCCGCTCTGACGGCCGATCGCAATGTAGAAGTTTTCTGACATGTTCTGTATTCCCTCCTGGTCAGCGGTGTGCCTTGCGATGCACGTAGACTGACCGGTATTTTGAGTAGATGATGAGCTGGCTCTTGTAGAGGCCGTAATAGCCCGACAGCATGTAGCTGACCGCGACGACGAGGCCGAACATCCACATGCCCTGTCCGCCGAACAGTTCGAGCCCCATGATGAAGGAGGCGATGGGCGAGTTCGTGACGCCGCAGAAGACGGCGATCATGCCGAGGGCGGCTCCCACTCCGGGAGGCAGGCCCAGGAACCCGGCCGCGAAGCAGCCGAAGGTGGCGCCGATGAACAACGACGGGACGATCTCACCGCCCCGGTATCCGCCGGCCAGGGAGACAGCCGTGAAGAGCAGTTTCAGCAGGAACGCGTACCAGACCGCGTGGCCGGCCGCCGCCTGCAGGATGACGGCCGCGCCGAGGCCGTTGTAGTCCTGGTTCCCGACGAGCAGGGTCAGGAGCGCGACGACGGTACCGGCGACGAAGATCTTGATAAAGGGGTTGTCGAAGACGTTCTGCATGCCCTTCTCCGTGATGATGAGGGTATAGCAGATGACGATGCTGAGGACGGCACAGAGGATGCCGAGCAGCATGACCTTGCCGGCGCTCAAAGGACCGAAGGACGGTACGAGGTCGAAGTGGTACTGCGCGTACTGCACCCCGAGGAGTTTCGCGATGTACAGCGCCGTCAGCGCGGACACGGTGCAGGGCACCAGGGCCGCGTAATACATGACACCGACCGAGATGACCTCCATCGAGAAGACGGCGGCCGTCAGGGGCGAGCCGAAGATGGCGGCGAAGGCGGCGCTCATGCCGGTCATGATGAGGACCTTGTGGTCGTTCTCGTTGAACTTGAGGAGCCGGGAGACGGTGGAACCGAGGCTGGCGCCCATCTGCAGGGCGGCACCTTCACGGCCGACCGAAGCACCGAAGAGGTGGGAGATGGCGCTGGAGACGAAGATGAGGGGCATCATCCGGAAGGGGATCTCCTCCCCGCCGTTCACCGCGGCCAGGACCATATTGGTCCCCTTGTTCTCTGCCGTCTGGGGCTTTTTGTCGAAGAAATAATAGAGGGCGGCGATGACGAGACCGGCCACCGGCAGGAGCCAGATGAGCCAGGGGTACTGTCCCCGGAGTTCTCCGGCATAGAACAGCGCGTAGTAGAACCCGGCGCCGACGACGCCCAGGACCACGCCCAGCACCAGTGCCAGCGCGAGCCACTTGAGGTACACCCGGAAGTGACCGAAGAAGTTTTTGATGTCTTCCCACAGGTTCAGAAAGAACGATTTCACGTCTCGCCCTCCTCTCTGTTTTCTCTCAGTAAAAACAATTATAAAAAAAGCATCCTGTCAGTTCAACTGACAGGACGCTATTTTACTCTTGTTTTCGGGCTTTCTCAAGCCCTAATTATGTTGTTTTTTCTGTTACACGGTCGCGGAGCTCTGAGAGTCGACCGTCGCGGAACTCTGCGCGTCGGAATAGTTGCCGCCCTGGGCGCGGTCCATGTTGAACTCACCGCGTCCGCCCTGCTGACCGCCGAAGCCGCCCTGACCGGGCATCATGCCTCCCTGGCCGCCGCCCATCATACCGCCGGCGCCGTAGATGGTGTCGGTCATCTCGATGGTCTGGGACTCGCTGCCGGCGGTGACCGTGTAGGTCTCACCGGTCTTGATGTCTCCGGAGCTCAGGACCACCGTCTGGTAATCCTTTTCGGGGGTGTAGGACAGGATCGTCTTGCCGGAACTGTCCTTCAGGATAACTTCCGTGCCGCCCTTCACGGTGGAGCCAAAAGAGACGAGCATGGAGCACTGGGTGGAGTTCGAACCGAAGTTCACCGCCATGCCGGCAGAGCCTGCCGCGATGACCGTACCGCCGGAGATGCTCGCGTTGTCACAGTCGATGGCGCCGTTGCCGCTGTTGGTGGGGCCGCTGACATAAGTCGTGCCGCCGGACACCGTCAAGGAACCGTTGGAGTCGAGGCCGTCGCCGCCGGCGTTGACGTTGAGGGTGCCGCCGGAGATGGTGAGGCTCGCGTTCTGGTTGTCCGCGAAACCGCCGCCTCCGCCAAAGCCGCCGAAGTCGGTCGTGTTGTCTTTGCCGTTGCCGCCTTCCGAGGCGTTGATGCCGTCATCGGAAGCGACGATGTCGATCTTTCCGCCGCTGATGGCGATGTCCTGGCCTTCGAGGCCTTCATAGGACTTCGTGATGTTGATGACACCGCCCGCGATGGTGAGGTCGGTCTCCGCATGGATGCCGTCGTCGCCGGAGTCGATGGTGATGGTGCCGCCTTCGATGTAGATGAAGCCTTTGTCTTCGTCCTCCTCGTTGCTCGTGTGGATGGCGTCATTCCCGGCCGTGAGATCCAGGACACCGTTGTGGATGCGGACACTGTCCTTGCCGGCGATGGCTTTCTTCCCGGCATTCACGGTGATGGTGCCGCCGGTCACTTTGAGGTCGTCCTTCGAGACGATGCCGTGGCCGTTCTCACAGGTGACGGTCAGTTTGCCACTGCCGTTGAAGGTGAGGGTCGCTTTGGACCAGATGGCGCCGTCGATGTTGTCGCCGGTTTCGGCATCCGCCGAGGAGAAAGCGGCGCTCGAGGAGATCTTGTTGGTGGTGCCGTCTTTCAGGGTGACGAACACTTTATCGCCCGCCTTCACATAGATGGCAGCGCTGTCGTTGTTGGCGATGGTCACGTTGTCGAGGACCAGCTGGACTTTGTCCTGGTCGCCGACGTTCACGACCACCTGGCCGTTGTACGTGCCGGTCAGGATGTAGGTGCCAGCCTTCGAGATGGTCACGCTGGACGCGGACTCTTTCGAGAGGTCGACGGTGGTGGCCTCATCGTACGAGGGGTCGAGGTCCCGGTCCGTGAACATGTCGGTGTTCGCTGTCTTCGGAGTGCTTTCCTCCGTCACTTCCGTCTGGACCGTCTGTCCGCCCTGGGCATCCGAAGTCGTGGTCTTCGAGTTGCAGGCGGCAAGGACCAGGACCATGGACAGCACCACCAGAACGGCGATGAGTTTCGTTTTGAATGGTTTCATCAGAGTGTCTCTCCTTCCTCGGCGCCCCGGACCATCATGTTGATCTCGAGGTTGCCGTTGCGGACCCTCAGGTCGTCGATCAGGGCTTTTTCGGTGCCCGCCTCCTTCAGCCGGACCGAGTAGGTCAGGCGATTGAGGCTGCCGAGGTTCGTCGTCTTGACGCCGATGAGGTTTGCCTGTGTGGTATATCGGGAGAATACATCGCCAAAAGCGGCGCCGTATTCGAGGTCTTCCGGGACGGTGATGCGCAGCACCTTGTCAAGGCTGTCGGCGGAGTGCTCACCGAGGGATGTCAGATTGTAGATCAGGGTGACGATGCCCATGACTACCGCGAAGATGGCCGCAAAGCCGAGGTAGCCCATGCCGCAGGCCAGGCCGACGGCCATGGCGAGGAAGATGGCGCCGATCTCCCGGGCGGTGCCGGGGATAGAACGGAAGCGGACCAGCGAGAAGGTGCCGGCCACCGCGATGCCTGTTCCGATGCTGCCGCTGACCATCATGATGACGATGGCGACGAACGAAGGCGAGCAGCGCGCCGAGGACCAGCGAACCCGCGAGGCAGGTCAGAAAACTGGAAACGGCGATGCCCTCCGTGGCAATGACACTGGTGAATAATGCTTCAAGCACTTAAGGTTCCTCCCGTAAAAAAAGACTGCTTGTTTCCTTCGGTCAGCAAAAGCTGGTATGCCGTTCCGTATTTCGAGAACGAGGTCCTCTTCGCACCCGCCTGCGTCAGCAGCGCGGTGAGCCACAGAGGCATGGCGCCGTCCGCTTTGATCTCCATGATGCTCTCGCCGGGGCGGATGACGAATCGCCCGCCGGGAAGGCTCTGCAAAGAGAGGTCGTCGGTCCGAAAATGGATGTTCCGGTCAAAGGTGATGCGCAGGTCCGGGTCCTCTTTGGAGTAGAACGCGGTGCGGTCATAGTTTAAGTAGACCGCCGGCTGCAGGTTTCCGTAAAAGTCCAGGAACCAGTCGAGTTCTTTCGAGATCTGGTTCTCCTCCAGCAGGGGCGATTTACCGCTTAAGTAGTTCATCGCGTCCTGTTCCGGCAGGCAGATGCGCCGCTTGTAGACGATGCCTTTGTACTTCTTCTTGAGTTCTAAAAAGGTGTTGTCGTCGGGGCCGGCCGGGCCGTAGCTGCGCAACCGGAGTTTCTCTTTGTAAACGGGTTTTTCGATGGACTTGCGGATGAGCCGGAAGTCCGGGGTGTCGTAGTAGATGTTGCAGATCGTGCTTTCGCCGTACTGGTCCGGCTCGACATAGGGGGCCAGCGTCTCCCGCAAAAAGCGGTCCTGAGCGGCCGTCAGCCGGTACTTGAGTTCCGTTCGGGCGAACACATTGGTAACTCCCATGTCTGTGTCCTCCTGTTGTTTCCTTACAAGCATAAGTTTAGGCAGTTTACCTAAAACGAACTTCAGAAATTAGTTAAAAAAACTTAAATCGTTTTCCTATGGCATAAAAATTCCCCAAACAATATCGAAATACGATACTGTTTGGGGTCGTCTGTTTGTTGCGGTCTGTCAGGCTTTTGCGATGCGCGTTTCCTGTTCTTTCGCGTTTTTCTTATGGTATTTTTCCTGCTGTTTCGCGACCTTGCGGATGGATCGCGCGCTGCCGCCCCGTTCAGGGAAGGACGCGATGATCTTGAGCCGTTCACCGTCTTCGCTGATTGCCGAGATGCGGCCGTTGTGCAGTTCCGTAATGGTCTGCGCCATGGAGAGCCCGATGCCGTAGCCTTTCTTCTCCTGACTGTGGGACGTGTCGCCCCGGTAGAACCGTTCGAAGAGTTCGCCCCGGTTGCCCTTTTTGACGCCCTCTGCCGCGTTGTCGCTCGAGAGGTGGAGCCGGCGGCCCTTCTTCTTGAGGGTCATGTAGATGGTGGTGCCGGGCACGGCGTACTTCACCGCGTTATCGGCAAGGATGGAGCAGAGCTGTTTGAGAGTCTGTTCGTTGCCGAAGAACGGGATGCCCGGAGTGATATCGAGGACATAGCCGAGGCCCTGTTCCTCCGCCATGAGGCCAAAGGGCTCCAGGGTCTCCCGGCAGAGTTCCGAGAGGTCGAGGTCCCGTTTGTTGAGCTCGAGGTCGCTCTCCGCCATCTTGGCCATGGAGATGAGTTCCGCGGTCATCGTGGTGAGGCGGCCGACCTGTTCGTGGATGCCTTCCGTCCACTTGTTCTCCCCTTCGGTCATCTCGAGGACTTCCGTACAGGAGTCGATGATGGCGAGGGGCGTCTTCAATTCGTGGCCGGCGTTCGTGATGAACTTGCGCTGCTTGTCGTAGCTCTCCTCGATGGGGCGGATGGCCCGCTTCGAGAAGAGGATGACCAGCATGGAGATGAGGAGCAGCGCCGCTCCGGAGATCATCAGGCTCACGATGAGCATATAGATCGAGTTGTAGAGGTCCGAAGAGCAGTCGAGGAACAGGTACATGGTCCCGTTCTCCAGCGGCTGGACCCGGTAACGGTAAACACCGAGGTAGCCCGTTTCCGTGACCCCGATGTGCTGCAGGCTTTTTGCGTATTTGGTGGCATCCTCCACGTTGACCGAGGCGATGCGCCCGGTATTGACCGACAGCGCGGTGCCTTCCCCGTCGAGGACCACACTGAAGTAGCGAGCCTCATAAGGGGTCTCATCGGTGACCGGAGAGAAGGTATAATGGCGTTCTCTCTGGATCGCCTCATTGTCGAAATGCGGGGCAGGATCGTCTTCGTCGAAGTCTTTGTTGAAGCCATTTTCGTCGGCAAACGTTGCCGCCTGCCCGAAGCCCTCGATGATGCCCTTGTATTCATCCGGGATACGGTCCGGAAAATCGCCTCCGTTGTTCGCCATCAGGTCGAGAATGAGGTCGGCGTTGGTCTGTACACTGCGAAAGGCCACGAAGTTGAACGTGCCCATGATGAGCAGCAGTGCCACCAGAACGGAGAGGATCGTCACATGGATGAACCGTTTGCGGATCCGTTCGATCATGCTTTGTCCTCCAGCGAGTACCCGACGCCTCTGGCCGCTTTGATCTGGACCGAGGTGCCGAGGCTCGCGAGTTTCTTTCGAAGCGTGGATATGTAGACCCAGACGACGTTGACTTCCGCGTCGGTGTCATAGCCCCAGATCTTCTCGAGGAATCGTTCGGTCGAGATGACCTGTCCGGGGTTCGTCATGAGCATTTCCATGATCTGGAATTCTTTGTTGGCGAGTTTGGTGGACCCGTCCGGACCGGCCAGCTCGTAGTCGGAGCGGTCGAGGGACAGGTTTCCGAACTTCAGGACGGAGTCCGAGAGTTCCGGCTGACGGCGGGTCATGGACCGGATGCGCGCCAGCAGCTCCTTGATGGCGAAGGGTTTCGTGAGATAGTCGTCCGCACCGGCGTCGAGGCCTTCGACCCGGTCGTCCACTTCCGACTTTGCCGTCAGCATGATGACCGGCAGCGTGAGGCCTTCTTCGCGGATCTTCCGCAGCACGGTGAGGCCGTCCATCTTCGGCATCATGATGTCGAGGATGGCCCCGTCGTAGTCCCCGGTCTCGAGGT
This sequence comes from uncultured Eubacteriales bacterium, assembly GCA_900317085.1. GTDB lineage: Bacteria > Bacillota > Clostridia > Oscillospirales > Acutalibacteraceae > RUG420. Next base: position 30,462 of record ONFJ01000013.1, on the reverse strand, counting down.
AGTCGAGGGCGTCCTGGCCGTTGTAAACGGCATCGACAGAGTAGTTGTTGTGGGTCAGCATGGTGACGAGGGCGTCAGACAGCATCTTCTCATCTTCTGCAAGCAGTAATCTCATGAAATCCTCCTGTAGCCAAACGGTGTTGGCGATGTATGTCTTCTAAACTTTAATGGATAAACTTTAAGTCAAGTTTAATCCCTGCCCCGTTTTTTGACAAGGGTTCAAAAAAAGAGTGCGGGTCCCGGAAGGGGCTCGCACTCCTCATTCGTTTTGGATGGTATCAGTTTTTGAAGACGGACTTGCAGGCGTCCACCGTGGCTTTCGCGTCCCGGCAGTAGAAGTCCGCGCCGATGCGTTCAGCGTAGTCCGGTGTGACGACCGCGCCGCCGACCATGACGTTGACCTTGCTGGTGCCGTCGGCGTTCTGCAGGGCCGGCTCCTTCCGGAGCAGGGCGATGGTCTCCTCCATGCTGGAGAGGGTCGTCGTCATCAGCGCCGAGAGGCCGACCGCCTCGATGTCCTCTTTAAGGGCCGTCTCCACGATGAGCTTCGGGTCGACGTCTCTGCCGAGGTCGATGACCGTGTAGCCGTAGTTGTCGAGGAGGACCTTGACGATGTTCTTACCGATGTCATGGATGTCGCCCTTGACGGTGGCGAGGATGACCTTGCCCTTGCTGACACTGCCGGAGCCGGTGCGGGCGATCTCCTCCTTGATGACGGTGAAGCACTCCTGGGCCGCGTTGGCGCTCTGGATGAGCTGCGGCAGGAAGATCTTCCCCGCTTCGAAATCCGCGCCCACCTTGTCGAGGGCCGGGATGAGCTCTTCGTTGACGATGGACAGAGGGTCTTTCGACTCGAGCATCGTCTTGGTCGCGTTCGCGCCTTCGGTCTTGAGGCCTTTCAGGACCGCGTTCTGCAGAGGCGACGCGCCGGCGGTCTCTGCCGTGTCCGTCGGGGCATTCGAGGCCGGTGTGCCGGACGCGGGAGCGGCAGGAGCCGCGCCCCCGGCGGCGGGCGGCGTGTAGTTCTGATAGGAACTGATGTAGTCGAGGGAGTTCTCATCGATGCCCCGCAGGACCCGGAACGCCCGGACCGCGCCGGTCATGGAGTCCACGTTGGGGTTGATGATGGGAAGATCCAGCCCTTCTTCGAGAGCCATCGTCAGGAACGTGCTGTTGACCAGTTCCCGGTAGGGCAGGCCGAAGGAGATGTTAGAGACGCCGAGGGCCATTTTGCAGCCCAGTTCGGTCTTCACCCGGTGGAGGCCTTCGAGGGTCTCCTTACAGGCGGCCTGCTCGGCGGAGACCGTCAGGGTCAGGCAGTCGATGAAGACGTCTTCCCGGGGGATGCCGAGGGCTTCCGCCCGCTCCACGATCCGCTTCGCGATCTGGAACCGCTCCTCCGCGGTCTTGGGGATACCGTTCTCGTCGAGGGTCAGGCCGACGACGGTGGCGCCGTACTTCTTGACGAGGGGCAGGACCGTCGACAGGCTCTTCTCTTCCCCGTTGACGGAGTTGACGATGGGACGGCCGTTGTAGGCGCGCAGCGCTGCCTCGAGGACGTCCGGTTTCGTGCTGTCCACCTGCAGCGGCGCGTCGCACACGCCCTGGATGGCCTTCAGCACTTTGACCATCATCTCTTTTTCATCGATCTCCGGGAGGCCTACATTGACGTCGAGGATCTCGGCGCCGGCCTCCACCTGGCTCAGGGCCTGGTTCAGGATGTAGTCGATGTTGTTTTCCTGTAATGCTTTCTTGAACAGCTTCTTGCCGGTGGGGTTGATGCGCTCGCCGATGATCCGCGGACCGTTGATGTGCACGATGGTGCTGGCACTGCAGACGACCGGGCCCTCCTCTTTCGTTTGAGGCGTATAGGAGACGTCTGCCAGGGCCTTTTTCATGCAGGCGATGTACTCCGGCGTGGTGCCGCAGCATCCGCCGACCAGTTTGAGGCCGTGCTTCGTGATGCTTCGCACGGCGTCGGCGAACTCCTGCGGCACGATGTCGTATTCACTGCTGTTCGGGTCCGGGAGGCCGGCGTTCGGTTTGAAGATGAGGGGCAGGTCGGTATAGTGGGACATCCGCTCGATGACCGGCTCGAGGTCCTTCGGACCGAGGGAGCAGTTGACACCGAGTGCGCTGACGCCGAGGCCGGAGAGCGTGAGCGCGGCCGCTTCGGCGGAGACGCCCGCGAAGGTGCGCCCCGTGGTCTCGAAGGTCATGGTGACGAGGATCGGCTTTCCGGGCGCGTGTTCCCGGGCGGCCAGCACCGCCGCCTTGGCCTCGTAGAGGTCCGTCATGGTCTCGATGACGATGACATCGGCCTCATCTGCCGCGTCCATCTCCTCCGCGAAGAGGTCATAGGCGTCTTCGAAGGAGAGGGCGCCGGCCGGTTCGAGGAGCTGGCCGATGGGGCCGACATCGAGGGCGACGAGGACCTCGGTGCCCTCGGTCGCGGCCTTCGCGTTTTGGAGCGCCGCTTTGATGATGGCGTCGGTCGTGTAGCCGCAGCCTTCGAGTTTATAGGAGTTGGCGCCGAAGGTATTGGCGTAGACGAGGTCGGAGCCTGCGTCGATATAGGCTCTGTGGAAGGACGTGATGAGGTCCGGATGCGTCATGTTGAGCGTCTCCGGGTTATGGTCATAGGAGACACCGCTCTTCTGGATAAGCGTGCCGGTGGCACCGTCGAGGAACAGGAATTCCCGTTCGTTCAGGAGCGTTTTAAAATCCACAGTGGTCACCTCGTTGTCTGTAATTGCAGCTGCCCCGCAGGTTGCAGGAGGCACAGCCCCGTTTGCGTTTCGGGAGCTCCGTCTCCGAGAGGCCCGTGACCGCGGTCACGGATTTCGTCGGGACGAGCAGGAAGTTGTCGTTGGTGGTGAGGCCGATCTTTTTCGGCGCGTCGAGTTCGGTCAGAAAGTATTTCTGAAGGGCGATGGGATAATCGCCGTACCCGGGGCTGAACCGGAAGGTCTGGAAGAGGTCCGGGAACTCGCCCTGCAGGAACTCGTCGAACTGTCGGCAGACCTGTTCGATGGCCACGCTGGCGAGGGCGTCCAGGACGACCGCCCGGGACATGTCCTTCACCTGCTCCACCCGGAGCATGCGGTCGATGCCGGTGCCAAGGGTGGCGGCGAGCAGGACGGCTTTGGAGCACCCGGCGAGGTGCTCTGCAATGTCGTTCCCGGCCATGAGTCCCGGACAGGGAAGGTCTTTGACTTTGTAGAGGAATTTCGGCTCCGCCACGCGCAGCACCTGCTCCTCGCACTCGTCGAGGAGGTGCTCCATGGCGGAGTTCATCTGCACCCGTGCATCGCCCAGGTAACGGACGGCTTCGGCACGGTCCAGCGCCTCAAGTCGAATCATAACAGCCCCCTGACTGCCTCCGTGATCTGTGTGGCGACGTACGGGTCGTTCATCGTGTAGAGATGGATGCCGTCGACCCCTGCCGCCAGAAGGTCGATGATCTGCTGGATGGCATACGCGATGCCGGCATCCCGCATCTGCTCCGGGTCGTCTCCGTACCGGTTCATGACCCGGACGAAGGGTGCCGGCAGGCTGGCGCCGCACAGGGTGACCATCCGCTCGATCTGTGATTTACGTATGACCGGCATGATGCCGGCTTCGATGGGTACTTCGATACCGGCCAGGACCGCTTTGTCCCGGAACCGGTAGAAGATCTCATTGTCGAAGAAAAGTTGTGTGACGAGGTGGCTCGCACCGGCGTCCACCTTCTGTTTCAGGTTTCGGATGTCGTCGATCTCATTCGCCGCTTCCGGATGGGTCTCCGGGTAGCAGGCGCCGGCGAGGTCGAAGCCGCCTTTCGCGGCAAGGTATGCGGTGAGGTCGCTGGCGTGGGCAAAGTCTTCGGCCCGCTCGACCCCTTCCGGAAGGTCGCCCCGGAGCGCGAGGATGTTCTCGATGTTGTTGATCCGGAGTTCCTCCGCGATGCGGTCGACGTCCTCTTTCGTGTTGGACACACAGGTGAGATGGGCGACGGACTCGATGCCGTAGTTGTGTTTGATGCGCGCGGCGATCTCCGCGGTGCGGTTGTCATTGCCCTTTCCCCCGGCGCCGTAGGTGACGCTGATGAAGTCGGGCTTCAGGGCACAAAGGGAACTCAGCTGTCCGTAGACGGACTCGATGGGCAGGTCCCGTTTCGGCGGGAACACTTCGAAGGAAAGGACTGCCCGTCCGGGGTTGTTCGGGTTCCCTTCCTCAAAAAGCTCCTGTATTTTCATAATAGACCTCTCTTTCGCGATTTGCTACAGGTATTTGGTCTATTCTACTGGAACGGGATGGCGAATGCAATAGAAAGCCTATCATTCTAATAGGTCAAAAGTCTTTACAAAACAAAGGCTCCGCATTGATGAAATACGGAGCCTTGCTATCGTTGATGTTACGGACGTCTGCGGAGCTTCAGGTACACGAAAGCGGCAGAGGTCAGGCCGACGACACCGACGGCCGCGGCGGTGATGACTTTCGCCCGGCGGGCAGCGCGGTCCGCGTCGGAGCGGCTTTCCTGCGGGTCTTCGAACCCGATGATGGTGCCCTCCTTGTCGGTGATGGCCTCACCGGCAAAGGTGACGGTGGTGGTATCCGCTTCCATAGTGGGGTCCGGCTGCTCCTCGATGCTGTCGGGATCGACTTCCACTTCGGGGATGAGGGGACCTTTGACCGTCGTCTTCTTCGCTTTGGTGCTCTTGATGGTCAGGGTCCGGTGCTGGACCGTGGTACGGTTCTTCGGGTCAGACGTGGTGGCCGAGGAGGAGACCGTTTTCTTCGTGGTCTTCTTCGTGGTCTTTTTGGTGGTCTCGCCCTTTTTGGTCGTGGTGGTCTTTTTGGTCGTGGACTCTTCGTCTTTCTTCGTCGTAGACTCCTCGTCCTTCTTTGTCGTGGACTCTTCGTCCTTCTTCGTTGTGGTGGTCGTCGTGCTGGGCGGCGGAGCCGGCTTTTCGGTATAGACGACGTTCGTGCCGGTGGGCAGCGCGCCGCTCTCGATGGTGATGTTGTCCTTCGAGTTCTCCACGTAAACGTTCGTGACGTTGGCGTAGCCGGTCAGTGCGCCTTCTTTGATGGTGGTGACCGATGACGGCACGTAGATGGTCTTGACCCTCAGGCGTTCGATGACGCCGTCGTCCAGCGTACTGCTGGTGACGACTTTGGTACCTTCCGGGATGCGCACGACGGAAGGAGTGTCGTCGTCACCGTCTTCGGCGAAAACCGGGACGGCGCATGCGAGCATCATCATAACCGCAACCAGAAGGGAAAGGAATTTCTTCATGAGCTCACACTCCTTCCACGATGGTCACGCCCTGTTTGACGGGCTGGCATACATAGGTATTCTTGTAACCCGCGGCCAGAAGAGCTTCTGCGCAGGTGTTTGCCTGTTTCTGAGTTTCAAAGACGCCGTAGATGGTGGGACCGCTTCCGCTCATGCAGTGGGCGATGGACCCGTTATCGCGCATGATGGCCTTGATGTCCACGCGGCCGGCGACATAGATGAACTGTTCAAAGACGTTAGAGACCAGAGAGTACACCTTGTCGGTGTCCTGCGCCGCGGCGGCCCGCAGCATGGCGGTCGTGTCGAGGTGGCGGACATAGTCGGCCGAGTCGAACGCGGCATAGGCCTCTTTGGTGGAGACGTCCTGGTCCGGTTTGACGAGGACGTACCAGTCGTTTCGGATGTCCGGCAGCGGAGCCAGCACTTCGCCGATGTCCATGGCGACCATGGTGCCGCCCTGGATGCAGAAGGGCACGTCGGCGCCGACTTTGACGGCGATCTGGCACAGCTCCCGTTCGGAGAGCCCGGCGCCGGTCAGCGCGTTGAGACCGACAAAGACGGCCGCGGCATCGGCACTTCCGCCGGCAAGACCTGCCGCGAAGGGGATATGCTTTTCGATGTCGATATGGATGCCGGGGTTTTTGACGCCGGTGGCTTTGAAGAAGCGGTCGGCGGCTTTCCAGCCGATGTTGGTCTCATCGGAGGGGAGCAGCTCGTTCGAGCAGGAAAGGGTGATGGTCCCGGGCTTCCCGGTCTCGGTCAGAGTGACGGTGTCGTAGACTCCGACAGACTGCATGATCATAAAGAGGGTATGGTACCCGTCTTCGGTCTGCCCCAGGATATCTAACATGAGGTTGATTTTCGCGGCTGCCTTCAGGACCATGTGTCCGGACCTCCTTTCCGATGCGCCCATTTCGCCTTATAAGCTTTGTAGATTATATATTTTATCATAAAATCCTATTATTTAACAGAAAAATCGACAAAACGGCATTTTTCTGTTTTTCTGACTTTAAGAATATGTTAAAATGACTGCGGTTTCAAACTACTATCTATCTTTGGAGGAACGCAACATGCGCGCTGTCATCACCGTCGTCGGCAAAGATACTGTCGGCATTTTCGCAAAAGTTTCCACCTTCTGTGCCGAGCGGAACGTCAACATCATCGGAGTCTCCCAGACCATCCTCGAAGACATGTTCTGCATGATGATGCAGATCACGATGGACGAATCCGACCTGGCCTTCGCCGATTTCGCGGACGCCATCAAGGCGTACGGCAACGAGAACGGCCTGGCCATCCACGCCATGCATGAAGACATCTTCAACTCCATGCACCGAATCTAAGGAGACAGACTATGATCGACCTCAACATGGCGGACATCCTCGAAACGATCCACATGATCGACGAGGAGAACCTCGACATCCGAACCATCACCATGGGCATTTCCCTGCTCGACTGCGCCGACTCGGACATCGACCGGGCCTGCGACCGCATCTACGAGAAGATCGTCCGCAAGGCGGCGAACCTCGTCAGGACCGGGGAAGACATCGAGCGGGAGTACGGCATCCCCATCATCAACAAGCGGATCTCCGTCACGCCCATTTCCATGATCCTCGCCGCGAGCGGCGGAGACCCGGTCAAGTACGCCCTGACCCTGGAGCGCGCCGCGAAAGAAGTGGGCGCCAACTACCTCGGCGGCTACTCGGCCCTCGTCCAGAAAGGCTTCGCAGCAGGCGATGAAGCCCTCATCCGCTCCATCCCCGAAGCGCTGACCGTCACGGACCACGTCTGCTCCAGCGTCAACATCGGTTCCACGAAAGCGGGCATCAACATGGATGCCGTCGCCCTCATGGGACAGATCATCCGCGAATGCGCCGAAAAGACGGCCGACCGGGAATGCGTCGCCGCGTCCAAGCTCGTCGTCTTCTGCAACGCGGTCGAAGACAACCCCTTCATGGCAGGCGCCTTCCACGGTGCCGGCGAGCCCGACTGCGTGATCAACGTCGGTGTCTCCGGCCCCGGTGTCGTCCGCCATGCCCTCAAGAAGATCCCCGACGCCAACATCACCGAAGTGGCGAAGCTCGTCAAGAACACCGCGTTCAAGATCACGAGAGTCGGCCAGCTGGTCGCCAACGAGGCCTCCCGCCGGCTCGATGTCCCCTTCGGCATCGTCGACCTCTCCCTCGCCCCCACTCCCGCCGTCGGCGACTCCGTCGCCCACGTCCTTGAGGAGATGGGTCTCGAGCAGTGCGGCTGCGCCGGCACCACGGCCTGCCTCGCCCTGCTGAACGACGCGGTCAAGAAGGGCGGCGTCATGGCATCCTCCCACGTCGGCGGCCTGTCCGGCGCGTTCATCCCGGTCTCGGAAGATGCCGGCATGATCGACGCGGCCAAGAGCGGCTGCCTCACCATCGAGAAACTGGAAGCCATGACCGCGGTCTGCTCCGTCGGCCTCGACATGATCGCCGTCCCCGGCGACACCACCGCCGAGGTCCTGTCCGGCATCATCGCGGACGAGGCGGCTATCGGCATGGTCAACTCGAAGACCACCGCGGTCCGCATCATCCCCGCCATCGGCAAGAAGCCCGGCGAGGAGCTCGAATACGGCGGACTGTTCGGCAGCGCGCCCATCATGCCGGTCAACACGGCATCCCCCGCGAAACTCATCGCCCGGGGCGGCCGCATCCCGGCTCCGCTCCAGAGCCTCAAGAACTGATGATCACACTGACGAATCGACTTTCCATGGTGGCCGGTCTCATAAGGGACGGCCACCCTTTGGCAGATATCGGCACGGACCACGCCTACCTGCCGGTCTTCCTGTTACAGGAAGGGCGCATCCCCTCGGCCGCCGCCTGCGACGTCCGGGAAGGACCGCTGCGCAATGCCGCCGCCACGGTGGACACCGAAGAGGTCGCGGACCGCGTCGAGCTCCTGCTCTGCAGTGGCTTTGACCATCCCCGGCTCCCGGAGTACACGGACTTTTCCATGGCCGGCATGGGCGGCAACCTGATGGTCGACCTCATGACCGCGGCCCCCTTCCTGAAAGCTGAGGGCATCCACCTGGTCCTGCAGCCCCAGTCCCACGCGGAAGACGTGCGGGACTTCCTGTACCGGAACGGGTTCTCCATTTTGCGGGAGACCGCGACCCGTGACAACGGCAGGACGTACATCGCCATCGAAACGGCCTTCACCGGAGACACGAAGGACGCCACCCTGTCCGACTGCTTCCTCGGCAAGCTGCCGGAGAGCGACGCGCCGGAACGCTTCGACCACTTCCGGGACGTGCTCCGCCGCCTGACCGCCCGCCACGACGCGCTCCTCGCCTACCCGGAGTCCCGGGAGGAATGCGAGCTCCTCGAGCCCGTCATCCGGGATGTGCAGGCCTTACTCGACCAAGAAACTTCGTAACGGAGGAACTGACCATGAGCACTACTGTCAGAGACATCTACGAATTCATCGACTCCATCGCCCCGTTCCGGACCCAGGAGTCCTGGGACAACTCGGGCTTTCTCGTGGGCGATGTATCGAAAGAAGTGACCAAAGTGGCCGTCTGCCTCGATGTCACCCACGACACCCTGCAGAAAGCGGCCGACTTCGGCGCGGACCTTCTCGTCTCCCACCACCCGGTCATTTTCCACCCCATGAAGGGTCTGCGGGAACAGACCCCCGGCACCGAAGCCATCGTCTATGACGCCATCCGCAAGGACATCGCGGTCCTGTCGGCCCACACCTGCTGGGACCTCGCGGAAGGCGGTGTCAATGACGTCCTCGCGAAGCTCGTCGGGCTGGAGAACGTCGAAGGCGTCGTACCGGACGAGAACGGCAACTGCATGGTCCGCAAAGGCAGCCTGAAGACCGCGGTGCCCGCCGAAGAGTACGCGGACGTCGTCGCGGAAGCCCTCGACACTCTGGTCCGCCTGACCCTTCCGGAGAAGATGATCCGCACGGTCGCCGTCTGCGGCGGCTCCGGCGCCTCGTTCCTGCCGGACCTCGCGAAAGAAGGCATCGACGCCTTCATCACCGGAGACGCGAAGCACAACGACTTCCTCGACTCCATCGACTACGACATCTCGCTCCTCGCCGCCGGCCACTACGAGACGGAGACCGTCTCCATGCCGGTGCTGCTGGAGCTTCTGAAACAGGAATTCCCGAGCCTTGAATACAAGTATCTGGAATCCGCCCCGGTGGTCTACATCGGGTAAATCGCCACACGAAAGAAGGACTGCACCATGGCTCTTGACGGACTCTTCCTGCACTGCATCGGGCAGGAACTGGAGAACGCCGTCATCGGCGCAAAAGTGGATAAGGTCTACCAGCCCTCCTCGGAGGAACTGGTGCTGACGCTGCGCTCCCGGGACCTGGGGGCGCTCAAGCTGCTGCTCTGCGCCCGGGCCAACAGCCCCCGCATCCACCTGACGAAGGCCACGTTCGAGAACCCGGCCACCCCGCCCATGCTCTGCATGCTGCTGCGCAAACGCCTCGGCGGCGCCACGCTCACCGGCATCCGGCAGGCGGGCTTCGACCGCATCCTCTTCCTGGACTTCTCCGCCACCAACGAACTGGGCGACAAGGAGACGCTGACCATCGCCATGGAGATCATGGCCCAGTACAGCAACGTCATCCTCCTCGGTCCGGACAGGAAGATCATCGACGCCCTGAAACGGGTCGACCTCACCCGCTCCTCGAAGCGGCTCATCCTGCCGGGCCTCGCCTACGAGCTCCCGCCCCAGCAGGACAAACTGGCCCTGCCGGACCACAGCGTGGAAGAACTGGTCGCCCGCATCCGGGAGTTCCGGAGCAAGACCCTCTCCTCCGCGGTGCTGTCGTCCCTCCAGGGCGTGTCCCCGGCACTGGCGAGAGAAGTGGCATTCCGCTCGCTGGGCGAGGACAAACACCTCTCGGAGATGACAGAGGACGACTTCGTCGACCTCGAGTACCCGCTCCTCGAGCTCAAGAAGGAGATCGCCTCCCCCACCCACACGTTCTGTGTGGTCCGGGACGACAGTGACAAGCCCTTCGAGTTCTCCTTCTGGGACCTGAAACAGTACGGGCCCTCCATGGCGACGGACCACTACGAGACCGCCTCGGAGCTGCTGGACGACTACTACGCCCGGCGGGACTCCATGGAGCGCATCGCCCACAAGTCCTCCGACCTGCGCAAGTTCCTGAACAACGCGACGGAACGCATCGCCCGGAAAGTCGAAGTGCAGCGGGGCGAACTGGCGAAGTCTGTGGATCGGGAGAAGCTGCGGGTGTACGCGGAGCTCATCAACGCGAACCTTTACCAGCTGGAGAAGGGCGTCCTCTACTACGACCTCGAAAACTATTACGACGAAAACCGCATTTTGCGCGTTCCGGCGGACCCGGCCCTGAGCCCCGCCCAGAATTCGCAAAAATACTATAAAGACTACCGCAAGACCTACACGGCGGAAAAGAAGCTGACGGAACAGATCGAGCAGGGCACCGAAGAGCTCGCCTACCTCGAGACCGTCAAGGACGCCCTGTCCCGGGCGGAGACCGAACGGGACATCGGCGAGATCCGCCGGGAACTGGTCGCGAGCGGCTACCTCAAGGACAAGACGCCGGAGAAGAAGAACCGCAGAGGCTCGCAGCGGCGGGACGGCAAAAAAGCCCGCTCCGCGAAACAGCCGCCGGCCCTGCCGCCCCTCGAGTATGAGACCACGGACGGGTTCCGGGTCCTCGTCGGGCGCAACAACCTGCAGAACGACAAACTCTCCATGAAGCAGGCCGGCAAGCTCGACATGTGGCTCCACACGAAGGACTTCCCCGGCTCCCACGTCATCATCGAGGCGCAGGACGGTCAGGTGTCCGACCGGGCCATCGAAGAGGCCGCTGTCATCGCCGCCGTCAACAGCACCGCACGCACCGGAGACAAGGTCCCCGTCGACTACACGCTGGTCAAGAACCTGAAGAAACCCACCGGCGCCCGTCCGGGCAAGGTCATCTTCCACACGAACTGGACCATCTACGTCACACCGGACGAGGACTTCGCGGAACAGCAGCGAAAGAAATAAGCGCGGACACGCAAAACGAAACACAACAGGAAAGACCCCGAAGGGAAACCCTTCGAGGTCTTTTTGCGTTCGTATGGCTCAGCAGGTGCTGAGGTTTTCGGCGAACAGGCGGTCCACCTGGGCTTTCAGCAGTTCGTGTTCCGGAAGCGTCAGCTGCGGGTCCGCGGCCGTGAGGGCGCGGGCAGCGGCCCCGGTCTCTTCGAGGATGTCGGTGTCCTCCATCATGTCGGCGATGCGCAGCTCCGGCAGGCCGTGCTGCCGCCGGCCGAAGAAGTCGCCGGGGCCTCTGAGGGCGAGGTCGGCCCGGGAGATCTCGAAGCCGTCGGTGGTCCTGCACATGACACCGAGGCGCTCCTTCGTCTTCTGGCTCTTGTTGTCCGAGAGCAGGATGCACGTGGACTGGTGGGAACCCCGGCCGACCCGCCCCCGCAGCTGATGCAGCTGAGAAAGGCCGAACCGTTCCGCGTTCTCGATGAGCATGATGACCGCGTTCGGCACATCGACACCGACTTCGATGACGACGGTGGCGACGAGAAGCTGGATGTCTCCCTCCAGGAACTTCTGCATGACCTCGTTCTTTTCGGCGGGCTTCATCTGACCGTGGAGCAGTCCCACGCGGTAGTCTTTAAAAGCACCTTTGGTGATCTTGTTGTAGTATTCCGTGGCGGAGACCAGTTCCTCGGTCTCGCCCTCCTCGACCAGCGGACAGACGATGTACCCCTGCCGCCCCTCGTCGAGGAACTTTTTGATGTATCCGTACGCCCGCTCCCGGATGGAGGAGTCGATGCGGTAGGTCTCGATGGGCTGCCTCCCCTTCGGGAGTTCGTCGATGACGGAGACGTCGAGGTCTCCGTAGATGGCGAGGGCCAGCGTTCTCGGGATGGGGGTGGCCGACATGACCATGACATGGGCGCCGTCGCCCTTTTCGGCCAGCGCGCCTCTCTGCCGGACCCCGAACCGGTGCTGCTCATCGGTGATGACGAGGCCCAGTTCATCAAACCAGACGTCCTCGGTGAGGAGCGCGTGGGTGCCGACGATGAAGTCGATGTCACCGTTGCGCAGCGCCGCTTTGACGCGTTTCTTTTCCGCCGCGGTCGTGCTGCCCGTCAGCAGTTCGACCGTGACATCGGTCTTCCCGAAGAACTTCTGCATGGTCGCGAAGTGCTGCTCCGCGAGGATCTCGGTGGGCGCCATCATGGCGGACTGGTACCCGTTCTTCGCCGTCACATAGACGAGGGCAGCGGCCACCATGGTCTTGCCGGAGCCGACGTCGCCCTGGACGAGGCGGTTCATGAGGAAGCCGCTCTTCATGTCCTGAATGCAGGCTTCTACCGCCCGCCTCTGGGCGCCGGTGGGCTCGAAGGGCAGGAGTTCGTAGAACTCTTCGGAGCAGTCGTCCCGGAGGATGACGTCCGACCCCGCCTTGTTGTCCTCCCGAAGCATGCACATGCCGAGCTGGAGGTCTAACAGCTCTTCGAAGATGAATCGCCGCCGGGCCTGCATCATCCGCTCCATCGACGAGGGGAAGTGGATCTCCTGCAGCGCCTCTTTCAGCGACAGAAGGCCGTACTGCTCCCGCAGGTCATAGGGCAGGGACTCCTCGGCGAAGCTGCCGTACTGGCTGAGCGCCTTTTCCATGCAGCCTTCGATGTACTTCGAAGACATGTTTTTGGTGGTGCGATACACGGGTCGGATGCGGCACTTCTCCCCGACATCTTCGATGTCCGGCGAGAGCATTTCCCGCATGTTCCCTTCCAGCGTCACCTTGCCGTAGAAGAGGAACTCCTTGCCGGGTTCCAGTTTCGCGGCCGCGTACTTGTTGTTGAAGATAAGGACCTTCATGGGTCCGGTGGCGTCGAAGACTCTGCATTCGAACACCGTGATGCCGCTGCGGGCACGGAAGCGGGACGGCGCCGACCGGACCGTGGCCCGGACACACACTTTCTCCTCCGACAGTTCCGCACCGAAGATGGCGACGGGAGAAGACCAGTCCTGGTACGTCCGCGGGTAGAAGTGCAGCAGGTCGTAGACGGTGTGCACGTCGAGCCGTTCGAACTGTTCGACCCGTTTCGGGCCCACGCCCTTCAGCGTCGACACATTGTAATCCATGAACATGAGGGTCCCCTCCTTTCTGTACCTATTATAGCATATTTCCTGCGGTTCCAAAAAAGCACCACTCGGGTCCGAGCGGTGCTTCTGGTTTGGTTATTCGACCGAGATGATGTAGCTGTACACCGGCTGGCCGCCCGGGATGACGGCGGTCTCGATGTCCTTGAACTTGTCGCGGATCATGCTCTCGAGTTCCGTGGCCTCCTCTTCCGTGGCGCCTTCGCCGAAGAAGATGGTGACCATGGTGGTCTTGCGGTTGCACAGGTGGCGGGTGATCTTGTAGGCAGCGGTCAGCGCGCTGTCCTCGACCACCGTGATGGCGCCGTTCTCCATGCCGAGCATCTGGCCCTCTTTGATCTTCAGGCCGTCGACGACACTGTCGCGGGCGGCGAAAGTGACCTGGGCCGTATCGACAGTGTCGAGGGAGCGGCTCATCTCGAGGTGGTTCTCCTCGACGGAGAGGTCCGGGTTGTAATGGATGAGCGCGGTGACACCCTGGGGAATGGTGCGGGTCGGCAGGACGATGACCTTTCTCGTGGAAAGCGCCGCGACCTGTTCCGCAGCCATGATGATATTCTTGTTGTTCGGCAGGACGAAGACCGTGGAGGCCGGGACCTGCTCGACGGCATTGAGGATGTCCTCGGTGCTCGGGTTCATGGTCTGGCCGCCGGAGACGACGAGGTCGACACCGATGTCCTGGAAGAGGGCGGCAATGCCGTCACCCGCGGAGACGGAGACGAAGCCGACTTCCTTGGTGATCTCGACCGGCGCCACGGTCCCGGAGGACTCTTCGTCCGGTTCTCCGATCCGTTCCGGTTCGGAGTGGTACTGGTGCAGGTCGACTTTCTGCATCGGGTCGTTCTCGGGACGGTCCATGTTGTTGACGGCCGCCTTCGCGAGAACGCCGTATTTCAGGGCCTGGTTCATCGCCCGGCCCGGGTCGTTCGTGTGGACGTGGACTTTGATGAGTTCCGGCTCCACCTTGACGGTGAGCTGGTCGCCGATGGACTCGAGGTACGCTTTCAGCGCGGTCGGGTCCTTCTTGGCGGCGGGGTCTCTCATGACGAGCAGTTCCACGCAGTAGATGTACTGGAGGGTACCGGAGGTCAGAGGCTCGCCGGCCGCGGCCGGGACCGAAGCGCTTTCGGCGCCCTCGGCGGGAGCCGGTGCGGGTGCCGCCTCACGGCGCTGGACGTTCTCCTGCTCCTGAGGTTCGGAGTCGGAGGTGTTCGCCACGATGACGCCGTCCTGGAAGACGGACTGCATGCCCTCGAAGATGAGGAGTAGGCCCTGGCCGCCGGCGTCCACGACACCCGCTTTCTTCAGGACCGGGAGCAGTTCCGGCGTCTGTGCCAGTGCATCGCGCGCGCCCTCGATGACATGGGCGAAGACTTCAGCGAACGATGCTTCTTTATGTTCCGTACCGTACCGGGCACCGGCCTGGGTCGCCAGACGGACGACGGTCAGGATGGTACCTTCGGTGGGCGTCATGACCGCTTTATAAGCGGACTCGACACCGTAGGACAGCGCAAGGATCATGTCCCGCACGTCGATCTCTTCTTTGCCCTTGAGGCCTTTGGCCAGCCCTCGGAAGATGAGGGACAGGATGACGCCGGAATTGCCTCGGGCGCCCCGCAGCATGGCGGAGGAGGTCGTCTTCGCGACCTTGTCGACAGCGACATCGTCCGGGAGCCGTTCGAGCTCCTTGCGGGCGGAGGTGATCGTCATCGACATATTGGTTCCCGTATCGCCGTCCGGCACCGGGAACACGTTGAGTGCGTTGACCGCATCTCTCTGGTTCGTGATATTGTAGGCCGCCGAGATCACGGCGTCCCGGAATATTTGTCCGTTGATCAAAACTCTCGCACTCTCCTTAGGAAATCATGGAATCGACGAACACGTCGACCTTCTTGACGTTCATGCCGGTCACGTCTTCGATGGTGTACCGGACTTTTTCGACAAGACTCCGAACGACGGTCGAGATATTGAGGCCGTAGGTCACGACGATGTGGAGTTCGATGACCAGCCC
Organism: uncultured Eubacteriales bacterium; assembly: GCA_900317085.1. Taxonomy (GTDB): domain Bacteria; phylum Bacillota; class Clostridia; order Oscillospirales; family Acutalibacteraceae; genus RUG420. The sequence goes on along the minus strand of ONFJ01000013.1, from coordinate 15,011 downwards.
GTCGGGTTCTCTGCGCACAGAGACGCCCTGATCCAGGTAGCGGGTCTTGCGGTCGAAGAACGACCGGACGCCCTGGAACGCGTTGCTGTTCGCCATTCCGACGACACCGAAACAGGTCGGCACGATGCTGCCAAGGAGTTCCGAGAAGTATTCTTCATTGATTTCGATGGTCCCTAACGGGTTTTCGAATTTAACCATTTCGGTACCTGCCTTTCACGTGTTCATGGTATTTTATCACACACGCGTGCATATTTCAATTTTACAAACAAATTATTTCGTCAGCCGAATTTCCAGTCCATCACATTGGCATAGGGGTTGCCCGGAAGCGGAAGGACATCCGACTTCACCCGCGTGGAATAAGCGAGCAGGCCGGTGCGGAAGCCGATGGTCAGGAAGGGCATCTGCTTGTAGAAGCCCTTGATGAAGGCCTCACAGGTGGAGGAGCCGCGCTGGACGGCTTCCCAGGAGCTCTGGAGCTGCTTGTCGTTCAGGACACCGGTGATGTCCATGTCGTTGGGCAGCCGGTACTCGCCGACATACAGGTCATAGAGACCGCTGTTCACGGCACTCTTGTAGACCGCCGGGGCCAGGGCTTCGACCTGACAGCTGACACCCGCCGAGGACAGCTCTCTCGCCAGTTCGGAGGCGATTTGTTCCCGGAAGGGGTTCTCTTCGAGGGTGACGATCTTGAGGGTCTGGTCCTTCAGCATCTCCGCCAGCAGTTCCTTCGCCTTGGTGCGGTCCATCGACTCGGTCTTGACCTCCTCGAGGGCGTACCATTCCGGGTTCAGCGGCAGTTCCGAAGAGTCCGCGTACCCGCTGAGACAGGACCCGATGAGGGTCTTGCGCTCGAGGATGGCGTTCATCGCCTGCCGGACCGAGGCTTCGGCCAGGTTGCCGTTCTCCCGGATGCCGATATAGACGAGATTGTTGAGGGGCATCTCGGTCTCTTCGGGGATGCGATAGGTCTGGGCACCCCGGGAGAGGTCGTCGACCGCCGCGTTGACGGTGTCGATGTTCAGGCTGTCGAACAGTGTATCTTCATCGGGGATGTTCAGGAGGAAGATCTGGTCCGCCCGGTACTTTTCACTGTACTGGTCGCTCTTCTTCAGGACACCGCCCGCGTCATGGCTCTTGTAGACGAACTTGCCGGAGCCCACCGGAACACTGTCCGCCTTGTCCGCAGTCCCGGACTTGACGATGGGGAACACGAGGTTTGCGGCGATGTACCGGTTCGTCTTTTCGAGCGTGAAGTTGACGGTCGTGGTGCCGCCGGCAGTCGCTTCGCGGATGCCGGACAGGAGGCCGCCGTAGTAGGTGGAGTTCTTCGCAAGGTTATAGGAGTAGACGACATCGTCGGCCGTGATGACCGAGCCGTCACTGAATCGCCGCTCCCCGTTCATGGTCAGCATGAGGGTCGTCCCGTTGACCGTCGAGTTCTCGACGAGAGACATGGAGGGCTCGTAATGTTCGTTGATGGTGTAGAGCCCGTCATAGATGAGGGGCATGATCGCCTGGTTCATGAGGCTCGTGCAGGTGAAGGGGTTCACGCCCTCTTCCCGCGAGTAGGGCAGGATGAGGTCCGTTTCCTCGGCGACACCGGCCGGTTTCCGGGTGTCCTCCTTCGTGCGGGAGGTGGTGTCGTCGCCCCGGCTGCAGGCGGCAAGGAGCAGCACCATGCACAGAGCCAGCAGGAGGGCTGCCGCGCGCCGGAGGATGTGATTCACTCGTTTCATAGAGGTGCTTCCTTTCTTATCGGATACAGATTCGTTCGACCCGTTCACAGGTCCCGGTCTTCTCGTCGATGTCGAAGAGACAGCCGCAGAGCATGGGCTCCCCTTCCGCGAAGTCGAACCGGGCGGGCATGTTGGTGCGGAACTTCTCGATGATGATCTCCGGCTTCACGCCGAGGACCGACTGTTCTGTGCCGCACATGCCAAGGTCGGTGATGTAGCCCGTGCCGCCCGGCAGGATCTGCTCGTCGGCGGTGGGCACGTGGGTGTGAGTCCCGAAGACGGCGGACACTTTTCCGTCGAGGAAAAAGCCCATGGCCCGTTTTTCGGAAGTGGCCTCCGCATGGAAGTCCACGAGGATGACCGGACAGGAGGACAGTTCCCGGAGCTGTTTTTCGATGGCCGCGAAGGGGTTCCCCACCGGGTCCATGTAGACCGTGCCGAGGAGGTTGATGACCCCGACTTTGTACCGGCCCTTGTCCACGACACAGACGCCTTTGCCGGGCGTGCTGTCCGGGAAGTTCGCCGGGCGGAGCACGAAGTCGTTGTCGTCGAGGTAGTCGTACAGTTCTTTCCGGCGGAACACGTGGTTGCCCGTCGTGATGACATCGGCGCCGCTCACGAACAGATCTTCACAGAGGTCGGGCGTGATGCCGTTGCTGACCGCCGCGTTCTCGCCGTTGATGACGCAGAAGTCCACGCCCTCGGTCCGGCGGAATGCCGGGAGGACGGAGCGCACGAATTCGACGCCGGTCTTCCCCACGACGTCCCCGATCGCAAATACTCTCATCATAACTATGCCTGCCTGTCCATAAAAGTGAGAAAAAGGGCCTTTTCGGGAACCACCCTGAAAAGACCCTTTCTAACAGTCTCGTTATTTCGCGTAATCCATTACGCGGCTCTCCCTGACGACATGGATCTTGATCTGTCCGGGATATTCCATTTCGCTCTCGATCCGCTGTGCGATGTCATGCGCGATGATGACCATCTGATCGTCATTGACCTTTTCGGGTTTGACGACGACTCGGATCTCACGACCGGCCTGGATAGCGAAGGAGTTCTCGACTCCGCCATAGGAGTTGGCGATCTCTTCGAGTTTCTCCAGACGCTTGATGTAGTTCTCGATGTTCTCGCGGCGGGCGCCGGGACGGGCGGCGGAGATGGCATCGGCCGCCTGTACGATGAAGGCGACGGTGGTCTTCGCTTCGATGTCTCCGTGGTGCGCCTTGATGGCGTGAACGACGGCTTCGCTTTCACGGTACTTCTTCGCGGCATCTGCGCCGAGGGTGACATGGGACCCTTCGAACTCGTGGTCGAGGGCTTTACCGATGTCGTGGAGCAGGCCGGCGCGTCTCGCCTGTTTGACGTCAGCGCCCAGTTCAGAGGCGATGAGTCCGGCGATGTAGCAGACCTCCAGCGAATGGTCCAGAACGTTCTGGCCGTAGCTGGTGCGGTAGCGGAGTTTACCGAGCAGTTTGATGAGCTCGGGGTGGAGGCCGGTGACACCGGCGTCCAGAACAGCCCGTTCACCGGTCTGTTTGATGGTCTGGTTGACTTCCCGTTTGGCCTTTTCGTAGGTCTCTTCGATGCGGGCCGGATGGATGCGGCCGTCCTGGATGAGACGTTCGACGGTCAGGCGGGCGATCTCCCGGCGGACCGGCTCGAAGCAGGAAATGGTGATGGTCTCCGGCGTGTCGTCGATGATGAGGTCGACACCGGTGACGGTTTCGATGGCGCGGATGTTCCGGCCCTCGCGGCCGATGATGCGGCCCTTCATTTCATCGTTCGGCAGAGAGACGACGGAGACGGTGGCGTCCGTGGTCCGTTCTGCGGCGCAGCGCTGGATGGCGATGGTGACGATCTCGCGGGCGAGTTCGTCGGAACGTTCTTTGATCTGTTCCTTCGCCTCCATGATGCGGGTGGCTTTCTCGTGGTCGAGTTTCTCATCGACCTGGCTCAGGATCTGCTCCCGGGCCTGGGCCTCGGTGAGACCGGAGATTTTCTCGAGGATCTCGAGCTGGCTCTTCTTGAGAGACTCCAGTTCCTCTTCCTTCTGTTCCGCGTCCTTGAGTTTCTGGTTGAGTTTCTCTTCCCGTTTTTCAAGGCTGGCGGTCTTTTTATCGAGGTTTTCCTCGCGCTGGATGTTTCTGCGTTCCTGACGCTGTACCTCCGTACGGCGTTCCCGCAGTTCGCGTTCCGTTTCGGTCCGCGTTTTGTGTATTTCGTCTTTTGCTTCTAAAATGGCTTCTTTCTTCTTCTGCTCGGCAGTGGTAAGAGCCTGATTTATGATGCGTGTCGCTTCCTGGTTCGCGGAGCCGATGGTGGCTTCTGCAACTTTCTTACGGTGCGCCTGTCCGGCAAAGAAACCGACGACTGCGCCGCCTACCAGAGCAATCAGGATTAAAGCAATAGCTAAAGGTGTCATAAACCTAGAAATACACCCCCTTCTATAAAATTTCACGCCTTATATTATAAAAAGGACCCATGTCAATTGTCAAGTAGATGCCCTTTCCGAAACGGCTTCTCAGACAAAAAGAAAACGACAGGCAGTTCCTGTCGTTTTTCTGTTATCCGTTTTTCGTTCCGGACTGTAAATGGTCGATGATCTGTTCCACATCCGGTTCCAGTTCGATTCGGCTCTTCTCCAGCATCGTTCCGTCCATCATGGTGATGACCAGTCTGGCCAGCGCCCGGGCCGAAAGGCCTCCGGGAGAGGTCAGCCAGGACGTCAGTGTGCTGACGAGAGCACCGCTGACGAACGCGAACCAGAGCCGCGACTCCGCATCGGTCATGGAGGTCCGGTTGAAATGGAGCTCTTTGACCGACTGGAAATAGCCGGGCATTTTCAGCGAGAGAAGATAGACCAGATCGTTCTTCATCAGCAGGCGCATGAAGCTGGCATGCTCCTGCCAGTAGCGGAAAAAGCAGCAGATGATGTCTTCCCAGTTATTGACTTTCTTCTTCGAAAGGTACTGAAGGAACCCTTCGAAGTGTTCGTCCAGACGGCAGAGAAGAACGTTTTCCTTGGTCTCAAAGTTGTGATAGAACGTCTGCCGGGTCAGTCCTGCCCGGTCAACGATGTCCTTGATCGAGATCTTCGAGAATGGAGTAACCTGCATGAGTTCCAGAAGAGCGTCGGTAATGCGTCGTTTCGAACGGACGGAGATGGGGTTTTCCCTGTTTTCGCCCACTCTACTCACCTCTTTCATCCCACATAATAACATAAAAAATGAGGCTCGAAAAGACATCGGGCCTCATTTCCTTAATTTAATCTTAAAAACTTTTCGTGTTATTTTACCGGCTTACTGGAAGGGGTTGAAGTAGAACCGGGTGGTGGACTCACTCTGGGTGGTCGACTCGGCGGTATTGCCTTTGTCTTCGAGCAGGGTCGCCTTCACGGTGAAGGTGGAGATGCTGTAGTCGTCTTCCACGTGGGCGATGGACAGCGTCAGGACGTCGCCCGGGTCTGCGTCTTCGACGGCTTTCAAAAGGTCGCCGGACTTCTCGAGGTCTTCCCCGTTGACCGCGGTGATGATGTCACCCGCGACTGCCTGGGTACCGGTCAGAGCGCTGTCATCGTTGATCGCCGCAATGACGATGGAGCCGGACGGCAGCTTGTTCTGTTTGGCGATCTGTGCATAGGTGGAGTTCTCGGAGATGGGGACGTAACGGATGCCGAGTTTGGCACGGCCGGTGACGTAACCGCTCTTCAGGATGTCATCGACGACGCTCTTCGCGACGTTGATCGGGACGGCGAAGCCCATGCCTTCGAACTCTTCGGACGCGATCTTCGAGGAGTTGATGCCGATGACCTGACCGTAGCTGTTGATGAGGGCGCCGCCGGAGTTGCCGGGGTTGATGGCCGCGTCGTGCTGGATGCACTCCATGGTGTAACCGCTCTCATTGCTGCTGGTGGGACGGTCGATGGCAGAGATGATGCCGGAGGTGACGGAGCCGTAGAACGCCGTGCCGCCGGGGTTACCGATGGCATAGACGGGCTCGCCGACCTTCAGGACCGTGGAATCGCCGAACTCAGCGGCTTCCAGCTTGGTGGTCTTGATCTGGATGACACCGATGTCGGTCCGGTTGTCGTAACCGACGAGCGTAGCATTGTACTGGGTACCGTCTTCCAGCTGGATCTTCAGGGTCGTGTTGGCGGTGTCGACGATGTGCGCGCAGGTGACGACGTACGAGTAGCCGGACTTTTCATCGACACTCATGACGACACCGGAGCCTTCGCCGTACTTGTCGCCCCGCTGGTCGTAGACCATGACGGCGATGACGGAGGGCTTGCACTTCTGAGCGATCTCGACACTGGTCAGGGCACCGTCGGTGTTCTCCTCATCGTAGGCTCTCGTGTCCCCGATGTTGATGGAGTTGCGGGTGTCCTTCGTGGTCGTGGTCCGGGCGGCCTCAGCCTCACGGGCATCGCGCCCCACATAGGCGACACCGATGGCGATGCCGACGATGAGGAGGATGGCGATGATGAGGGCCAGAAACACTTTCGAGCCGCTGCTCTTTTTCTTGTTGTCTTCCATGGGTTATCACTCCTGTGGATCTGTAGTTTTTTCTATGGGGATCCAGAACCGGAAGCTCGTGAACCCTCCGGGCTCACTCTCGGCGTAGATGTCTCCGCCGTGGAGTTCCACGATATCCTGGGCAAGGTTCAGGCCGAGGCCGACGCCCTTGACATGTTCGCTTCTGGATTTATCGACTTTGTAGAACCGTTCGAAAATGCGGTGGATCTCCTCTTCGGGGATGCCTTTGCCGGTGTTGGAGATGCTGATGAGCGCGCGCCCGTCGGTCTCTTCCATACTGACCCGGATGGTGCCGCCCTTGTTCGTGAACTTGACGGCGTTGTCGAAGAGGTTGTATGCGACCTGGAACAGGAGTTCCGAGTCCGCCTGCACCTTGATGTGGGGCAGGTCTTCGAAGCCTTCGATGACAAGTCCGCCTTCGTCGACCGCGCTTTCAAAGCTCAGGAGCGCGTTGAAGAGCAGCTGGTTGAGGTCGGTCGTCGAGTAGTGGAGGTCCTCCTCCCCCGCTTCGATTTTGGACAGGGTCAGCATGGTGACGACCAGACGGGCCAGTCGTTTGATCTCGCTCGAGACGATGCCGAGGTACCGGCGCTCTTCCGAGGGCGGGATGGTACCGTCAAGGATGCCGTCGACGAAGCCGCCGATGGTGGTCATCGGGGTCTTCAGTTCGTGGGAGACGTTCGCGATGAAACTCTTACGGGAGTCCTCGATGACTGACAGAGACGTGGCCATGTCATTCAGAGACTCGGCGAGTTCCTGCTGCTCCTTGGCGCCCCGGACTTCGAGGCGTTCCGAGAAGTTGCCCTTCGAGTACTGTTTCGTGAGGCGGGACATCTTTTCCATCGGCCGGACCAGCTGCGCCGCGAATACGTAGGACAGCAGGACCATGATGATGAGCGAGATGAGGGCCGCGATGACGAACATCTTCGTCAGGTTCTTCGAGTATGGGGACAGGATGTTGTAAGAGGTGGAGATGGCATAGACATAGCCGGAGGGCATGCCGCTGCGGATGATCTGCGCGCCGCCGATGACCTGCTTCGCGCCGCTGAAGGGCTTCGGCAGGGAGGCGACGGTGCTGTAGCCGTTGCCGGACGTCTTGTTCAGGATGGACGACGGCATGGCAAAGCCGCTGTGGGTCTCACATTCGCCGGTCTGCAGCGTATGGGTCTGGGTGTCGACCATGTGGCGGCAGAGGACCAGACGGCCTTCCGCGTCGCAGAGGAACACGTCCGCTTCGATGGTGTCGGAAACGGTGTTCAGTGTGTCGGCCAGTGCCAGCGCGGAGTCGTAAGAGTCTTCCTCGGTCACGTCGTCGGACATGAGGGACGCGGTCTTTTCGGCGATGACCATCGCGTTGGACGTGAGGACGTCCATGCGGTCGCTGTTCCAGTTCCCGGAGACGAACATCAGGAAGATAATGTAAAGCACCAGGAAACTGATGGTGACGCTGGCAATGGAGAACCCCATGTAACGGAAGAACAGATTGTACTTCCGGCGCATGGGTTTCTTCGTGTCGTTAGGATTCTTCATAGGATGTTATTCTGCGGTGTCGAACTTGTAGCCGACGCCCCAGACGGTCTTCAGCGCCCACTTGTCGGAGACGCCTTCGAGTTTTTCACGAAGCCGCTTGATGTGGACGTCTACGGTGCGTGAATCGCCATAATAATCGAAGCCCCAGACCTCATCGAGGAGCTGGTCTCTCGTGAAGACATGGTTCGGGTTGCTGGCGAGGTGGAAGATGAGTTCCAGTTCTTTCGGCGGAGTGTTGACGATCTTGCCGTCGACTTTCATCTCATAGTTTGTGAGGTTGATGGAGAGCTTGTCGTACTCGACGAGTTTTCTCTCCGTGGCGGCAGAGACATGAGTCCGGCGCAGGACCGCCTTGATGCGGGCGACGATCTCCTTCGGGTCGAAGGGTTTCACGATGTAGTCATCGGCTCCCAGCTCGAGTCCCAGGACTTTGTCGAATGTCTCACCTTTCGCGGTGACCATGATGATGGGCTTCTCCGAGACCTTGCGGATCTCCCGGCAGACCTGCCAGCCGTCCATACGGGGCAGCATGATGTCGAGGATGACAAGGTCGGGCTGGAACGTCTGGAACTCGCGGACGGCGGACTCACCGTCGTTCACGCTGTAGACGTTATACCCTTCATTTTCGAGGTACAATCCGAGGAGTTCGCAGATGTTTTTGTCGTCATCTACGACCAGGATTTTTCCGTTGCTCATTCTCTGATCCTCCTGTCCTCCTCCTGAAGCTGGATTGTAGGACCTACGCCTTAATTCAACTTAAAGAGGCACACATGTCAAGAACTTTAATATTATTAATTATTTAAGCACAAATATGACGAGATGTAAACAAAAGTGTACGAAAAAAGTCTAAATCGAGGACAAAGAATGACCTCCTCCGGAGAGACCGGAAGAGGCCATGGGTATGTATGCTGGTTGGCGATGAACGGATCAGATCTTCATAGCGACATCCCAGGCGCCCCAGATGGCGGCCTTGATGTTCGCGACCTTGTTCGCGTCGCCGATGGTGTAGACCGTCTTGCCGCCGACGGTGGTCTCGGTGTTGACCGGGACCAGCGGGCCGAGCAGTTCGGTGACGATCTCGTCGACTTTCTTGACGACCGGTTTGCAGACATCCGGGACCGGAACATTGACCGGGCCGACACCCAGGTTGTAGCCGGGTTCGACAATGGGAGTCGGCTTGTAACCGACGGACATGATGATGCTGTCTGCCGGCAGTTTGACGCGCTCTTTGTTCTTCTTCTCAACGATGACATAGTCGTCGCCGATCTCTTTGACGCCGGACTCAAGGAAGACCGGGACGTCATAGCACTTGAAGTAGTCGCGCAGGAACGAAGAGTTCGCGAGGCAGAGGTTCTTGACGGCCATGAGGTCGTTCATCATTTCGACGATCTGCGGGTTCTTGCCCTTCTTGTGAAGGTCGAGTGCGATCTCGCAGCCGGTCAGGCCGCCGCCGATGATGACGACGTTCTCGCCGACTTCTTTTTCACCCAGCAGGTATTCGACTGCGGTCATGGCGCGATCGGCTCCCGGGATGGGAAGACGTTTCGCGACAGAACCGGTGGCGACGACGATGGCGTCAGCGTTCAGCTTGGTGAGGTCGGTGATCTCCGTACCGAACTGGATCGGGATACCCAGGTCGGTCATCTGCTTCTTGAACCAGGCGATGAGCTGTTTGTCGTGCTCCTTGAATTCCGGAGCAGCCGCCGCGATGAAGACACCGCCGAGCTCGTTCGTCTTTTCATAGATGGTCGGGTTGTGGCCGCGCAGTTTCAGGACACGGGCCGCTTCCATACCGCCGATACCGCCGCCGATGACGGCAACGTTCTTCGGATGTTTGGTCGGGACGATCTTGTACTTGTTGTGCTGCATGGACCGCGGGTTGACGGCGCAGTTGCACATGTTCATGGAGTGGGACAGGTCCTGATCGTTGTCGGAGCCCTCGTGCTTCGTGAGGTCGAAGCAGCCGGAGTGGCAGCAGATACACGGACGGATGTCGTCTTCCTGATCGTTGATCATCTTCGTGACCCATTCGGGGTCTGCGAGGAACTGACGGCCGACGGCCATGGCAGCGATCTTGCCTTCGGCAATGGCTTTGGCGCCGACGGCGGGCTGCATCTTGCCGGCGCAGACGCACGGCTTGTCAGTGAACTGCTGGATGTGCGAGACATCTTCGAGGCAGCAGTTGTTCGGCATGTACTGCGGCGGATGTGCCCAGTACCAGGCATCGTATGTACCGTTGTCGCAGTTGAACATGTCATAGCCTGCGTCGGACAGGTACTTGATGGCGCGCTCGGACTCTTCCATGGTACGGCCGACTTCGATGTAGTCTTCGCCAGGCATGGCGCCGGAGCGGTAACCCTTGGTCTTGGAGACGACGGAGTAACGCAGAGAGACCGGGAAGTCGTCGCCGCATTTGCTCTTGATCTCTTTGACGATCTTGACCGCGAAACGATAACGGTTCTCGAAGGATCCGCCGTATTCGTCGGTACGGAAGTTGCAGTACGGAAGGGTGAACTGGTCGAGCAGGTAACCTTCGTGGACTGCGTGGACCTCGACACCGTCGACGCCGGCTTCCTTGATGAGACGGGCGGTCTCGCCGAACGCGTAGATGATGTCGTCGATCTGTTTCTTGGTGAGGGCCTTGGCCTCCATCTTGTCGGTCCAGCGGTTCGGGGTGGCCGAGGGGGCCGCCGTCAGGTACTGCGGGTCCATGATGGGGCTGGCGATCTTGTTGACGATGTCGTTCTTACCGAGCATGGTCATCATCTCGGTGAGAGCCATGGCGCGGCCAAAGCCGGCGGTCATCTGGATGAACATCTTGGCGCCGGTCTTGTGGAACTCGTCCATGAACTCCTTGAGCTGGTCGAATTTCCACTTGTGCTGGTACAGCCATGCGCCGCCGAGGATGTCCTTGACGGGTGCAATGCCGGGCAGGACCAGGCCGCAGTTGTTCTCGGCGATGGTCTTCAGAAGCCAGGCCGCTTCCTTGTCGAAATGGTTGGGTTCCGTCCATCCGAAGATGCACGTTCCGCCCATGGGAGCAAGGACGATCCGGTTCTTGATCTCGACATTGCCGATCTTCCACGGGGTAAATAGAGCGTTATACTCCTCTTTCATTTGCTTACACTTCCTTTATGCTTCCGCGGTTTCGCAGATTTCGATGACGTTTTCGATGAGGTCCACTTTCTGAATGGTGCCAAGGGCCTCATAGCGGATGCCCAGGATGTCCGTGAAGGTCAGTTTCCCGTCTGCCGGAGAGACATCCACGGACTGGATGTTCTTGCAGAACAGGACCGGCTCCTTCTCAGTCATCTTGTAAACGGTAGACAAACACATAGTCAGCCCTCCAGTACCTTCAGTGCCTTTTCGAGTTTTCCGGTGCCGGTCTCATAATCGATGACAGCGGCATGGACCAGCTCTTTGGCAGTGCCGTTCAGTTTGTTGGCGATGTCATAGAGCTCATCGGCATGGTGCTTGTTGTGGTCGATCATGTACTTCAGCAGAGCGACCGCTTCGAGGTCCTCGTGGCTGTGGTTGTGGGGTTGAGCGTCCGGGCAATTGTTGCAACTCATTTGTCCGTTCTCCTTTCCGTAAAATTAACAGTACTATTATACCGCACAAACACCGTTCCGTTAACAGTTTTTAGAACTGGATATCATGTTCCTTGCGGTCGAAAAGAATGTTGACCTTCTTATAAAGCCATCCCATCAGCTTCATGTCGAGGTTCCAGAAATAGACCACGAACAGGACGCAGATGACGATGAGCAGGGTCTTGACTACCTTGAAGCAGAGACCCAGATGTTTTTTCATATGTACTCCTCCTTACGCAGCAGCGGCCTGACCCCCTTCTGGCGGGCATATTCCGCGGCGCCCAGGGCACCCATCAGCTGCGGGTCGACCGCGAGGTCGACGACTTTGATCTTCAGGACCTTTTCGATGGCGTCCTTCAGGCCGTCGTTCTTGGCGCAGCCGCCGGTCAGCGTGATGCTGTCGGTGGCGCCGGCCTTCTTCGCCATGACGAAGCAGCGTTTTGCAACGGACATTTCGATGCCGGCTGCGATCTCGTCCATCGCCTTGCCTTCACCGACCAGGGTGATGACTTCGGACTCGGCGAAAACGGTGCACTGTGCGGTGATCGGGATGATGTTCTTCGCCTGAAGGCTCAGTTTCGAGAAGTCGGACAGGGACATCTCGAAGCTTCTGGCCATCGCTTCGAAGAAACGGCCGGTACCGGCGGCGCATTTGTCGTTCATCGCGAAGTTCTTGACCGTACCGTCGGTGTCGATGGCAATGCCCTTGACGTCCTGACCACCGATGTCGATGATCGCCTTGACGTTCGGGTTCGTCACATGGACGCCCATGGCGTGGCAGGAGATCTCGGAGATGTTCTCGTCTGCGAAGGGGACCTTGTTACGGCCGTAACCGGTACCGATGAGGTACGCGAGGTCGCTTTCAGAATTCAGTCCGGCCTGGCCGAGGACTTCCTTCATCGCGATACGGGCGGACTCTTCCGCGTTGATCTTGGATTTGATGGTCGTGCTGCCGACGATCTTGCCGGTCTCATCGAGGATGACTGCTTTGGTGTAGGTAGAACCTACGTCGCATCCACCATAGTATTTCATAATTGTTTAACTCCTTCCTGATATTACCACATGTTCTCGTCGTCGAGGACTTCGAGGGACGGGTCGAGCGGCTCTTCCTGCAGGACAGCGCGCATGTAACGGTTGACGTCGTCACGGATGGACTGACGCGGAACGACACGCGGATCCATGAGGTCGTGGTTGACCCAGACCAGTTTGATGCCGTTTTCACGGGCTCTCTGCTCAAACAGACCGTGCATACCGTCGAGGGCCTTGCAGGAGATGTGCTCCCAAAGGATGACCATGTCGGCATTGTAGTAGTCGCAGAAACGCCACAGGTCGTCGAGAAGGACTTCGTAACCACCGTGGGTACGGTTTCTCATGATCATTTCCTGATAGAGTTTTGCGATGTCGTAAATGGCCTGTTCGGGGTCGCTTTCGGAGACCTCATCGAAGTAGACAAGGCTCAGCATGTCGACCAGCGGCAGGATGCCCCAGCAGTTCTGGAGCCACGGAAGGAAGTCCGTGTAGTACTGGGACTGAACGCCCCAGATGATGGCACGATGGCGGTACTCGGGGACCAGCATGTCCTTTCTGGCGAAGGCCTCCTGTGCGTACTTCGTGATGCGCTTGTCGGCATCGAGGAAGTCCTGGATACGGCCGGCGATGGCCATGTAGGTGGTCTCCGCGTAAAGAGCGAGGTTGGCGCCGATGACCTGCGGGGTATCGGTCCTGGACATTTCCATCCAGCTGTAACGAAGACGGTTCTCTTCGTTGAAACGCTTGATGTTCTCGAAGTAGAAGTCCCAATCCCATTTCTCACCGGTGTTGTCTTCGATGAACTTGATGGCATTGCGGATCTCCTGAGCGGCGTATTCCTGGACACCGTCTTCCGTATGACGGAGAGGAGCGGCGATCTGGAAGGTCGGGATGCCTTCCGCTTCATAGCGGCGGGCCATGATGCCGTTACCCATGAGGGAGCCGTCGCAGGTGGTGTTGCACTGGACTGCGCAGGCACCGAAGATCGGGATGTCGTCTTCAACGACCGTACCGGCTTCTGCCGCGGGCATGGGGCAGACGTCGCCGGGCATACCCATTTCCTGGATGGCATCGAGGTAATGGGTGACACCGTCACCCTGAAGAAGAACGGAGACGTAAACGGCTGCCGTTTCCCAGGAGATGGCTTTCAGGTTGCGGAAACCGCACATGATGTGGAACATCTCGTTCTCGTCGAGGACGACGATGCGCTTGGAGAGTTCCTGGTCGTTACCGCAGTATTTGTCGGCTTTGAAAGCCGTGTTCAGAAGTTTTGCGACGTCCTCTGCGACGAGGTCATACTCTTCGTGGGCGATCCGCAGGTGGTTGCCGCGGAGACCGGCGGTATGCTTGTCGATCATGTGAGGAACGGCGATGTAGTTCAGCATCCAGCGATAACGCAGGAAACCTTTCAGGAAATGCGGGCGGACAAGATAGGTCGCCAGCATCTTCATGATGCCGAGCCACCGGGTGTAATCGTAGAGAGTGTCTTCGACACCACGCCATTCACGGCGTTTTCTCGTCTTTTTACCGGGTGCGTAGAGATCGCCCAGGCGCTCAGATCCAATTGCTTTTCCCATATTACTTGCCTCCCTGAATCTTCTTGATCTCGACGCTTTCGACGAAGGCCTGGACACGGGTCCGAAGCTGTCCGGAGATACCGACGGTATACGGACGGTCGATGGTCAGGACGGGGTAGTTGAATTTCTCTCTGAGGTCATAGGAACCGGTGACGCGCTCATAAGCCCAGGGGTCGCAGAACTTCATCTGTTCGTAGATGATACCGTCGGCCTTGTACTCTTTCGCGATCTTTGCGACATAGTCTTTCCGGCTCTGGACTTTGTCGAAGTTCATCTGACGCGGGCACTGGCTCGTGGTCATGTAATGACGGCAGATCTGAGTCAGGACGTCTTCTTCGTCGTTCAGCGGGATCTCCATTCTTCCGGGGAGAGAACCGTAGCAGAAACGGTCCGCGACGACCAGAGCGCCGGACTCCTCGATGAGTTTGATCATATCGATGTCATCGATCTCGGAACCGACGACCGCGACACGGGCACGGTACTTCGGATTCTCATCGGGCTCACGGGTCTTGATCTCTTCGAGCGTCTCTTCCAGGATGGGGAGGAGAAGGTCTTTCGGGCAGACATGGCTCGCCATGGTGATGAGGTGGAACTCATAACCGGTGATGGGCGGGTTGTCCAGCTTGCGGAAGTCGCCGATCTCATTGATGACGCGGCAGACTTTGTTGTAGTTTTCGACCGCCGTACGCAGAGCGTCGTCGGAAATGTCGATACCGAAGTTGTCGTGGAGCGGCTGCAGGATCTTCTTGCGGCACTCGGAGACATAGAGAGCCAGACCGTTGTCGTCTGCCTTCATCGGGACTTCGAGATACTGATAGTAGAAGCCTTCCTTCGGCATGGTATTGAGCAGTTCCATGTTCTCGACGCAGCGGTTGATCATGGTGCATCCGTCGGGAGCGACGAGGGCATCGAGGCACTCGAAGCCGCCTTCAATGGCGCGCTCGAGGATGGCTCTCGAGAACTCGCAGAGGAAACTGGTCATGTAATAGGTCGCCATATCCATGGAACCGGAGC
>ONFJ01000024.1 GCA_900317085.1 uncultured Eubacteriales bacterium | reverse complement strand
GCGCCAAAAAACCGCGTAGATTAGCCGTTTTTTGTTATTTTTTATCCGCAAAACAAAATCCCAACGTGGAAAACACGCTGGGGTTTTGTCTACAGTCTGGAAGGAGACCATAACTGGTCTCCTTCTCATGTTCACCTGGATGGGGTCCTGATCAGACAGTGCCCTTGACTTTGGCAGCCTTACCGACGCGGTCGCGCAGGTAGTAAAGCTTCGCTCTGCGGACTTTACCGGAGCGAACGACCGTGACCTTGGTCACGTTCGGGGAGTTGACCGGGAAAACTCTTTCGACACCGACACCGTAGGAAACACGGCGAACGGTGAAGGTCTCGGAAACTCCGGAACCTCTCTTGGCAATGATGGTGCCTTCGAAAGCCTGGATTCTCTCTCTGCTGCCTTCCTTGATACGAACGTCGACTCTGACGGTATCACCGATGTTCAGAACCGGCTGTTCTTCCTTGACCATACCTTCGGTCATGATTTTCAGTGCGTCCATGTGAAATTCCTCCTTGAGAATCAGAACGTTCATACACGCTGAGCGTCAGAGGACCGTCCGCTTTTGGATTTAAATGCCCTAATATATTAGCAACAAAGCGCCCGTAATGCAAGACTTTTTTCTTCTTTATTGGATTTCCCTGTGGTTTATGCTAAAATACTTTTCACGAAACAGGGAAAGGACGGGGTCAGACCCATGCGCATGCGGAAAAAGAAGAATCTGGAGCCGAGGCTCGAGGCAGTGGCGGAGTACATGCTCCCGACGGTCACCGACGAACCCAATGCGCTGACGGCCATCCAGACGAAAGAGTACCTCGACTATGAGGCCATCTTCGGGAACGACCATCCCGTCTATCTCGAGATCGGTGCGGGCAAGGGTCAGTTCATCGCCGAACTGGCGGCACGCCACCCCGAGTACAACTACATCGCCGTCGAAAAGGTCTCGAACGTCATCGTCATGGCGGCGGAGCGGGCCAAGGAGGCGGGCCTTTCGAACGTGAAGTTTGCCCCCATCGGCGCCGAATACCTGCAGAAATTCCTGCCGGACCACAGCATCGCCGGCATCTACTTAAACTTCTCCTGCCCCTACCCGAAGGGCAGCTACAAGAACCACCGGCTGACCAATCCGCGTTTTCTGGCGATTTACAAAGAGCTCCTCGCACCGGGGGCGGAAGTCCACCAGAAGACCGACAACATGCACTTCTTCGAATACTCCATCGAGGAGTTCTCGAAGGCGGGCTGGCAGCTGAGGAACATCTCTCTGGACCTGCACCACAGTGACTTTGAGGGGAACATCGTCACCGAGTACGAACACCGGTTCGCAAGCCAGGGCATGCCCATCTACCGGCTGGAAGCCTTCCTGCCGGAACAGTGACTGTAAGGAGGAACTGAAATGTCCATCGCTGTACCCATCATTTTGTTCATCCTCATGGCCGGAGTCTGCATCTTCATGGACATCCGGGGCTGGAAAGACTTCCGGCACCTCTACTGGCTCATCAGCGTCATCACCGGCTTCGTCGGGAACATCACGTTCTTCCTGATGATGGGCTATTACAACTCCCTCGCCGTCGCGCAGCGGGAGTCCACCCAGCTCATCACCGACTTCGTCCCCTACGGCCGTTACTCCATCGTGTGCGCCATGTTCGCCTTCTTCCTGCTCGGCCTCATGGTTTTCGCCATCGTCTTCTGGATCGGCCGCTACATGATCAACAAAGAAGAAAACCCTTACTTCAGAGGTTGATTGGTAAAACCGTTTTCGTCGGATCGATCGGTTCCGTTTTTGCGTTCCTTTTTGCTTGCCATGCCATACCACGCGAGTGCCTGGTAAGCGGGGCACTCTTTCCCCCTGCGCAAAAACGTTCCGAAAAAACTCCCCTTGCCTCATTTCAAAAGGTGTCGGCCAGGCCTGTTCCCAATTCAAAATAATCAGACCCGAAGCGAATGCTTCGGGTCTTGTTTTTTATTTCTTTTTCTTCGCTTTTTTGGCTGCCCTGGCGTTTGCTTTGGCGGCTTTTTTGTTGCTCTTTTTGTAAGCTTTCCTGGCTTTTTTCTCGGTTTTCTTTTCCTGTTTTGCCTCGGCTTTGCGGGACTGGTTCAGGAAGTACATGCCGACGCCGGCGGCGGAGAGCGTCACCTGGACGAGCTCGCGCCAGTGGTTTTTCGTAATGTCCTGGAACACCCGGTCGTAGTCCATGCCGGCGATCTTCGTGTAGAGTTCATCGCCGATGCCGGTGTTCGACATATCGGCCACCATCTGGGTGCCGAGGTACTTCTCATAGGTGTCGGACAGGAACTTCTCGAAGGCCGGACGGGGCAGGTCGAAATAACGTTCGAGGAGGCCCGCCAGGGTCAGCGTCTCGAACTGTTCGACCGCGTCGAGGACCCGGCCAACGACCGTGCTGCCGAGCTCCGTCTGGAGTCCGCGGTCGATGTACTCGGCCACCGTCCCCTTCACGTTGTCGCCGAGACCGCCATTCAGGAGGGCGGCGACCGAGGTGCCGGCGAAGACCGTATTGGCCGTATTGATGAGAAAATCCGCCAGACCGGCGATCAGTTTCTCGCGGTCATCCTTGCTGTCGATGACGTCCTGCAGACGGTCGCGGAACAGGCCTTCGAGCTTGATGGTGTCGGACAGGCCGGCGCGGTCGAGGACCGTCGTCGCGAGGGAATTCAGGGTCACGTCCGACATGTAGTCGTAGACGAACCAGAGGATCTTCTCGATGGCGATGTCCTTGATGGGCGTCTGACGGAGCATGTTCTCCACGGTCGTCGCCGCCTTCGGCAGGAACGTGTTCACGCCGTTGCGCAGTACTCCCGCGATCTCCTTCTGGAGCATCGGGAGGACACCGCCGACCTGCACCTCTTTCCCCTGCCACGTGATCGTGGTCTTCGGGGCCAGGAGCAGCGCTTCGACGATGACGCTGGCAAGGATGTACTTTCCGCTGTAACGGATGTCTTTCACACCGAGTTTCTTGTATCTTGCAGCCATGCAGAGTCTCCTCTCACTTTATTCAAACAGGATGCCATCGGCGATGTACATCGCCTCCCGCATCATACGGATCCGGACCGGTTCCTCCCCGGTCTCGCTCAGGAACTTGTCGAGGAACAGGCGCGGGTTCACGCCGAACTGCGACGAGGACGGCAGCGTCACTTCCATGACGGTGCGCTCTCCCTCGGTCGTAATGGACAGGTCCTTGATGTATTCTTTCAGGTCGATCTGTTTCATGACCTTTCGTTTTCCCCGTTTGCCGGACTTCTCCACTGTCAGATGGTCCTGCTCCGACACCTGTCGGAAGGCCTCTGCCAGGGCTTCCGGGTCGCCGCTCGACGGTTCGACTTCGACGCGGTAACGGGACTCTTCGATCTGGTTCATCTTGTAGACCGGTGGCGCCGCGCTGAGGATGTGGATGTCCGGCGGCATGACCGCGCCGAGACGGGTGGCCACTTCCTCGTCGGTCATCGACTCGTCTTCGAGCCGGATGTCGAGGGCTTCCGCCTGACTCTCCGCTCCGAGGGTCAGAGGGCTCGTGAAGTTCATGTAGGGCCTCGGGTTGAAGCCTTCCGTGAACCAGAGCGGGATCTTCGCCCGGAAGATGGCCCTTGCGAAACAGCGCGTCAGGTCGAGGTGGGAAATGTATTTCGCTTTTCCGGTCTTGGCAAAGCGGATGCGTACGTCTCTCATACCGCTTCCCTCCCCCGGTCGATCTTCAGAAGGGCGTCACACTTGCCGCCGTTCAGTCGCTGGGCGCCGCAGTTCGAGCACTGCTCTCTGCAGTTCGGCGTGACGGCTGCCTGCTTCGCCTTCTCGTTCTCCCGCATGAGGAACTCCTTGGACGGGCCGTTGTCGAGGTGGTCCCAGGGGAGCACTTCGTCGTAGCTGCGGCGGCGGTTCGAGTAGAAGGACGGGTCCAGCCCGCACTCTTCGAAGGCTTCCATCCACTTTTCGATGTCGAAGCAGTTGTCCCAGGAGTCGAAGTAGCAGCCCTTTTCGAAAGCCTTCAGAATGACCTGGCAGAGCCGCCGGTCGCCTCTCGCGAAGGCCGCTTCGAGGAAGATGGTGTCGGACTTGTGGCTCGAGACATGGAGACGGGTCTTCGTCGCCAGTTCATGGAGCCGCTCCTGCTTCTCCTCGATGGACGCTTTCGTGTCCTGGGGTTCCCACTGGAAGGGCGTGAAGGGCTTCGGCACAAAGGGCGATGCGCTGATGTTCACCGTGAGGTGCCGTCCTTTCGGCCGGTCCGGGTTCTGATAATAGGCGTCGACGATCTGTTTGCCGAGGTCCACGATGGCCTCGACGTCTTCCATCGTCTCATAAGGAAGGCCCAGCATGAAGTACAGCTTGACCGTCGCGTAGTTGTTCGCGAAGGCGATGCGCACGGACTTCATGATGTCCTCTTCCGTGATGTTCTTGTTGATGACGTCCCGCATCCGCTGGGAACCTGCCTCCGGTGCGAAGGTCAGACCGCTGCGGCGGATGAGGTTCAGCTTCTCGACGAGTTCGTCCGAGAACGTGTCGATGCGCAGGGACGGCAGGGAGATGTTGATCTTCTTCTCCGCGGTCCAGTCCGCCATGTCCGAGAGCAGGGGCTGGATGCCCGAATAGTCCGAGGTGGACAGGGAGATGACGGAGATCTCATCATAGCCCGTGGACTCGCAGAGGCTCTTCGCCTGGGCGTTGATGGTGCTGACGCTTTTCTCTCTGATGGGGCGATATAAGAACCCTGCCTGACAGAACCGGCAGCCGCGGATGCAGCCCCGGTAGATCTCTTCGACCGCCCGGTCGTGGACGATGTCGATGTAGGGCACGAGGAATTTGTCGGGATAGTAGACAGAGTCGAGGTCGGCAACGACCCGTTTGCGCACCACAGCCGGTGCATCGCCCACGGGAGAGACCGCCTTGACGGTGCCGTCTTCATTGTATGTGACGTCGTAGAGGGACGGGACGTAGATGCCCCCGATGTGGGAGGCCGCCTTCAGGAACTCTTCCTTGGAAGCGCCCCGCTCCTTGTACTCTTTGTAGAGGTCGAGCAGGTCCATCATGACCTCTTCCCCGTCTCCGAGCATGAAGAGGTCGAAGAAGTCCGCGATGGGCTCCGGGTTGCAGGCACAGGGCCCGCCGCCCACGACGAGGTTTTTGAGGTCGTGCCGGTCCTTCGCGAGCAGCGGGACGCCGCCCAGTTCCAGCATGTAGAGGCACGTGGTGAAGGACATCTCGTACTGGAGGGTGAAGCCGATGAGGTCGAACTCCGAAAGCGGGGTACCCGTCTCGAGAGAAAACAGAGGCAGGCCGACGCTTCGCATCTGCTCCTCCATGTCGAGCCAGGGCGCGAAGACCCGCTCGCAGTAGGCGTCCTCCCGCTCGTTGATGAGGTAGTAGAGGATCTTGATGCCGAGGTGGGACATGCCGATCTCATAGGTGTCGGGGAAACAGAACGCAAAGCGCATGTCGTCCATTGCCGGGTCCTTCTCGACACTGTTCAGCTCACCACCGATGTAACGGCCTGGCTTCTGCACGAGAGGCAGGATCTTCTCGAGTCTGGCATCCACGGTTCTGTCCCCCTTTCTGTATAGTTTTGGGAGAAAAAAGTTTGTCACGGCGCTTGGGGTCCCAATTGCCCGGCTTTCCAGGCAATTGCGGGGTTCGGTTGGCAAGTGACGGGGCAAAGCTTTTTTCTCCCCTGCAATAGAGTCAGTCTAATAATAATGCCTGCCCTGACATAAGTCAAAGCAGGCACTTTTCCGTCAGTGTTACCGCTTAGTTTCTGCGGTTGCCACGGCGATAGTTGCCACGGTCATTGTTTCTGCGGCGCGGTCTCTCTTCCTCTTCGATGTCGTTCTCCGGAACGGCACCTTCGACCTCGATGAGAGCGTCTCTTCTGGAGAGGTTGATGCGGCCCTGGTCGTCGATCTCGATGACCTTGACGATGACTTCATCGCCGACAGCGACGACATCTTCGACGCGCTCGGTGCGTTTGACATCGAGGCGGGAGATGTGGACGAGGCCTTCCTTGCCGGGAGCGATCTCAACGAAAGCACCGAAGCTCATGAGACGGGTGACGACACCCTTGTAGATGGCGCCGATCTCCGGATCGTTGGCGATGGTCTCGACCATGAACAGAGCTCTCTGTGCGTTCTCGATGTCCTGGCAGGAGACGAATACGTTACCGTCATCGTCGATGTCGATCTTGCATTCGCACTCGGCCTGGATCTTCTGGATGACCTTGCCCTGCTTGCCGATGACGTCACCGATCTTCTCAGGATCGATCTTGGTGGTGAGCATCTTCGGAGCATACTTGGACAGCTCGGCGCGGGGCTCGGCGATGACCGGAGCCATGATGTCGTCGAGGATGTATTCTCTGGCCTTCTTGGTCTTGGTGAAGGCTTCACGGATGATCTCGGGGGTCAGGCCGTGGACTTTGAGGTCCATCTGGATGGCGGTGATACCCTTCTTGGTACCGGCGACTTTGAAGTCCATATCGCCGTAGAAGTCCTCGAGGCCCTGGATGTCGACCATGGTCATGAAGTCGCCGTAGACGCCTTCGTCACCGGTGATGAGGCCGCAGGAGATGCCGGCGACCGGAGCCTTGATCGGGACACCGGCTGCCATCAGGGACAGGGTGGAACCGCAGATGGAAGCCTGGGAAGTCGAGCCGTTGGAGGACAGGACTTCGGAGACGACACGCATGGCATACGGGAACTCTTCGATGCTCGGAAGGACCGGGACAAGGGCCTTCTCGGCAAGAGCACCGTGGCCGATCTCACGACGGCCGGGGCCGCGGGAGGGTCTGGTCTCACCGACGGAGTAGGACGGGAAGTTGTACTGATGCATGTAACGCTTCTCGGTCTCTTCATCGATGCCGTCGAGCTTCTGGGCATCGGACAGAGGAGCGAGGGTGGCGATGGACAGGACCTGAGTCTGACCTCTCGTGAACATACCGGAACCGTGGACTCTCGGAAGGAGGTCGATCTCGGCGTTCAGAGGACGGATCTCATCGATGCCGCGGCCGTCGACGCGCTTGTGCTCGTCCTTCAGCCAGCTGCGGACAACGTGCTTCTGGATGAGGTACAGGATCTCATCGAGCTTGCCTTCGTTGCCTTCGAACTGCTCATCGTACTTTTCGTGGATGGCATCGGAGATGGGACGGATGCGCTCATCGCGGATGCGCTTGTCGTCGGTGTCGAGCGCCTTCTTGACGTCTTCGACGACCCAGTTCTCGATCTCTTCCATGATGGCGGGATCGGGGTTGGAGGACTCGTAGGTGAACTTCTCTTTACCGATCTCGGCGACGATGCCGTTGATGAACTTGACGACTTCCTTGTTGGCTTCATGAGCGGCCAAGATGGCGTCGAACATGACGTCTTCGGAGATCTCGTTACCGCCGGCCTCGATCATGGCGACCAGGTCCTCAGTGGAGGAAACGGTCAGCTTGAGGTCGGAGACAGCTCTCTGCTCGAGGGTCGGGTTGATGACGATCTCGCCGTCGACGAGGCCGACCTGGACAGAGGAGATGGGGCCGTCCCACGGGATGTCGGAGATGGCGATGGCGGTGGAGACACCGATGGCGGCAGCAACTTCAGGGGAGCAGTCCGGGTCCACGCTCATGACCGTGGCGATGACGGTGCAGTCATTGCGCAGGTCTTTCGGGAACAGCGGACGGATGGGACGGTCGATGCAGCGGGACGCAAGGATCGCCTTTTCAGACGGTCTGCTCTCTCTTCTCTGGAAGGAGCCGGGGATGCGGCCGACGGAGTACATCTTCTCCTCGAAGTCGACGGAAAGCGGGAAGAAGTCGATGCCTTCCCGGGGTTTGTCGGATGCGGTCACGGTGCAGAGCACGACCGTTTCGCCGTAGCTTGCGAGAACAGCAGCGTTGGCGAGCTGAGCCATTTTACCGGTCTCCAGTTTCAGGGGACGGCCGGCGAGTGTGGTCTCATACACTTTGTAGTTTTCAAAAAACATGTCTGATCCTCTCTTTCGGATGGAATTTGGATTGGCGGGAGGATCTGCTTGTCCAAAGGTTTAGCAATAAATGAAATATCCGAAAGGATTTCGGGTACTTGATTCACTGCTAACCCTTCTGCGGCGGACTCTGCGAGACCTCCCGATAACGTCAAGCAGGCAGGCAGCAAGGAATGCTACCTGCCTGATGAAGAACTTACTTACGGAGACCGAGCTTCTTGACGAGAGCTCTGTATCTCTCGATGTCGACCTTTGCAAGGTACTTCAGAAGGTTTCTTCTGTGACCGACCATCTTCAGAAGACCTCTTCTGGAGTGATGGTCATGCGGATGCTCTTTCAGATGAGCATTCAGGTCGTTGATTCTCTTGGTGAGCACTGCGATCTGGACCTCGGGAGAACCGGTGTCGCCTTCATGAGTCGCGTACTCTTTCATGATTTCCTGTTTTTCCTGCTGAGTCATGTTGTTTCACCTCATTAAAATTTATTGCAGACTTCCCAGGGAGCGGCCGGTGAGGACTTCAAGATGTGAAGTTTACTCCGTTCTCCGAGAAATGAGCGTGTGTAGTATATCACAGGTCTTTTCAATTGTAAAGGAAAAACCTGTCAGCCGAGCACATCGAGTTCGCTGATCTTCCGAACGGTCGCGATATCGGTGTGGATCTGCTCTTCGAGCGCCTCGAAGGAGTCGTATTTCTTCTCCGGACGAAGGAACTTGAGCAGGCAGACATCGACGTATTTTCCGTAGAGGTCTCCCTCGTAGTCGAGGAGGTAGGTCTCGCTGGAGAGGATGTCGTTTTCCCGGACCGTCGGACGGACACCGATGTTGGTGGCGCCGAAGTAGGTGCGGCCGTCGACCACACACCGGGAGGCGTAGACGCCGTGGCGCGGGACGACCAGTTCCTCCGGATAGGGCTGGTTGATGGTGGGGATGCCCCAGGTGCGGCCCCGTTTGTCCCCGTCGACCACCTGCTGGCGGTACTGGAAGGGACGGCCGAGCATCCGGTTGGCCAGTTCGACGTTGCCGCCGGCGAGCGCGTTACGGATGCGGGTGGAGCTGACGGGCGTACCGTCGAGGACCGTGGCATCTGCCGCTTCGAAGACGACGCCCTTTTCCGCGCACATGCGGTCGAGCATCTCGGGAGTGCCTCTCCCCTTGTCACCGAAGGTGTAGTTGAACCCGCAGCAGACACCGGCCACGTGGAGGGTCTTGAAGAGGATCTCTTCGAAGAACGCCTCGGGGCTCATGTGCATGATGGAGGCAAAGTCCAGCTTCACGACTTCGATGCCGGTGTTGCGGAACGCTTCGTCCTTCACATCGCCCGTGAACAGAGCCGGAGGCTCCTTGCCCTTGAGGGCTTTCAGGGGGTGCTCGGAGAAAGTGCAGATGCAGGGCACCGCGTCGAGCATCGTCGCAAGGTTCTTCGCGTTGTTGATGACCGCCATATGTCCGATGTGGAGGCCGTCAAAACTGCCGAGGGCCACGACGGAACCCTTTTGCATGAATTCGTTGTACATTGGTTCACCTGTTTACGAACACTCTCCGGACCGTCAGCATGCCGGTCTCCCGGCAGACTTCGCCCAGTCCGAGAAAGTCATTGTCTTGTGTCAGGACCCGCAGAAGCGCGCCGTCTTCGGGCGTCCCCGGGAGGTGGAGCCGGTCTAAAGACAGTTCTCCGCCGTTTCGGAACCGGTTGCCCTGGGGCGGGGTCACCGTGACCGCGTCGAGGAAACGCAGAGCTTCTTCGAGGGGCAGGACCAGTTCGTCGAGAGTCCCCTCATCTCTTGCCTGTTCGAGGTCTTCGAGCGTGACGGCACGGTCCAGCGTGAACACGCCGACCTGCGTCCGGAGAAGAGCCGCTATGGAGGCGCCGCAGCCAAGGGCTGCCCCGATGTCGTCGATGAGGGTCCGGATGTAAGTGCCGCCGGAGCAGGTGACGTCCAGGACATACTCGTGTGCCGAGGGGTCTGTGCCGTCTGTTCCGTCGGGCAGTAATTCCAGTTCATAGATGGTGACGGGTCGCGCTTCCCGCTCCACTTCCACACCCTGCCGGGCGAGGTCGTACAGCCGCACGCCGTCTTTTTTGAGGGCCGAATACATGGGTGGCACCTGCTGAATGTCCCCGCGAAAACCGTCGAGGACTTGGAGGATGTCGTCCCGTCCCGCTGCCACGTCTCTCGTCTCGAGCACGCTGCCGCTGAGGTCGAGGGTGTCGGTGACGACGCCCAGTTTCATGACCGCGCGGTACTGCTTCGGGGTCGTGGGCAGGAACTCGAGGAATCGGGTGGCTCCGCCCAGCATGACGGGCAGCACACCGGTAGCGTCCGGGTCGAGCGTGCCGCAGTGGCCCGCCTTCTTCTCCCCCGTGATGCCCCGGGTCTTCCGCACCGCCTGGAAGGACGTGATGCCCTCCGGCTTGCGCAGACAGATGATGCCGGTCATAACGCGCACCCGAGCTGGTCGGCGATGTACTGAAGAAGCGTCTGAAGAGAAGCTTCCTCATCGTCGCCCGCGTTGCAGCCCGCTGCCCGCATGTGCCCGCCGCCGCCGAGAAGACCGCAGATGGCAGAGGCGTCGAGGGGCTCGTGGGTCCGGAGCGAGATCTTCCAGGTGCCGTCCTCCTGCTCTTTCATGGTGATGCCGCAGAGGACGCCCTCGATCTGCCGGGACATGGCGGTGACGAAGTCGAACGTGTCGGTGTCGGCGCCGTGCCGGTCCAGCATATCCTGAGAGATCTTGAGGACCGAGACCCTGCCGTCACAGTACATCCGAAGGCCCGCGAACGCGTCCGACAGGACCTGGAACTGTGCGAGGGGCTTGGTCTCGAACATTTTCACATTGATCCATGCGTTGTCCGCCCCCAGTTCGATGAGGTCGGCCGCGGCACGGTAACACTCCGCATTGGCGTTGGAGTACCGGAAGCATCCGGTGTCGGTGGACAGCCCCGTGTAAAGGGCGTTCGCCATGGCAGCGTCGATCGCCACCCCGAGTTCCCGGAAGATGCGGTACAGGGACAGCGCGGCGGCGCCGTCGTCCGGACACAGATGGGTCTCCTTTGCGTACAGCGTGTTGGAAATATGGTGGTCGATGCAGAGGTCCACCCGGTCCGCGAGGTCCTCGAGGGGGCCCAGCAGTTTCGGGTCCGCCACATCGACGGAAATGATGCATTTCGGCTCGAAGGTCTCCTGGGGGAGCCCCTCGAACAGGTAGTCGAACTTGGACGGGATGGGGTCGGCATTCACGACGGTGGCCCGTTTCCCGAGGGACAGCAGGTAACGGCAGAGCGCCACGCCGGTGCCGAGGCAGTCCCCGTCCGGGTTCTTGTGGGTGAGGATGAGCACATCCTCGCTGCCGGCAAGGATGTCCCCTACCCGGCGGATGTCAGCCTGCATCAGTCTTTGCCTCCTGTCAGGGTCTCGAGTTCCTTGATGATCTCCATGCCGTGGGCGATGGAGTCGTCGGCGATGAACCTGAGTTCCGGCGCCTTGCGCAGGTGGAGGTTGCGGGCGATCTCGCCCCGCAGGTAACCGGCGGCATTGTTGAGTGCCGCGGCCGCCTCCTTCGCGCCTTCGATGCCGGCGAGGTCACTGATGTAGACTTTCGCGTAGGTGCTGTCGCTGGAGACATTGACGCGGACGACGGTCAGGATCTTGCCCTTCACACGGGGGTCCTTGACACCCTGCATGACGACCGCCAGTTCCCGTTTGATGTCCTCAGCGGTGCGCTGTGACTTGTGGGATGGCATGGAAAACCCTCCTTAGTCTCTGTATTCTTCGGTGATGTAGGCTTCGAAAATGTCGCCTTCCTTGAGGTCGTTGAATTTCTCGAGACCGATACCGCATTCGTAGCCGGTCGCGACTTCCTTGACGTCGTCCTTGAAACGGCGCAGGGACTGGATGGCGTCTTCGGCGACGATGATGCCGTCACGGACGACACGGAGTTTGGCGTCTCTCGTGATCTTGCCGTTCAGGACATAGGAGCCGGCGATGGTGCCTGCCGAAGAGATCTTGAAGACGTTGCGGACTTCGGCGCGGCCGATGTCGACATCGCGGAACTTCGGAGCAAGCATACCCTTGATGGCGTCCTGGACATCGTTGATGCAGTCGTAGATGACGCGGTAGGTACGGATCTCGACGCCGTCACGTTCGGCGTTGGTAACGGCTTCCGCTTCCGGACGGACGTTGAAGCCGATGATGATGGCGTTGGACGCGTTGGCGAGCATGACATCGGAATCGGTGATGCCGCCGGCGGCGCCGTGGATGACGCGGACGCGGACTTCGTCGTTGGAGAGCTTCTCGAGGCTCTGCTTGACGGCTTCGACAGAACCCTGGACATCGGCTTTGACGATGACGTTGAGGTCCTTGAGCTCGCCTTCCTTGAGGGAGGCGAACAGGTTGTCGAGGGTGACCTTCTGCTGGGCGTTGAACTGTTCTTCCTTGATGGCCTGTTTTCTCTGCTCGACCAGCTCACGGGCCAGTTTCTCATCGGAAACGGCGTCGAACGCGTCGCCTGCCTGCGGGACTTCCGCAAGGCCGGTGACCTCGACGGGAACGGCGGGGCCGGCCTTCTTCAGCTGCTTGCCGCGTTCATTGGTCATGACACGGACACGGCCGACGGCGGTACCGGCGACGACGATATCACCCGTGTTGAGGGTACCGTTCTGGACGAGAAGGGTGGCGACAGGACCGCGGCCCTTGTCGAGCTTCGCCTCGATGACGACGCCCTTCGCGGCACGGTTCGGGTTCGCTTTGAGTTCGAGCATCTCGGCAACGAGCAGGACGGACTCCAGGAGCTGGTCGAGGTTCATGCCGGTCTTGGCAGAAACGGGGACACAGATGGTGTCGCCGCCCCAGTCTTCGGGAACGATCTCATGCTCGGTGAGCTGCTGCAGGATGCGGTCCGGAGAGGCGTCCGGCTTATCCATTTTATTGATCGCGACGACCATCGGGATGTTCGCGGCCTTCGCGTGGTTGATGGCTTCGATGGTCTGCGGCATGATACCGTCGTCTGCCGCGACGACCAGGATGGCGATGTCGGTGGCCATGGCACCGCGGGCACGCATCTCGGTGAATGCGGCGTGACCGGGGGTGTCGAGGAAGGTGATGCGCTTGCCGTCGATGTTGACGCGGTACGCACCGATGGCCTGGGTGATGCCGCCGGCCTCGCCCGCCGTGACGTTGGAGTTCCGGATGGCGTCGAGGATGGAGGTCTTACCGTGGTCGACGTGACCCATGACGCAGACGACCGGGTCTCTCGGGAGAAGGTCGGTCTCTTCGTCTTCGGTGTCGTCGATGATCCGGTCTTCGATGGTGACGACGACGCGTTTCTCGACGTGGGCACCCAGCTCTTCCGCAACGATGGAAGCGGTGTCGAAGTCGATGACGTCGTTGATGCCGGCCATCTGGCCGAGGGCAAGCAGCTTCTTGATGACTTCGGCGGCGGTCATACGAAGCTCGGAAGCGAGATCGCCGACGGTGATCTCATCGCCCACCTGGATGGTGATCTGCTTCTTGGCGCGTTCAGCCGCAATTCTCTTCAGACGCTCCTGCTCGGTCTCCCGTTTTCTCGAACGGACACCGCGCTGTTTGCGGTACTGCTTGGACTTCTGGTTGAGCTTCTGCCGGTTGTTGTTGACGCGGTCGTTCTGGCGCTGCTGCGGCGCGATCTGCTCATATTTGTCGTTGTATTTCTCAAGGTCGACGTTCTGCGTACGGGTGTCGACGGTACGGCGCTCGCCGCGGGTACGGGACTGCTGCTGGCCGTCCTTGTTCTTCTTCTCCCGCTTCTGGAACGGATGCGGGTCGGCATCGACCTTCGGTTTTGCAGGCTGCTCTGCCTTCTTCTGAGCCGGTTTCTCCGCTTTCTTCGCGGGCTTCTCGGCAGGCTTCTCGGCGGATTTCTCCGCAGCCTTCTTCGGCTCCGGCTTCTTCTCTTCCGCCTTCGGGGCCTCCTTCTTCGGAGCCTCCTTCTTCGGTGCCGGCTTCTCGTTCTGCATCGCGAAATAGGCGTCGAAATTCTCGACCTGGTTGCCCTGGGTGATGACCTCGAAGATGGTGTTCAGTTCGTCCTCTTCGAGGGCCGTCATGCTCTTCTTCGGCTCCTCATAGTAGTTGCCGAGCAGTGCGACGATGTCCTTGGTGTCCCGGTCGAAATCTTTCGCGACCTCATGTACTCTGTATTTGATGACCATTAATTCTTGTCCTCCTTCGAAAGAAGCTCCTGGAGCTTCGAAGCAAATCCGGCGTCCGTCAGTGTGAATACCGCACATTTTTGTCCGGTCGCCATCTGTATCTCTCTCATCGTACAATCCAGTTCCTTTAGTGGAACCTGCCGCCCTTTGTAACGGACGGTCTCTCTGAATTCCTCTTTGAGCCGCTCCGAAGCGTCGGTCGTAAGGAAGCACATTGTTGCTTTTCCTTTGGCGATTGACTCGAATGCGGCGTCGTGGCCTCCGGCGAACTTTCCAGCCCGCCTGGCAAGGCCGAACATATTAAGGATCTGCGAGTTCATCGTTTTTCAGGTCCGCCTCCATTCGGTCATATAGTTCCGCGGGGACCGCCATCGAAAACTCCCGTTCCAGCCGTCTGGCCTTACGCGCTTTCTGGAGGCACTCTGCGTTCCTGCAGATGTATGCGCCCCGTCCGGGCTTCTTCCCGGTCAGGTCCAGAGAAAGCTCTCCTTCCGGAGATCGGACGACCCGCACGAGTGAAGTCTTTTCCTTCATCTCCATGCAGCCGACACAGCGTCTCATCGGGGTCTTCTTCGGCATGGTTCCACCGCCTTTCGTTCTGAATTATTCTTCGTCTTCTGTTTCCGGAGATTCTGCTTCCGGAGCCGCTTCGATCTTGCCGCTTTCCGGGTTGATGTCGATCTTCCAGCCGGTCAGTTTGGCGGCAAGGCGGGCGTTCTGGCCCTTGTTGCCGATGGCCAGGGAGAGCTGGTCGTCCGGAACGATGGCCCGGCAGGACTTCTCTTCCTCGTCAAGGACGATGACGTCGATGACGTCGGCGGGAGCCAGGGCGTTGGCAACGAAACGGGCGGGGTCTTCATCGTAGGGAACGATGTCGATCTTCTCGCCGTTCAGCATGTCGACGATCTTGCCGACACGGGCACCGCGGGCACCGATGCAGGCGCCGACGGCGTCGACTTTCTCATCGGAGCTGGTGACGGCGATCTTCGTACGGGAGCCGGCCTCACGGGCGACTTCCTTGATTTCGACCATGCCCTCGGCGATTTCGGGGACTTCGGTCTCGAAGAGCCGGCGGACCAGACCGTGGTAGGTTCTGGAAATGAGAGCGCGGGGACCCTTCTCGGTCTCCTTGACATCGACGACATAGACCTTGATGAGGTCGCCGTCATGCAGCTCTTCGCCGGGGATCTGCTCGCCCTTCGGAAGGACGGCTTCGGCGCGGCCGATCTCGACGGTGGCGTTGCCGTTCATGGGGTTGATGTTCGAGACTCTCGCCGTGACGATCTCCTGGTTGTGGGTCTTGAACTCTTCCATGTTGCGGCCGCGCTCCGCGTCGCGGATGCCCTGACGGATGACGTGCTTCGCGGTCTGGGCGTCAATGCGTCCGAAGTTCTTCGTGTCCAGCGGGATCTCGATGATGTCGCCGGGTTTCGCGGTCTTCTTGTATTTCTTCGCGGCGTCGACAAGGATGTCGGTGTCTTCGTCGTCGATGACGTCGACCACGTTCTTGCGAAGATAGACATTGAGCTCTTTCTTCTCGGGGTCGATGTCGCAGAAGACGACGTCTTTGCCGTTATAGTTTCTCTTCTCCGCAACAACGAGGGCGTTGGCGATCTTCTCATAGAGGAACTCTACCGGGATCCCCTTTTCCGCTGCCATCAGCTGTACGGCGTCAAAAAACTCCTGATTCATAATGTTGCGCTTCCTTTCTTATGGTCATCCGTTATACGTAAGACTCGAAGTCGTCGAGTTTCACGTATGAGGCTTCTTTCTTGTTGAATATGAAGGTCTTCCCTTCGGTGGTCGTGATGGTGACGTTGCCGCCGTCGTAGTCATCGAGGGTACCCTTCCATTCCCGCTGTCCGTCGAGGGGACGGATGAGCTTCACCATGATGGGAGCTCCGAGGAACTGATCGAAGTGTTCATCTCTCGTGAGCGGGCGTTCCGCGCCGGGGGACGAGACTTCCAGTGTGTAGCTGACCGAGATGGGGTCTGCCTCGTCGAGGGGTCCGTCGATGGCGTGGGTCATGTCGACACAGTCATCGATGGAGACGCCTTCGTCCTTGTCGATGAAGATGCGCAGGTAATGTTCGGCACCTTCCTTGACGAACCGGACGTCCCAGATGCGAAGACCCAGTTCGGCTGCCAGGGGTTCAGCGAGTTCGCGGACGACCTGAGTCACGTTCCCACCGCGTTTCTTGTTGGCCATTATTGTCTCCTTTTGTGGGCGATCCAGGTACTTTTTTAAAGGATCGCATAAACAATGAAGAGCGGCGGGAGCCACTCTTCATAACACTTTCTTTTAAACTTACTGCATTATATTAGCATGCAAGTCAATAGAAAGCAAGTATTTTCTTAATACGCCTTGCCCCACAGGACCATGGTGCGCGCGGGCTTGCCGCAGCACACGCAGACATCGGAGATGTTCTCCTGCTGGAAGGGGATGCAGCGGGAACCGGCACCGGTCTCTTCCTTGACCTTGTCCTCGCACTCCTCGCTCTCGCACCACATGGCGTGGATGAAGCCGTCGCCCTGTTCATCGAGGGCCTTCTTCATCTCGTCGATGGTCTTGCAGCGGTAGGTCTTCTTCTCTCTGTTTTCGAGAGCGTTCTGATACATGATGTCCCGGACATCCTGCAGCTTCTGCGGGATGACGGTCTCGAGGTCGTCGAGGGAGACGAAGGTCTTCTCGCGGTCGGGACGGGTAACGACGACACATTGGTTCTGCTCGATGTCTCTCGGGCCGACTTCGATGCGGACCGGGACACCTTTCATTTCATACTCGGCGAACTTCCAGCCGGGGCTGTTGTCGGAGTCGTCCAGTTTGACGCGGACGCCGGCGGCCTTCAGACGGTCGCGGAGTTCGGCGGCCTTTTCAAGGACGCCTTCCTTGTGCGTGGCGACCGGGACGATGACGGCCTGGATGGGAGCGACGGCCGGCGGCAGGCAGAGGCCGTTGTCGTCGCCGTGAGTCATGATGATAGCACCGATGGTGCGGGTGGTCATGCCCCAGGACGTCTCGAAGGGAGCCTGCAGCTGGTTGTCCTTGTTCTGGAACTGGATCTCGAAGGCTTTCGCGAATCCATCGCCAAAGTAATGGGAGGTACCTGCCTGAAGAGCTTTACCGTCATGCATGAGCGCTTCGATGGCATAGGTGGCCTCGGCACCGGCGAACTTGTCGGACTCGGTCTTTTTGCCGCGGACGACCGGGATGGCGAGGTCTTTCTCGTAGAAGTCGGCGTAGATGTTCAGCATACGCTCGGTCTCTTCGATGGCCTCCTCCGCGGTGGCGTGCAGGGTATGGCCCTCCTGCCACAGGAATTCACGGGAACGCAGGAACGGACGGGTGGTCTTCTCCCAGCGCACGACGCTGACCCACTGGTTGTAGAGTTTCGGCAGGTCGCGGTAGGACTGGACGATGTCCTTCCAGTGGTCGCAGAACAGAGTCTCGGACGTGGGACGGACGCAGAGGCGCTCTTCGAGCTGCTCGCTGCCGCCGACGGTGACCCAGGCACACTCGGGCGCGAAGCCTTCGACGTGGTCCTTCTCTTTGTCGAGGAGGCTCTCCGGAATGAACATCGGCATGTTGACGTTCTCGTGTCCGGTCTCTTTGAAATAACCGTCAAGGATGCTCTGGATGTGTTCCCAGATGGCATAGCCGTACGGACGGATGACCATACAGCCCTTGACGCTCGTGTAGCTGACGAGTTCTGCTTTCTTGCAGATGTCGGTATACCACTTGGCAAAATCGACATCCATGGAAGTGATGTCTTCCACCATCTTTTTCTGCTTCGCCATGAAATGATCTCCTTCAAATGTTATCGCGATAAGGTTCGCTATATTATATAGTATGTTGCCCGGTTCGTCCAGTAAAAAAGACCCGCGAGGGACTCCCGCGGGCCAAAATGGTTCGAAAGCGAACGGTCAGTCGACCAGGTTCTCGATATAGCGGACTGCGTCTCCGACGGTACGGATCTCATCGGCAGCGTCGTCCGGGACTTCAATGTCATACTCTTCCTCAACGGACATGATGAGGTCGACCAGTTCGATGCTGTCGGCACCGAGGTCTTCCAGCAGTGTGGATTCCATTGTGATCTCGTCTTCGTCGATGTCCAGCTGGTCAGCCAGCAGTCTGCGGATCGTTTCAAATACCATGGGTGTGTTCCTCCTGTGGGTCAGTGATCATAATTACACTTTTATGTTATAGTCACTTTCCGACAATTGTCAACCATCTATCCCAACTTTTTACAAATTCCCTTGTCCGGACCTTATGCGTTTCACGGCACTTTTACAGAGGTCGTTTCCGCAATTCGGACCTGTAAAGGCAAATCCCTTGCCCCCGTTGAAAACCCTGTCAAAAATGTGAAAAAGTTCTTCTTTTTTCGAAATCGGAAAATAAGATTCCGCAAAATGTAAAGCCTTTTTCTTCCTTTTCACCGAATTTTCCTCTATTTTTCCATTTTAGAATATTTCTTTCGGCGATTTGCGGAAAGTCGTTTAACAGTTTTCGTAAAGTGTCTGGCCTTTACGAAACGAACCTTCGTACTGATATAAGTCCCATTTTAGGGTCCAAAAAATCCGGCTCAGCTACGGTACGGAGCACTCCACCTCAGCTCTTTTCTCCGGAACCAAATGAGTGCTCCCGGCCAAGCTCTCCCCCCGCTCGGGCACAAAAAAACTCCCCGTCTTGCGACGGGGAGTTTGCTATTCACTTTCAGGCGATGTGCTTATTCAGCAACGTTTGCTCTGAGGGTGGCGAGCTCGTCATAGAGTTCCTGGGGAACGGTGTCGCCGAGGGACTTGAAGAACTCTTCGATGCCGTCGGCCTCTTCTCTCCAGAGAGCCTTGTCGACGCCAAGCATGGCAGCGACATCTTCGACGGTGACATCGAGGCCTTCGATGTCGATGTCTTCCGGTTTCGGCTGGAAGCCGATCTCGGTCTCGACAGCGTCGACTTTGCCTTCGCAGCGGGCGATGATCCAGAGAAGGACTCTCAGGTTGTCACCGAAGCCCGGCCACATGAAGTGACCTTCGTCGTCCTTGCGGAACCAGTTGACGTTGAAGATCTTCGGCTGCTTGTCTTCGTCGACCTTCTTGCCCATGTCAAGCCAGTGCTGCAGGTAGGTACCGCAGTCATAGCCGATGAACGGACGCATGGCCATCGGGTCGTGACGGACGACACCGACTTTACCGGCTGCAGCGGCAGTGGTCTCAGAACCCATGGCCGCACCGATGAAGACACCGTGCTGCCAGTTTCTGGCCTGGTAGACCAGCGGAGCGAGTTTCGCGCGGCGGCCGCCGAAGACGAATGCCGTGACAGGAACACCGTTCGGGTTCTCGAACTCGGAGGACAGGCAGGGGCAGTTCTTGGCAGGAGCGGTGAAACGGGAGTTCGGGTATGCGCCCTTCTCCTCGGAGGTCTTGCCGTTCCAGGGATTGCCGAGCCAGTCTTCGCCGTTTTCGGGAGCGTCCGGCATGCCTTCCCACCAGAAGGTGTTGTCATCCAGGTTCCGGGCAACGTTCGTGAAGATGGAGCCGGACTGGCAGGACAGGAGGGCGTTCGGGTTGGACTGCATGTTGGTTCCGGGAGCGACGCCGAAGAAACCGTACTCGGGGTTGACAGCATAGAGTCTGCCGTCCGGGCCCTTGCGGATCCAGGAGATGTCGTCGCCGACACACCAGACTTTGTAACCAAGGTCGAGGTAGTGCTTCGGAGGAACGAGCATGGCAAGGTTGGTCTTACCGCATGCGCTCGGGAAAGCAGCGGTGATGTATTTGATGTCGCCGTTCGGATATTCGATGCCGAGGATGAGCATGTGCTCAGCCATCCAGCCTTCCTGACGGCCAAGGTTGGAAGCGATACGAAGAGCGAAGCACTTCTTGCCCTGGAGGACGTTACCGCCGTAGCAGGAGTTGACGGAGTAGATGGTGTTGTCCTGCGGCCAGTGGCAGATGTATCTCTTTTCGGGGTCGGAGTTGCAGGATGCGTGGGTACCCTTGATCCAGTCAGTGGAATCGGGGCCGATCGCGTCAAGGACTCTCTGACCGATTCTGGTGATGATGTTCATGTTGCAGACGACATAGATGGAGTCGGTGACTTCCAGGCCGTACTTTGCGAACGGGGAACCGACTTTGCACATGCTGTAAGGGATGACATACATGGTCTTGCCCTTGTAGCTGCCACGGATGATGTCGTCGAGGGTCTTGTAGCACTCATCGGGATCCATCCAGTTGTTCAGAGGGCCGGCCTCTTCCTTGGTGGGGGTGCAGATGAAGGTTCTGTCTTCAACACGAGCGACATCGTTCGGGTTGGTTCTGTGGAAGTAGCAGTCGGGAAGTTTCTCCTCGTTGAGTTTGATGAACTCGCCGGTGGAGACAGCCTCGTCCTTGAGGGCCTGGATCTGCTCCTTGGACCCGTCGATCCAGACAACTTTGTCCGGCTGGAGGAGGTCGATTCTGTTCTGTACCCAGTCCAGAATGCTCTTGTTGTTAGTAAGTTTTTCCATGAAACAAGCTCCTTTACAAATACTTTGACTTCGGTCCCCTGTGAGGCCCCGCAGAATGACACCAGGAATGCCTTGATTTTGGCGATTCATTTGTTATCATTATTAGTGGGTTTTCGATTGGTTCCCGATACGGAAACAATTATACTTGAATTTGGAACAAAAGTCGAGAAATCCAACGCAGTTTTGCAAAAATAATTCGAAATCTGTAGGGTTGTACAATTTTTTTGAAGAAACACGTTAATTCTTTAACACGTTGAAGAGGAAGCATCCATGAAAGTCTCACTTATCATCCCCTGCTACAACGAAGAAGGCAACGTCCGACCGCTGTATGACACCGTTGTCCGAACCTTCGACGGTGTCGTCCCCGACTACGAGTTCGTCTTCATCGACGACGGCAGCAGAGACCGGACCCCGGAGGTCCTGAACGAACTCGTCGCCACCGCGGACAAGCCGGTCAAAGCGGTCCACTTTTCCCGGAATTACGGAAAAGAATCCGCCATCCTCGCCGGTCTGAACGAGGCGTCCGGCGACTGCTTCACCATCATGGACGGCGACCTCCAGCAGGGCCCCGACGTCGTCGTGGAAATGGTCCGCTATCTTGAGGAGCACACCGACTGCGACTGCGTCACGGCGTTCCAGGAAAACCGGCATGAGAGCCCCGTCATGGTCTTCTTCAAAAACGGCTTCTACGGCCTCATCAACCGCATCTCCGACGTCGAATTCGTCAACGGAGCCTCGGACTTCCGCACCTTCCGCCGCAATGTGAGAGACGCGGTCCTCTCCCTGCCGGAGACCTCCCGCTTCTCGAAGGGCATCTTCCCCTGGGTCGGTTTCGAGACCCACTACATGCCCTACACGGCAGCCGACCGTCTCAGCGGTTCGTCGAAGTGGAACTTCATCAAACTGTGGAAGTACGCCATTTCCGGCATCATCTCCTTCACGACGACGCCCCTTCGTCTCCCCCTGGTCTTCAGTGGCATCACCGGCGCGGCGGCCGTCGGTTCCGCGGTCTTCGACAAGAAGAGAAAAGACCGCGCCCTCCCTGCCATCCTCGGCACCGGCAGCGTGCTCCTGCTCGCGGTCGGCATCCTCGGAGAGTACATCGCCCGAGTGTTCGTGGAGATGAAACACCGTCCGGTCTACATCATCAAAAAGGTCCTCGACAACCACAAATAAACGCAACAGAAAAGGGGCCGTGTCACTAAGAAATAGTGGCACGGTCCTTTTCCATCGGTAACATACGCCCTCGCAGCAGAAGCCAACAGGCAGAGAAGAGCTGCGG
>ONFJ01000059.1 GCA_900317085.1 uncultured Eubacteriales bacterium | reverse complement strand
GCCCCTGTTAGCTGCCGTGCGTATTGACGCCCTCCACTCCGCTCCGGGCTTTGGTGCCACAGTCCTTCGGTGCTGTCAAGGGCGCTCCCGAGCGCCACATACCGTGCGGCAAAGCCCTATGACAGCACCTCCGCCCAGCGGCACAGGACAAACAACAGGCCAAAGGGGCACTGCGGCCCTTCGGCCTGCAAGAAACCATGGGCATAAGTGGAGACTGGAATTCTCACGCTAAATGCCCGTTTCGGCGTTTTTGGCGTTAACTTTATTCTCCCTGCTTGTCAGGGTTCTCACGCTAAATCATCGTTACTCGGTTTTTAGCGTTAGAATCAGAGTGATTATCATCCAATCATCAAAGGAGTAGAAGATGAAAACCGAGAAATCTCTAACGCTAAATGCGTATTGTTTTATATTTAGCGTTAACATCGAATGGTCTGCTTTGAATGGAACTCACGCTAAAACCGATATTTCAGCATTTAGCGTGAACTTAGCGAGAAAGCCGGAAGAGGTAGGGGTCCGGGGACAGGGGAAGGTGGCTTTCTCCCACGCTCTTTGGCTTCCCCTTCCCCGGGGAGCAGAGCATGTCGCCTACAAGGGCAGGGCAGCAAGCAGGCTCATCGATCGATTTCAGTTTGTCAGTGGGAGGCGAGCTCTGCTTCGCGCTTGGAGGCGGCCATGAGGAGGAGGCAGGTCTTGAGGTCTTTGATGGTGTCGGCGGAGTCCTGCTCCGCGACCATGGAGGTGTGCTCGACCTTGAAGGTGACGTAGGGTTTGGCGCCACCCGAGACCATGAGCCGGCCGCGGAACTCCTGCGAGGCGCGGGCGACGGCCTTCATGTCGATGTCGTCCCACCAGAGGAGCAGGGAGTCGCCCCGCTGGGTGATCTCGTAGATGCCGAGGAGCGCCGCCGTATTGCGGAGCAGGGCCACTTCGATGAGGCCTTCGACGGCGGGCGGCGGGTCACCGAAGCGGTCGATGAGTTCGTCCGTGACGTCCATCGCGTCCTCGCTCGTACGGATGTCGGCGATGCGCCGGTACATGGCGAGACGATGCGGGATGCTCTGGATGTAGTCCTCCGGGATGTGCGCGTCGACCTGGATGTCGACGAGGCACTCGCGCTTTGGGGTGTAGGCAGCCTTTCCGGATGCCGCGCCTGCCGAAGTTCCACCGGTCGAAGTGTCAGAGCCGTCTGCAGAGCCGTCCGCGCCGTTCAGCGCTTTTTGTTCTTCGATGGCCTCCGCGAGGATCTTCAGGTACATGTCGTAGCCGACGGCTTCCATGTGGCCGTGCTGCTGCGCGCCCAGGATGGAGCCGGCGCCGCGGAGTTCGAGGTCGCGCATGGCGATCTTGAAGCCGGAGCCGAACTCGGTGTACTCGCGGATGGCGGAGAGACGCCGCTGCGCGATGTCCGTCAGTTCCTTGCCGCCGTAGAACGTGAAGTAGGCGGAGGCGCGGCGGGAGGAGCGGCCGATGCGGCCACGGATCTGGTGCAGCTGCGAGAGGCCGAAGCGGTCGGCGTTCTCGATGATCAGCGTGTTGACGTTCGGGATGTCGACGCCCGTCTCGATGATCGTCGTGCAGACGAGGATGTCGATCTCGCCCTCCATGAGGTCCCGCCAGACCGCGGACAGCTGCTCCTCGGTCATCTTGCCGTGGGCGATGCCGATCCGCGCCTCGGGCACGAGTTCGTGCACCTTCGCGGCGCAGTGGGTGATGCCCTCGACATTGTTGTACAGGTAGTAGACCTGGCCGCCCCGGCGCAGCTCCTTCTCGATGGCCTGGGCGATGATGCCCGGGTCGTACTCGAGCACGAACGTCTGGACCGGGTGGCGATCCATGGGTGCCTCTTCGATGATCGACATGTCGCGGATGCCGCTCATCGCCATATTCAAAGTCCGCGGGATGGGCGTCGCCGACAGGGTCAGGACGTCCACGTTCGGGAACTTCTGTTTGAGTTTTTCTTTCTGCGCGACGCCGAACCGCTGTTCCTCGTCGATGATGAGGAGGCCGAGGTCCCGGAACTCCACGTCCTTCGAGATGAGCCGGTGTGTGCCGACGAGGACGTCGATGTTGCCCCGGCGGACCCGGTCGAGGATCTTCTTCTGCTGGGTGGGCGTGCGGAAGCGGGAGAGCATCTCGACTTCCACCGGGAAGCCCTCGAACCGCTGCATAATGGTGTTGTAGTGCTGGAACGCGAGGATGGTCGTCGGCACGAGGATGGCGCACTGTTTCCCGTCGGCGATGCACTTGAAGGCGGCGCGCAGCGCGACTTCGGTCTTGCCGAAGCCTACATCGCCACAGAGAAGGCGGTCCATGGGGTAAGCCCGCTCCATGTCCGACTTGATCTCGTGGATGCAACGAAGCTGGTCATCAGTCTCGTCGTACTCGAACCGGCGCTCGAAGTCGGACTGCATGTCGATGTCCGGCGAGAACGCGTAGCCCGGAGCCTTGAGCCGGGTGGCGTAGAGCTCCGTGAGTTCCTTCGCCATGTCCTTGACGGCCGCCCGGACCTTGCTGCGGGACTTCTCCCACTCCTTGGAGCCGAGGCGATTCACCTTGACTCTGCTCGTGTCGTCCTTCGGGCCGATGTATTTGGAGACAAGGTCCAGCTGCGTGACGGGGACGTACAGGGCGTCGCCCTTGGCGTAGCGGATCTTCAGATAGTCTTTCGTGACGCCCGTGACCGTCATCTTCTCGATGCCCTCGAAGATGCCGATGCCGTGGAGCGAGTGGACGACGTAGTCGCCCTTGTGGAGTTCGTCGAGGCTGTGGAAGGCGTTCGCGGCGTTGCGGTTGCGGATGTGCTTCCGCCGGTTCGTCGCGGCCTTGTTGCCCTGGGAGATGATGAGGAACTTCGACTCCCGGAACATGACACCGGCACTGAAATTGCCGGGCAGGACACAGATGGCGCCCTTTGGGAATTCGTTCGGGATGATGGAGTAGTAGAACGCCTTGTATCCGGCGTCCTCGAGGTCGTCCGCCAGCTGTTTGGCAGCCTTTTCCGTACCCGCCGTGACGACGGTCGTGTACTCCCGGACGCCACTGGGGAAGCAGTCCTGCTCGAGGGACGAGAACGTGCCGTTCCACTGGGGCGTCTGCCCGAGAGTGAGGCTGTAGAGTTCCTTCACCGGAAGGTCGAAACTGCCGCGGGCGAAGTTGTCCATGTAGATGAGGTCCGCGTGCTCGTAGTCCGAAACGAGGTCCTGGTACGAGACCATGAGGTCCCCGAGCGCCTTGACGTACTCACCCGTCGCGAGGGCCGCTTTCAGGTCCTCCCGGTAGAGCTTCACGGCGCCGTTCACCCGCTCCTTGACCGTGCCGCTCTCCGCGGCGATGAGCAGGTCGCCCTCCTGCAGGTACCCGAGGGGCGTGCAGGCGTTCTCATAGTAGAGGTTCACGTACTTGTCCGGGCACAGGTCCCGTCCGGACTGGATGGCGTCCGCGTCCTCCTGGAGCTTCGCTTTCGCCTGGTCCGCGGTCTTCGACCGCACCTTTTTGGCGATTTGCCGGATCTGTTCCGCAACGGCCAGCGCAGACTCCCCTTCCCCGTCTCCGGCGATGATCTCCGCCGAGGGCGTCAGGAGCACTTCGTCCACGAGGTCCGTGCGGCGCTGGGACTCGACTTCGAACTCCGCGATGGTGTCGATGGTGTCGCCCCAGAGCTCCATGCGCAGGGGCAGCTCCCGCTCCGGCGGAAAGAAGTCCACGATGCCGCCGCGGACCGAGAACTGACCGTGGCCCTCGACCTCGTCCGCCCGTTTGTAACCGGCGGCCACGAACTTGCGCTTGAGTTCGTCGAGGGAGATGTCCTCCCCGACCTTGAGATCGATCATGCGGGCGGCGAGGACCGTCGGCGGGACGGTCTTCTGGACGGCGGCCTCGGCGGAGACCAGCAGCACATCGACGGTGCCGAGGACCCAGGCGGACAGTGCGCCCATGCGTTGCTGTTCGTACTCCCGGGACCGGACCTGGTCCGTGAGGAACGTGAGATCCTTCGCCGGCAGCACCGCCGCCTTGGTGCCCATCGCATCGAAGTCCTCCATCATGCGGGTGGCGGTGCCTTCGTCCGGCACGAGCACCATGGCGCGCCGTTTCCCGCCGTTCTCATTCAAAGACGCGAGCAGCGAGTGGAGCAGGAAGACCTTGTGCATCCCGGTCGTGCCGAGGACGCCGAAGGGGAACCGGCCCGCCCGGATGGTGGACAGGATCTCTTTGTAGGTCTCATGTTGTGCGATGGCATGGGAAAAGCCGGACATAAGTCACCTCATGGAAAATGGAATATAACAGGTAGTGCCCCCAACCCGGTTTCGGGTGGGGGTCTTTTATGCTCGAAACGGCCAGGCCGTTCTTCTTAGTTGGTTCAGTTGAAGAGGTTCATCGCCTCATTGACATCGCCCGCGATGATGAGTTCCGCCGCTTTCGCCGCGTTCTTCAGTGCCTTGTCGATATCCTCCTGCTCGGACTTCGGGAACTTGCCGAGGACGTAGTCCGCCAGGTCCATGTCCGGGTGGGTCTTGCCGCCGATGCCGAGACGGACCCGCGGGAAGTCCTCCGTGCCCATGCACTGGATGATGGACTTGAGGCCGTTGTGGCCGCCCGCTCCGCCCTTGCGGCGGATGCGCATCTTGCCGGGGGCCAGGTTGATGTCGTCCGAGATGACGATGACGTTGCCCGTGGGGATCTTGTAGAAGGACCGGGCTTCCTCGATGGCCTCGCCACTGTTGTTCATGTACGTGGTGGGTTTCATGAGGAGGACCTTCTCCCCGTTCAGGACGCACTGGGCGGTGAGGGCATGGAACTTCATGCGGTCCACCGAGACGCCCTGCTGCCGCGCCAGTTCATCCAGCGCGAGCCACCCGATGTTGTGGCGGGTGTTCTCATATTTGGAGCCCGGGTTTCCGAGCCCCGCGATAATATACATGGGTCGGTTTCCTTTGAACTTGTCGAAAAAACTCATTTCACAGCCTCCGGGAAGTTCCGGGCGGCGATGTCATTGAGGGCCTGCAGCTGTTCCCGGTCGTTCGCGCCGAGGACGACGTCTGCATTCTCCGTGACGAAGACGCCGGCGTTCTTCCCTTCCTGCTTCAGGATGTAGATGGTGTCGGTGAGGTAGTACTCGTGGGCGGCGTTGTCCGTCGTCAGCTTGCCGAGGGAGGCGATGAGGTCTTCTCTGCGGAACCAGTAGGCACCGGAGTTGACGTTCCGGATCGCCTTTTCTTCCTCTGTGGCGTCCTTCTGCTCGACGATGCGCTCAAAGCTGCCGTCGGCGCCCTGGACGATGCGGCCGTAGCCGAAGGGGTCGTCGAGGCGGGCCGAGATGACGGTGACCGCGTTGCCGTTCGCTTCGTGGAGGGCGAGGCTCTCCGCGATGGTGGCGGCGTCCATGAAGGGCGCGTCACCGTTCAGGATGAGGACGTTCTCCGCGTCGGAGGCGTTCAGGTAGTCGAGGGCCATCATGACGGCGTGACCGGTGCCGAGGCGCTCTCTCTGCCAACAGATGGCGGAGCGGTCGCCGCAATGGTCGACGAGCTGTTCACCGTAAGCGCCGACGACGAGGATGGTGTCGTTGACACCGCTGGCCTCGGTGGCGTCGAGGACCCAGTCGATCATCGGGCGGTCCAGGACTTCCATCATGGGTTTCGGTTTGTTGGCTTTCATCCGTTTGCCCTCGCCGGCGGCGAGGATGACGGCACAATTCTTAGACATGGATCATTTCCTCCAGAGGGCGATGAGTACTTCCTGTGCGTTCTTCGCGGCTTTGGTGGCCGCTTCGGCTGCCTTCGTGGTGGCTTCCGCCATCTCCTGTCCGTAGCCCCGCTG
The DNA here is from genome assembly GCA_900317085.1 of uncultured Eubacteriales bacterium. GTDB lineage: Bacteria > Bacillota > Clostridia > Oscillospirales > Acutalibacteraceae > RUG420. The sequence goes on along the minus strand of ONFJ01000059.1, from coordinate 4,507 downwards.
CATGCCGAAGCTCACGATGAGGTTCAGGAGGGTGTACAGGATGGCGGCGAAGAGGACGGCCGCGATGACGCTGGTGCCGCCTCTGCGCTTGATGTACAGCGCGCGTTCGTCGTTGTTCTCGATGGTCTTGGCCTTCGTCAGGAGCTGTTCGCAGCGGCGCTTGTAGAGCGTGTTCGCGAAGATGCCCATCAGGACGTGGATGGCCATGATGATGTAGTGGTTGATCTGCAGGGCGACCGGCGGGTCAGGCATTTTCTCCATGAGGGCCGCCATGGCCTCTTCCGCTGCTTCCTGGTCCTGCGCGTCGGTCAGGACGTACTGGCGGGCCAGGGTCGCGGCTTCGCTGTAGTACTCGACGACACTGTCGAGGGAAACGAGGGGCACGATGAACTGGAGGATGACCAGGATGATGGCCACTCCGTACATCCTGCGGTACGCGCTCCAAAGGGTGGGGGCGATGAACGCCGCGAAGTTTCCGACGAAATTCCGCTTCGTGCGGTCCATGACGAAGAACTTCGGGATGTACTTGTTCTTGTTCTTCTGGATGACGTCTCCGTACTCCCGGACCCGGAAGTCTCCGAGCATCTCGTCCGGCCCGATGACCCGCATGGTGGGTTTCATCTCGCCGTGGTCGCCGGTGGTGTAGGAGGCGTAGTTGCCGTATTCGTTGTCGAAGGGCATGCCGTCGGGACGGGTGTCCTGGCCGCCGTTGCCGGAGCCGAAGGTGGCCGCTCTCTTGCGTTCCGCCTCTTCTTCTCTGGCCTTCTGTTCGGCCTCTTCCCGCTCCTTGCTGTAGGGAATCTGCCAGACATAGCCGGAGGCATGTTTGTTCTCATAAAGGCAGTGGCCGTTCTGCTTCCAGCAGGCGCGGTGGGCAGGGGTGCCGCAGTCAGGGCAGACCACCACGTCGTCGTTCTCCTGGAACGGCTTTAAGCAGTAGGGACACTGGACGTATTTCAGATCCATAGAAATTGTTCCTTTCTGTGGTAAATCGCCGACATTATACCGCAAACGAAAATTCTTTACAACATTTCAAAGGTCTTATATAATATCTAAAGTTTCCAAACGAAAGACCAAACGACAAAGGAAGGTAATTCCATGCTGCAATACGAAGAACTGCGCCTCGCCGTTCTCGAGAACGAAAAGCCGCTGCAGGAGCTGAAAGAGGCTCTGGGCTACGACACGATGAAGGAAGAAGTGGCCAAACTCGAAGCGGAAGCCGCGAAGGACGGGTTCTGGGATGACGTCGAAAACTCCCAGAAGGTCCTGAAAGAGACGAGCCGGCTGAAGGCGAAAGTCGAAAAATACGATAAACTTGAGAGCCTCTACGAGGACACGCTCGTCATGATCGAACTGGCCAACGAAGAGGAAGACGAGTCCCTCTACGACGAGTGCAAAGAGAGCGCGGACCAGGTCAAGAGCGAACTGGAAGCCATGACCCTGTCCACCCTGCTCTCCGGCGAGTATGACGAGTCCAACGCGCTCCTCACGTTCCACGCGGGCGCCGGCGGCACGGAAGCGCAGGACTGGGCCTCCATGCTGTTCCGCATGTACAACCGCTGGGGCGAGCGCCACGGCTTCAAGGTCAAGACCCTCGACTACCTCGACGGCGACGAAGCGGGCCTCAAGTCCGCCACCATCCTCATCGAGGGCGAGAACGCTTACGGATACATGAAGAGTGAAGCAGGCGTCCATCGCCTCGTCCGTGTCTCCCCCTTCGACTCCCAGGGACGTCGTCACACGTCCTTCGCGTCCGTCGAAGTCATGCCCGAGATCGACGACAGCATCGAAGTCGACCTGCGGCCGGAAGACATCGAGATGGAAGTGTACCGCGCGTCCGGCGCCGGCGGACAGAAGGTCAACAAGACCTCCTCTGCCGTCCGACTCATCCACAAGCCCACGGGCATCGTGGTCAGCTGCCAGGTCGAGCGTTCCCAGCACCAGAACCGAGAAGTCTGTATGCGCATGCTGAAGTCCAAGCTCATCGAGATCAAAGAGCGTGAGCACCTCGACAAGATCGAGGACATCAAGGGCGACCAGCTGCAGATCGCCTGGGGTTCCCAGATCCGCTCCTACGTCTTCATGCCCTACACCCTCGCGAAGGACACCCGCACCGGCTACGAGATGGGCAACATCAACGCCGTCATGGACGGCGACATCGACGGCTTCATCAACGCTTATCTGAAGATGAAATCGCTGGAAGCAATGGAGAAAGGCGAGTAACATCCCCTCCATATAATGAATATTGACAATACAAATATCACTTGTTATAATTATTGCCCGCGTGAAGAGTTTTCACGCGGGCTTACTCATGTAAGTCAATCCTTGCTCCGGACGAAGCAAGATCCGGGGCCACAAGTCCAAAAGGAGGTGCAACAAATGGCCACTAAAAACTATGAAATCATGATGGTTTTCTCCGTCAAAGATGGTGAAGAGGCTGCAAAGGCTCTTCAGGAGAGATTCCAGGGTCTCATCGAGAAGAACGGCACATTAGGCGAAGTTGACGAATGGGGCAAGCGCGCTCTTGCTTACCCGATCAACGACGAGCCGGAAGGCTACTATGTCGTCGTCAAGTACTCTGCCGAACCGACGTTCCCGATGGAACTTGAGCGTCGTCTCAAGATCACCGAAGGCGTTCTGAGATTCCTCAACATCGCCGAGTAAGGAGGTCGAACCCAATGCTTAACTGTGCAATCATCATGGGTCGCCTCACTGCAGACCCCGAGCTTCGCACGACCGGCAACGGCATCAGCGTCACCAGCTTTTCCGTCGCTGTCGACCGCAATTACCAGAGACAGGGCCAGGAGAGACAGACGGACTTCATCAACGTCGTCGCCTGGAGACAGACCGCCGAATTCGTCAGCCGTTATTTCCGGAAAGGTCAGATGATCGCAGTCCAGGGTTCCATTCAGACCCGCAACTACGAAGACCGCAACGGAAACAAACGGACCGCTGTCGAGATCGTCGCGGACAACGTCAGCTTCTGTGGTTCCAAGGCTGAGACCGGTGCTTCCACCGCTCCCGCCGGCTACAACGTAGCTCCCCAGGCCGCTCCCGCAGCACCCGCTGCCCCGCAGGCCCAGTCCTTCTCCACCGCAAGTGCAGACGACTTCTCATCCGTCGAAATGGATGACGAACTCCCCTTCTAAGGAGAGCATCTTAACAAGGAGGTAATACCATCATGGCATACGATAGAAACCGCCGCCGTGGACGCCGCAAGGTTTGCGCGTTCTGCGTCGACAAAGTCGAAAAGATCGATTACAAGGACACCGCCCGCCTTCGGAAGTTCACTTCTGACCGCGCGAAGATCCTTCCCCGTCGTGTCACCGGTACCTGCGCTTACCATCAGCGTGAGCTCACCACCGCCATCAAACGCGCAAGACACGTCGCTCTTCTGCCCTACACCGAAGGCTAAGCTGGCAACAGCCTGACCCTCGCGGCAGAATCAAACAAACAGCAAAAGACCGAAGTCCTACGACTTCGGTCTTTTTTGTTATGCTTTTAATGATCCGGGCAGGCCTTACGAATAGATGCTCGAGAAGGTCGAGGTGTCGAGGTCAATGTCGCCGAAATAGGAAGTGAAGTCCATGCCGAGGTGGTCGGCCATCTGCTTCATCTCGATGACGGTCTTGACGTCGACCGGCACGCCGTTCTCTTTCACGCGCTCGACTGCCAGGGCTTCCTTCTCGCCGTGGGTGTAGATGCGCTCGGCGCCTTCCGCCTTCGGGGCATCCCGCAGTTCCTGCAGGAACGTGGAGAAGTGCTCCTTCAGAGCGTCCGGGTCGCCGAAGATGGCGGGGTCGAGGGCGATGAACCCGTGGCAGGTGCCGCCCTTGCCGTTCATGTGCGTGTGGTTCGAGGTGATGCCCATGGAGGCGATGGACGACAGCAGCTCGACGAGCATGCCATAGCCGTAGCCCTTGTGGGAACCGAGTTTCTCCGTGCTGCCGCCGAGGGGCATGATGCCGCCGCCGGCTTTTGCGACGATGTTCTTCAGAACGTCTTCCGCGTCCGTGGAGGGGTTGCCGTACTTGTTGAGCGCCCAGCCGTCCGGCAGCTCTTTCTCAGCCTTGCGGTACATCTCGAGCTTGCCGCGGGCTTCGACGCGAAGGTCGGGACCATGATGGCTTCGGAGTTCGTGGTGCTGAGGCCCACGAGGCCTTCCTTGACGGCCATCAGGGCATAGTAGCCGGCGATACCGTAATGGTTGGAGTTGCGGACCGATACGAGGCCGATGCCGGTCTTCTTCGCCTTTTCAATGGCGATCTCCATCGCCTTGTGGCCGATGAGCTGGCCCATGCCGTCGTGGCCTTCGATGACCGCCGAAATGGGTGTCTCGAACACGACTTCGGGTTTGGCGTCGAGCTTGATGAGACCGCTCTTGAGTCCGTTGTCATAACGGGAGAGGCGCTGCATGCCGTGGGACTCGATGCCGTACATGTCAGCGGTCAGCAGGACATCGGTGATGATCGCCGATTCGTCTTTCGTGAATCCGAATGCCTGGAAC
>ONFJ01000009.1 GCA_900317085.1 uncultured Eubacteriales bacterium | reverse complement strand
CCTCTCTGTCGAGAGAACGCGTTTTCCGGTGACAGAGAGGATAAAAACGATGGATACAATGGAACAAAGACGCAATCGGATCGTCGACTTCATCAACACACGCGCTTCGATCACCTTCGCGGAATTGAAGGAAGCCTTCCCGGATGTATCGGACATGACGCTTCGGACAGATCTCAAGGTCCTTGATGAAGAGGCAAAAATCGTTCGGGTGCACGGCGGGGCCAAAGCGGTCACGGCCGTTCTGGGAAACGATGACCGTCTGTCCCTGCGGGAAGTGCGAAACATCGGGGAAAAGGAACTTGTCGTTTCCAAAGCCCTTTCGCTCATCCGGCCGGACACGACCATCTTCCTCGACTCCGGGTCCACGACGACGATGCTCGCGAGAGCATTGCCGGACCAGCCAATGATGATCTTCACGGCCAGCCTGACGGTGGCGATGGAACTCTCCCGCCTCGAACAGCCCGACGTATTCGTCATCGGCGGCACACTCAACCGCAACAGCCGCAGCATGTACGGACAGACGGCGGTCGAACAGCTCGGACGAGTTCGCTTCGACCAGGCGTTCCTTGGAGTCACCGGTTACGATGACCGGGGCTTCAACTGCGGACACGCGGAAGAGAACGCGCTCAAACGTTACGTGGTCACTCACACGGACGAAAGCATCCTTCTGATGGATTCGTCCAAAGTGGGAAAGAGCAGCACGTTTACGTTTGCGGAGCCCTCCCAGGTGGATGTTGTCGTCTCTGACGACAGCACTCCTGAGTCGTTCCGCGGCATGTGTGAGAAGAAAGCTATCAAGCTTCTGTGACGTACATCGCCAACTGTTCCCTTGTCTCCGAACCAGGCATAGAAAACAGGTTTTGAGAAAGGAGACGGAGACCTATGAAAAACGGACTCCAAAAGTTCGGTAAATTCCTCTCTGCGATGGTCATGCCTAACATCGGTGCGTTCATCGCCTGGGGTTTTATTACCGCACTCTTCATTGCAGACGGCTGGCTCCCGAATGAGAGACTGGCCACCATCCAGCCCTACATGCTGTATTACCTGATCCCGGTGCTCATCGCCGGACAGGGCGGCTACATGGTCGGCGGAGACCGCGGCCGTGTTATGGGTGCCATTGCTGTTGCAGGTACGATCGCCGGTGTCGGCGGTACCGAGGGGCAGCCGATGCTCCTCGGCGCCATGGTCATGGGACCGCTCGCCGGCTGGTGCATCAAAAAGTTCGACCAGTTCATGGAAACCAGAATGCCCGCCGGCTTCGAGATGCTCATCAATAACTTCTCGGTCGGTATCTTCGGTATGGTACTCGCCATCCTGGGCTTCTACGGCATTGGTCCGGCCATGACCGCCATCCTGGCAGTCCTGTCCGCCGGCGTCGATGTCCTTGTCAACCACGGCCTGCTGCCGCTGGTTGCCATCTTCATCGAGCCCGCCAAGGTCCTGTTCCTGAACAATGCGATCAACCACGGTATCTTCACTCCGATCGGGACCGAGCAGGCCCTCGAGACCGGACGCTCCATCATGTACATGCTGGAAGCTGACCCGGGCCCCGGCCTTGGTGTCCTCCTTGCTTACTGGGCATTCGCCAAAGACAAGGCCACCAAACAGTCCGCTCCCGGTGCGGTCATCATTCACTTCTTCGGCGGTATCCATGAGATCTACTTCCCGTATGTCCTCATGAACCCCATCGTCATCATCGCCCCCATCGTCGGCAACATGGTCGCCATCTTCTGGTTCACCATCATGAAGTGCGGTCTGGTTTCCCCGGCTGCTCCCGGCTCCATCATCGCGTTCCTGTCGATGACCCCGAAAGACAAGATGTGGCAGACCATCGTCGGTGTCCTTCTGGCGACTGTCGTCTCGTTCCTCATCGCCGCTCCCATCATCAAATTCACCGATAAAGGCAAGAACCTCGAAGAGGCTCAGGACCAGGTCGCTGCCAACAAGGCAAAGGCCAAGGGTACTGCTCTTGCTGCAGGCGCCGGCATTGCCGACCCGTCCCTCGTCAAGAAAATCATCTTCGCATGCGACGCCGGTATGGGCTCCTCCGCGATGGGCGCTACCAAGTTCCGCAACCGCATCAAGGAACTACGTCCTGACATCACCGTCACCAACACCTCTGTCGATAACATCCCCGCAGACTGTGACATCGCTGTCGTTCAGGAAATGCTGATCGACCGTGCTGAGAAGTCCGCTCCTCAGGCAGAGATCGTCTCCATCGGAAACTTCCTTTCGGATCCCGCTCTGGACGTTCTCTTTGAAAAGATCACCTCGGACCCGGTCTCCGCGGTCACGGAGTCTGTCGCGATGGACGCAGCAGCAGAAGAAGCTGCCGACGCTCCTGCAGAACCCAAGCCCGCCGTCATGCATGCCAGCGGCATCAAAGTTGGCCAGGCACCCGTCTCCAAGGAAGAGGCCATCCGCGCTGCCGGTGAACTCCTCGTCGCCGAAGGCTGCGTCGAGCCGCCCTATGTGGACGCCATGCTCGACCGGGAAAAGGTCTTCACGACTTACATGGGTATGGGTATTGCCATCCCGCACGGCACCTCCGAAGCGAAAGCCCAGGTCAAAAAGACCGGTATCACGCTGGTCCAGTACCCCGAAGGCGTCGACTTTGGCGATGAAAAGGCCAACCTCGTATTCGGTATCGCCGGTGTCGGTGACGAACACCTCGACATGATCCAGAAGATCGTCCAGGCCCTCGAGAACCCCGAAGAACTCGAGAAGATGAAGACGACCGACGACGTCAACTGGATCCTCGAAAAGCTTTCCTGATCCCCCGAACTCTCATACAGGTTCCTATAATAGAAACCGCCTGCCTCAGAACTTTCTGTGGCAGGCGGTTTTTCGTTTTGTTTATTCGTCTTTCAGCGGGACGTTGTAGACGATGAACTTGTTGTTGTGCAGGATCTTTAAGAACTGGGCGAGCCGGGCGACGGGTTTCTCCTCGTCCGGGAAGGCCGCGTGGAACTCTTTGGAGAGGTCGTATACGGTCTTGTGTCCGTCCATCGCCAGCCAGACCCAGCTGCCGATGGCATCAAGGTCGATGCGGCTGACTTCCGGTTTCTTGAACAGCACGGTGGCGATCTTGTGGTAGGGACCGGTCCACTTGACGAGGATGGTCACCTTGCCGTCTTTGTCCACTTCGTACTGGTAGTTTTTGTTCCGGCGGGGGACGTAGTCCATGAAGTTTTTCTGCTTACTCATCAGAGGCGTCCTCGTTCGCGTCTGCGGCGTCATACTGGACGTCAGACTTCCCCACGATGTACTTGAGGTTCTTCTTGCCGAAGCAGGTGTAGACCAGCGTGGCGAGCATCAGGACCCACATGACGAGGGAACCGACCTGGCCGATGCTGAACTTCGAAGAGATGTCGATGTCAAGGTGAGCCACGGCAAAGACAGCCAGCAGGATACCCATGAGACCTTCGCCGGCGATGAGACCGGAGGTGTAAAGGGTACCGCGTTCGACCGCTTCCTTGTTGAGCTTCTCGTTGTTCTTCGTTCTCTTCTCGACGAACCAGCGGATGATACCACCGCACATGATGCCGGCGGACAGGGAGAAGGGAAGGTACATGCCGACGGCGACCGGCATGACCGGGACACCGAGGATCTCGATGACGATGGCGACGAACACGCCGATGAAGATGAGACCCCAGGGAAGCTGGGCGTTCATGATGCCTTCGACGATCATCTTCATCATCATGCCCTGCGGCGCGGGGATCTCGGAACCGCCGAAGCCCCAGGCCTTGTTCAGAAGGTCGAGGACATAGCCGATGGAGATGGCGGACGCGACGACACCGACCATCTCACCAATCTGCTGCTTCTTCGGCGTAGCGCCGACGAGGAAGCCGGTCTTGAGGTCCTGAGAGGTGTCGCCCGCGATGGCAGCGACGACACAGATGATGCCGCCGATGGCGATGGCGCCGACCATGCCCTTGGTGCCGGCGGTGCCGGTGACCTTCAGAAGGACGGTGGTGGCGAGCAGGGTGGCGATGGCCATGCCGGAGACCGGGTTGTTAGAGGACCCGATGAGGCCGACCATACGGGACGAAACGGCTGCAAAGAAGAAGCCGAAAATGACGACGAGCAGGGCTCCGAGGGGGTTGACCGGGAAGGTCGGGAGGAGCCAGATGAGGAGGACGAGCAGGATGACGAGACCGATGACGAGCGGCATCGGGAGGTCCTGCTGGGTCCGGGGAAGGGTCGTGATCTTCTGGTCATCCTTCTTGCCGAAGGTGGCCATGGTGGCCTTGAAGGTGCGGACGATCATCGGGAAGCTCTTGATGAGGGAGATGACACCGCCCGTGGCGACCGCGCCGGCACCGATGTACCGGACATAAGTGCCCCACAGAGAACCGGGGTCCAGAGTTCCGATGACTTCCGTGCCCGGGAAGACGGTGGCGTCCGCGCCGAACAGCGCGATGACGGGCATGAGAACGAACCAGCTGAGGGTACCGCCCGCGAACATGTAGCTCGAGATCTTCGGGCCGCAGATGTAGCCGACACCGGCGAGGGCCGGGAGGACCTGCATGCCGAGGGACGAACCCTTGAAGAACTTGATGTCGTGCCCGACTTCCGAGGGCCAGAGCTTGAAACCGTCGGTCAGGAGCTTGTACAGGGCGGCAATGCCGAGACCGCTGAAGACCGCACCGGCTTTGGAACCGCCTTCTTCACCGGCCATCAGGACTTCGGAACAGGCCTGGCCTTCCGGGAAGGGAAGGACGCCGTGCTCCTCGACGATGAGGGCCTGACGCAGCGGGATCATGAACAGGATGCCCAGGACACCGCCGACGAGGCAGATGAGGGTGATGGTCAGCATGGAAGGTGCTTCGATCTTGCCTTCCTCGGCCCACAGGAACAGGGCGGGGAGGGTAAAGATGGCACCGGCAGCCAGGGACTCACCGGCGGAACCGATGGTCTGGACCATGTTGTTCTCCAGAATGGAGTCTTTTCTCAGAATGAACCGGATGACACCCATCGAAAGGACGGCGGCAGGGATCGATGCGGAGATCGTCATACCGACGCGGAGACCCAGGTAGGCGTTGGCGGCACCAAAGATGACGGCCAGCAGGATACCGAGGATGATGGAGGTCACGGTGAGTTCGGGGACCACTTTGTCAGCCGGGACGAACGGCTTGTAGGAAGCCCCTTTGTTTTCAGACATGATGTTTCCTCTTTTCTTCTATTTCACTCGCAAGCTTGGGCGATGTACGCCGTGTCACTTCGCAAGTCTTGCCAGAACGTCCACGACGAGCTTGTAGAACTTGTCGCAGGACGCAAGGTCCATTTTTTCATCGGGCGTGTGAACGCCGCGCATGGTCGGCCCGATGGAGACCGGGTCGAGGCCGGGAAGGTTCGCGTAGAACAGGCCGCATTCGAGGCCCGCGTGGATGCCTTCCACTTTGAGTTCACCGCCGAACAGGGTGCGGTAACTCTCTTTCATGGTGTCGCAGAGGACGGAGTTCTCGACCTTTTCCCAGCCGGGGTAAGCGCCGGAGATTTCGGTCTCGAAGCCGAAGGTCTTCGCGGTGAGGTCGAGTTCGTTCGTGATGGCATCCATCAGGGAGTCGACGGAGCTGCGGGGCGCGAAGCCCAGGACTGCGCGGTCGCCGTCCACCTGGACGATGCCGAGGTTCAGAGAGCTGATGACGAAGTTGTCCATCAGCGGGTCTCTCGTCTGGACGCCGTTCGGGGACAGGACGATGGCCGAGACGACGGCTTCCGTGTCCTCGCGGGACATGACGGAGACGTCGGTGGCAGCAGCCCGTGCGACGGTGACGTCGATGCCGGGCTCGAGGGCGTGGATCTCGTGGATGAATGCATCGCCCAGTGCCTTCAGCTTGTCTTCTGCCGCAGCGGCTTTGTCCGCCGTCGGGAACCAGAGGACCGCTTCCGCTTCTCTCGGGATGGCGTTGCCCTTGGTGCCGCCGGTGAAGGAGACGAGACGGGTGTCTGCGTCTTCGAGAACAGCGAGGACCGCGCGGGCGATGAGCTTGTCCGCGTTCGTGCGGCCGAAGTCGATGTCCGTGCCGGAGTGGCCGCCGAGGAGGCCTTTGACGTCGATGGTGACGGTCTCACCGGAGAGGGTCTCCCGGGTGAGCGCACGGGTCATGGTGTAGTCCATGCCGCCGGCACAGCTGACGGTGGCGATGCCCTCGTCTTCGGAGTCGAGGTTCAGCATGAGGCGGCCGTCGAGCTTCGAATAGTCGAGCACGTTGGCGCCGAGCAGGCCGACTTCCTCATCGGTCGTGAAGACACATTCGAGGGGCGGGTAGGTCAGCGTGTCGTCGTCGAGCAGCGTCATCATGGTGGCGTCGGCGATTCCGTCGTCGCCGCCGAGGGTGGTGCCGTTCGCGGTGAGCCAGCCGTCTTCGGTGACATACATGTCGATGCCTTCGTTCTCGAAGTCGTGGTCACAGCCGTGGACTTTCTCGCAGACCATGTCCATGTGTCCTTGCAGGATGACGGGAGGTTTTCCTTCGCCGCCGTTCTGGCCGGGCTTCTTGATGATGACGTTCAGCGCGTCGTCCTGGTACACTTCCAGACCGCGGTCCTTCGCGAACTTCACGAGGAAGTCGCTGATCTTCTCGTTGTGGAACGAGCCGCGGGGGACTGCACTGAAGTCTTCGAAGTTCCGGAACAGCGCTGCCGGTTCGTAACCGGTGATCTTGTATTCCATAAAAATTCTCCTGACTAAGTCGAAAGACCGGCAGAGTGCGTTTTTCGCTCCTCTGACCAGTCCCGACAAAATAGACTTTATAGAGTTTACTACTTTTAGTATTAATAATCTATACAATCGATGGAAATTGTTAACACATTATCATGCTACATCGTTAAAGCCGCTTTTCTCGTCCCACTCGGCAAACTTCGCGTTCAGCGTTTTACTGTTCAGGAGTGGCTTCGAGAGCCCCAGGCGGAGCTGCTCAACGAGCATGCAGAGCGCGTAGATGACGGGCGGCAGGACGAGGAGGCCGACGAGCATGAGCGGAGAGTCCACATAGCGTTCCGTATGGACCACGCCGCGCCACAGAGCGCCGGTGATGGACGGATGCGTGTGGATGAGGAACACGGCGAACGAGTAGGACGCGATCCGGTTGATGAGCCGGCCGGTCTTCGCGGAGCGGATGGTCACCCGGTGGAACAGCAAGAACATGGCCACGGAGGCGATGAACACCGTAAAGAAGTTATAGTTGAAGAAATAGTAGTACCCGTTCTTCTCCGCCGTGAGGACCGAGGGGTAGAGGAACTCGTGGTTGACGAGCGCGGTCGTGACTGCGGAGGCGCCGAAATAGAGGAGGCCCAGGACCCAGCTCTTCAGGTGGACCGGCACTCCGTAGAGGCGGAAGTAGGCCGCGACGAAGTAGAGCACCGAGAACCAGACGAACGAGTAGCCGCCGCTCTGCAGGAACTGTCCTGCCGCATGCCAGATGACGGTCGGGATGACCGAGAACAGGAAGACGGTCAGGACGATGAGCAGCAGGTGCTGCTGTTTCGTCAGATGCTGCAGGAGGACGTTGTAGAACGGTGCCAGGAGCAGCATCAGGATGTAGCAGGTGACGAACCAGTTCTCCTCATGGACGATGGGGAACAGATAGAACGTGTAAAACTCGTGAAGGGAGAAGATGTTGTCGCCGTTTTTCAGGAGCACGATGAGCCCGAACAGCAGGTAGATGCCGAACGTGTACGTGAAGAACTCGAGCAGCAGGCGGAAGATGCGTCCGGTGCGGAACTTCGACGTCGCGAGGAAGTACCCGCCGATGAGCACGTAGCAGCTGGTGGCAGCAATGGCAAAGGAATAGAAGGTGCTGGAGACTGCGAACCAGACTCCTGTCGAACGGGTCATGACCCCTCCGACGCCGAGGAAATGCATGGCGATGACCGCCAGCATGGAGACGACACGGAGAAGTTCGATGTTCGCCTGTCTGGGTGCTTTCTGGTTTGCCAAAGTAGGTCTCTCCTTTGAACTGGTTTATGCTTTGATCTGTTCCCGGTCCTCTTCCGGAACATGGGAGAGGTCTCCCTCTTTCCAGAAGTCGAAGTCCTCTTCATTGAGGCCGATCTGCTTCGAGAAGAAGATGGGGTTCTTCCCGGCTTTCTTCTGGTCTTCATAGTCCTTCAGGGCCTTGAAGACCGCGCCGCCGAGGATGACGCAGGCGGGGATGTTGATGAGGGTCATGCCGCCCATGGAGATGTCGGCAAGGGCCCAGGCCGCCTTGGAGGGGATGACCGCACCCGCGAACACGACGAGGATGCAGAAGATCTTGAACCCGGTCATGAACTTTTTGCCCGGGAGTTTTTTATGGTTCATGTAGGCCAGCGCGTTGTCGGTGTAATAGAGGTTGCCGAGCAGTGTGGTGAAGGCGAAGAGGATCATCGCGAGGGTGATGAACACAGGACCGACACGGCCGAACAGGGACGCGTTCGGGGCCGAACCGACACCGGCTTCGTTCGAGTAGAGGCCTCTCTTGACGCCGTAGACGAGGCAGGATCCGGACACGCCGCCGAAGATAGCCTTGAAGTTGAAGGCGTCTTCGAAGATGATGCCGAACATGTGCGGGATGTTCTTCACGTTGGCGATGATGACGATGAGGGCGATGAGGACATAGAAGATGCCCATGGCCGGATCTGTACGAAGCGCGTGAGGATGGTGAAGTAGAGTCCTCCGAACACCAGAATGATGATGAGGACGGGGTAATACATGACCGAGTCGATCTTGTCGAGGATGTTGACGATCATAACCTGCCCTGCCTTTCTCCAGAAAAGTGTTGATAACAAACCAATTATAACGGAAAAGGCGATTTACTGGCAAGTGATACCGGTAAATCGCCTGTAAGGGTTTCGATACAAATCAGGAGGAATGGCGGAAGTAGGAGTCCGTGAGGACCCTTGCGACGACGAGGCCGAGCGGCAGCGCCATGATGATGAACATGGCCTTCGTGAGCCAGAGCGATGCATCGCCCACGTTGTCGAGCCCGAGGTAGTAGATGCCCCGATAGAGGAACAGTCCCGGGACCATGATGACGATAGAGGGGACCGTCAGGGAGACGCGGGGGTAGCCTGCTTCCCGGAACACCAGAGACGCGAGGAGCCCGGCGGTCGTGGCACCAATGAGAGCGGCGATGCCGGCGGGGATGCCGGTGAGGTCCAGAAGCTCAAGGCGCAGCGTGTTCGCGACCATGCCGACGAGGCCGGCGATGGCGGCCATTTTGGGCGGAGAGTTGAACATCATGGAGAAACCGAAGACGCCGACGAAGCTTGCAAGAAGGCGTAGGAACAGGTTCCAAAGGGGGTCGATGGTCAGCTCCGCGAAGCTGGAGGGCTGGAAGTGTAAGAGCAGGGCCATCGCATAGCCGGTGAGGGTGGCGATGACGATGATGAACAGGGCGTAGGCCAGCCGCTCGAGGCCGGACCGCATGTCGAGTTTCGCAAGGTCGATGCCCCCGGTGATGAGGGGGAAGCCGGGGATGACGAAGAGCATGGCACAGATGTAGCCCGCTTCGTGGATGGAGGAGATGTGCAGGAGGGCCTCCGCGAGGCTGATGGTGCCGACATAGGTGAGGCAGGCCGCCATGACGCTGACGATGATGCAGGCGATGAGCGTGATCTTGCGCCCGAGCATCTTTGAGCGGAGGAACTGGCCGATCCCGGCGCCGAGGAAGGCACAGACCATCTCCGGGATGCCGCCGCCGAGCAGGAAGGTGAAGGCGCCGCAGGCGATGGCCGCCGCGAGACCCAGTTTCCAGGCGTTGTAGTTGCCGGCCTGCTCCTCGATGGCATCGAGCATGTGGTGGTACTCGCGGATGGATGTCGTCCGGCAGGTCTCTTCGAAGTCGTTGACCAGTTTCTCGACGGCATCCAGCTTGTCGGTGTTGACCCCGGCCGTCCGCAGAGAAAAGGCCTCGGAGTAGGACTCGCCTTCCTGGAAGCAGGTGAGTTCCAGGGTCAGGAGCCCGATGTCCGCGGCACAGGACATGCCGAGGGAGCGGGACACGATATTGAGGGACCGGCGGACACGCCAGGCGCCGGCTCCGACCGACAGGGTCAGGAGGCCGATGCGGGCCGCGAGGGTCGTTTTTTCTTTTAAAGTACCGTCCGTCGCGGGGACCCGGGACTCGGAGTCTTCCACCATGTTGTGCCAGGGCACCGCCATGTGATGGCTCTTCATGAGGGTCTCGGGCGGAGCGGGATGAAGGTCTTTTTTCAAAAGAACACTCCCTTATTTATATAGTGTTTTTTCTTTCGTACTATTAAACCACAAAAGCCCCGGCAATGCACTATGAGAAATCAAAATTAATGCTTGCTTTTCCGTGAAGGTTCTTATATAATAATTTTCGCACTCAACAGAGATGCACCTCATTTGACCATACGGAGAGTTGTCCGAGCTGGCCGAAGGAGCACGATTGGAAATCGTGTAAACCGTCAACGCGGTTTCGAGGGTTCGAATCCCTTGCTCTCCGCCAAGAATAACCGCGTAACTACGTTAGTTGCGCGGTTTTTTTATGCCATATGACCCCATTTTTGACCCCATCGAAAACGTGATATAATAAAGTCGGGCAACGTGTGTGGAGTGTGCTGCAAGAGACTCCAACATTGTCCTTTCCTGTCCCCGGTGCAGTTCCTGCGGTACCGGGGTTTTCTTGTCCTGGTGTCCGGTGCTGATTGCTCTCAATGTATGGGTATTTACTTCCGGATTTAGTGCATTTACATCGGCATGGTACTTACGGTAAATTAACCGCGTAGTTATGCGAAAAACCTATTTACTTATTTACTTGTGCCGGCTCTACGCGCGCACGCGCGCGGTAATAAGGAAGCACCAGGAAAGCCAAAGTAAAACAGCTGGTTGCATGTTTCAGTTCCAGCTGATACAATGACGGTGAGGGGCGTTTGGTCAATGCACGTGCCTGCAGCGTCCCTTGTGCTGAGCGAGTTCATCATACGATAATAATACAAAAAGTCCTGGACTGACCCGGGACTTTTTTGTTTTTGTCATCCATGTACTGAAAGACCCCGGATACCTCTGTTCAGGTCTCCGGGGTAGGTTCTTCCAGCGATTGAACGCCTCTGTGGTGCTCGCGAGCGCAAAAATCGACTATTTTTCTATTTTGGAAAAATGAGGGGCGTGCGCTTATTTTGCTCTGTGCGCCTCTCTGACGGCTTTTTGGTTTTAACGGGTCTCATCTTCTCCGTCGTCCTCTTCGTGCGAGTATTCGATGGACAGCAGCACGCCGAGCGCGTTCTCAATGACGTTGCCCTGCACTATTGCCATGACAAGGAAGAGGATTTCAATGAAACCGAAGATTTTTGCAAAAAAAATATAATTTCTGTAATTTTCCATGATTCACCTCACTGGATTTTTGAAAAGTACCGTTCGCACAGTTTGTTGACTTCCATCGTCAGCCGGTCACCGATCGCCTCGGCGGTTTCCTCATTCGTGACCATTTGAGGGACGGACAGAGTTTTCCACACTTTTATGTCGTTACGGTCAGTGCTTGCTCTGAATCCTGGAATCTTTTCGCCGTTCAACATGAAGAGGGCGCCGGTCTTCTGTGCATACGGTCCATTTCGTTTTTTCTTCTTTGTGTAATGTCCGATTTCCTGCCGGCTGCCTTTCTTGATGGTAGCCTTCATCGTGTAACCACGTCCCGCCGGTTTCAGCTTTGGAGACAAACCAAAGTGGAACGGAGTCAATAGGCGTCCTCTGTACTCAATACAGAAGGATTCTATGGTATCGCCGGACGTGATCCCGACGCCGGCTTTGCTGAAGCGTTCGTCCGCTTCCGCACTGCCCCACGGCTTTTTGACGCCTTTCCCGGCAAATGTCATTTCTGCCTTTTTGATGCCGTACCGGCTGGATACCTCTTGTGCGACCCATGAGGGCGCGCGCTTCCCGGCGTCCCTGACGACCTTCTTTTCGGCGTTGACAAGATCGTTTGCATACTTGTCGAGATCATCAAATATTTTCGGGTCAAGGTGCATTTCAATCATTTTCTCATCCCTCGTTTCACTTCATCGGGTAATAGTTCTCGCTTCTCGCGTTCCTTGACAAGTTTCCTGTATTGGTCTTTGTTATATTCCCACCCCGACAGGCTGTTGAGCGTGTCGTCGACTTCTCGCTTGACAACGGCAGCGACCTCTGCAGCCGTGGAAGCGGTAGCACCGTCAACGGCGATCCTGCCGGGTAGGGACAGGAACGCCGCGCGGCACTCCATCGCAAACGCCTCAAACACAGCTTTGACGTCGTCTGATCTGTGCATGTTCAAACGCAGCTCTTCCAGTTCCAGCTCTTCCTTTTTGGCTTTGGCGGTCTTGTAGTCAGCCTCTGCTTTGAGCTTGCGCTGTTTGTCAGCAGACAACTCACCGCCGCCGCGGATGTAGACGATATACGCCTGGACGGTCTCCGGGGCGTCGAACAGGTACGGAGAAGATGAGACCGTGGGCAAAGTCTCGTTTTTGGCAAGCTTCTGCAACTGACGGACAGAGCAGCCCAAAAGCTCCGCCATGTCGGCGGTGCTGCAAGTGAGTTCCACGTCCTCACCCCTTGACGATGTCCTGAAGGGCTTTGACAGCTTCCTCCAGCGGTGCACGTTCGTAGTCTTCCGGCGTCCGCCGGGGTTTCAGGTTATAGTATTCCTTGCCTCTGCCGGCGGGGCTTCCGTCCCGGGCTTCGATGGTGTACCCGTTCCGCTGAATCGCCGCGCGCAACTCCATGCCACAAGCGGCATGATCCCGGCTGAGGTCTTCAGCGACCCGCAAGAGGTCTTTCAGGTCTTCCGCGAGTTTCACCGCTTTTGTCAGACATTCAGCCCATTGCTTTTTATAGCTGTCGTCGCATTCCTCCATGAGTTCCCTAGTTTCCTGAATGGAGAAGAGGGGAACAGCTCGCAAGGCTTTGCGTTCTTCTGTCAGCTTCTCTTTCCGTCTGTTCTGCGCTCTGAGTTTCAGATCAGCGAGCGCGGTTTCCTCTGTGACTTCTCCGCTTTCCAGTGCCGCCTCTACAGTTGCGGAAAGTTCTGCAGCCTGTGCTTTGGCGTCTTCCAGCTCCGTGTCGATCGTAGCGAGCTCTTCTTTGCGGGTCACTTCTCTTTCATGGATGATTTTGCAAAGGTCATTTTTCAGCATGATGTATTACCTCCTATACATGCCAATGAATTTTTATACAATGTATTTTCCTTTGAGTTTCGTCAAAATGACGAATTGCTTTTTTGCATATTATGCCCGTGAAACTGCATGAAACTGCATTTTATGCAGAAATCCTGTATATTTTCGTAACCTATACGCGGACAATTATACAAAATAACGGTTATAGCTAATATTCTGTGTCGGTTTCGCCGGTGGTTTCTTTACTCTTTTCCCGCTCCAGCGCTGCTAGCAGTACGCCCTCGCGTCCCTCTGCTATCCGTTCCACTGTGGAGCCCTGGAAACGTGAATGCATACTTCTCCCGGATGAGTATGCGAGGCGGGACGTCAAGCCATAGTTTTCCGCAATGTCTAACAACCGGGGATTGCGAGCGAGTGCAGCCCGTGCCCGTCTTAGTTCGTCATGTGTTCGCTGGTAGGGCATACCATGAGCGACAGCAACGTCTTTTAGTTCCATGCCGTCCCTGTAGTGGCTTTCTACGATGGAGCAGGGAAGAGGGTCTAACCTTTCGACCTCTGACCAAATGGAGGCGGCTAAAATGCCGTCTGTGGCATCCTGAGCGGGGTCTTCGTCTTCATCGATGAGCAAGTCCGCCCTGGTGATGTTTCCGTCCTCTGTGACAGGCTCATCCAGTGAACAGATGGAGACGCCCACGGCGCCGCGCTGCATTGCTGTTCTGATCCAGTCGAACGCGTACCCGATAAAGGTCTTTCCAGCGTCCGGGTCGAAGTGCTGGACTGCTTTGTGCAGTCCAATGTATCCGCATTGCATAAGGTCGTCAATGTCTGCTCTGTGAGCGTACCGGGCTGCCGTCTGCCTCACGAAAGCGATATTTTGATCCCACAACATCGCCATGTATGGGGTCGTGTATTGCGGGTTGCGTTGGATCGCTGTAACAATTTCCTCGTTTGTCAAATCATCAACCCCTTCATGGAAAAGAAAAAAGCACTGGAAGACGCCCTTGTCGGTTGCGTTCCAGTGCCTCTTACGGCTTCCGGGTTTCCCGGTGTACTTGCTTACTGTTGTTTCGGAAAATACTGAAAATAGGCAATCAGATTCCCGTGCGCGTTCGGCTGCTTTGCTTCTTTCAGTTTACCCTCTGAGAAGCGAGAAAACAAGAATGTTCGAACGGCGTCAGCAAGTGCTTTTTCGTGCGGTTTGTAAGAAATGGTGACTCTCATGCGGTCAGTTCCTTTCCGTTGTTCATGTTCGCCTGTACCAGCGTTGACATGATTCTGATTTCATCGTCCCACGCGTCCGCCTGATATACACAGTAGTTCATGGCGTCGATCATGTCGGCGGGCTCTGCTTTGCCCTGGAGCCACTTGTCGCACGCCTGTTTGCAGCGCTCCACCTGTTCGACGGTTGCAGCTTTGTACCATGTCGGACTACAGTCCAGCCTGTCGGCGATCATGTGCGCGCGGTCGCTCCAAAAGTCAGCCTGAGCTGTTGCATGATCTTTAGCAAGCAGCATGTCACTCAGTGACAGTTGAACGCCTGCATCGTACAGGTCGAACATGATTGAAATACGACGAAGTCCGGCAGAGGTGTAAATGATCATTGCGCGAGCTCCCCATACCCTGCAGCCCGCGCCCCTGCAGCTCCGGCTGCTGTGATCCGCGCAATGAGCCCCGGCTTTCCACGGACGAGCGTCGCAAGGTCAGCCCACAGCGCCGCCTGTGCGATCGCATACCGGCAGACGGCAGCGGGGTCGTACGCTTCACCAGCCACCAGCTTGTCGAAGTTCTGCCTCAGGTCTTCCAAATCCTCCACCAGTTCCGCGTCGTGGGTCTCGACCTGGTACAAAACGCTTAATAAAAAGTCCTGTCGTGTCATTGGTTTCATGCC
This sequence comes from uncultured Eubacteriales bacterium, assembly GCA_900317085.1. GTDB lineage: Bacteria > Bacillota > Clostridia > Oscillospirales > Acutalibacteraceae > RUG420. The sequence goes on along the minus strand of ONFJ01000009.1, from coordinate 17,956 downwards.
TCCATTGTGGTATAATGGACGCTCCGGAAGTTCCAGCTTCCGGGCGTCCGGGGTTTGTCTCCGGGTTGTTGTTACGTCCTCGCTCTCACGAGCGAGGATTTTTCATTGTCTGCCGGTCTCCATACCAGCGGCGCGCCGCTTCTGTGTGAATCCACATACCGCAAAAGCGCCCATAAAAAAATGCTTTCAACGTCCGCGTCGTCGTCCAGTTCTCGCTGTGCATTGGTGAACAAGTCAACGGCGATCCGTGCCGACGACTTGACGGTCAGCGGCATGAGCTGCAGATAGTTCTCCGCGAGCCGTTTGTCCCCGGCTTCCAGCGCTTCCGCTGCCCTGGAAATGATTACACTGTCCACGATTGCCCTCCTTTCGTGACCATCCCGCCAACTGGTTTTTACTGCCATGCTGACCCGCTCACGTTTGCCCCGTGCACGGGTCTTTTGCTTCCACAGGAAAGGCGTTGCATATCTTTGCATAACTTTGCTTCCCTCTGCTCTTCCTGTGCTAAGCATGATGTCGTTTAAGGCTTCCGGTTCTTCCGTTTCTGTTGAGCGTCGAAAGCCTTTTGCCTGTCAACGGTCAGATAGTTGTCCGTGCCCCGTTGACCGACTTTGCCGACCTTGAAGGCGAACAGTTTCCCGTCGGCGATGAGCTCTTTCTTCGCCCGCTGGAACGTGTCCGGGGTTGTCCCGAAATCCTCACGGAGCCGCCTCTGAAGGTCTCCTACTTTGAAATCCCCATCTTGCAGATGGTCAAGAATTTCCTCTTTTGCTTCTTCCAGCCGGGGGGCGGCTCTGCCCTCATAGCCCTGTGCGGCTCTCCAATCGGCGCGGAGCTGAGCAAACGATTTTTCTGTCACACCATCGTAGCAGACGCCGTTGTCCGATATATGGTACAGGATTGTCGGCTGCGGGGCGCAATAGTTTGCTTTGTCCAGCCGGACGAAGTGCTCCGGAAATTGATCGTACATCTTGCCGGTATCGTCCACCATGATGACAGACCTCGCTGCCGCGTAGATGTCCCCGGAGCCGGACATCGCCTGTCGCCCTTTTTCTGCTGTAGTGGTCTTGTTGCTATGGTGAATGATGAGAACCGCGCAGCCATGTTTCCCCGCGAGGTGTCCAGCCTTTTGGATGACCTTGCGAACGTCCTGCGCCCGGTTCTCGTCAAACCCCGGCGGCATGAAGCTCCGGAGCGAGTCGAGCACCAGCAAGGCGGGCTTGTACTCCGCGAGCCATGTGTCGAGTTCCGGAGAAAGCAAGTCAACGTCGAGCACCTGCTCCGATTCCTGCCCCATCCCGAAGACCCGGGACAAATCCGCCCCCGCCTTCCGGAGCCGGGTTTTCAAAACGCGGTCGAAAGCGTCCTCACCCGAAAGGAACAGGCATGTGACCGGCTCGCGCTCCGGCGGGTTAAGTAACCCTTGTTCGAAGATAGTGGGCTTTCCAGTCGTCAAGTCAGCTACAAGCTGAGTCCACAGCATCGTCTTGCCGATGCCCGAATCGCCCCACAGGATCGTTACAGAGTCCAGCGGCAGCCACCCGGGGACAAGGAAGTCCAGCGGCAACTCTTCGACGTCTTCCGCTCGCTGCAGTGCTGGCACCGGTGGGGGCGTCGGTGGGGTCGTTAATAAATTCTTGTTCATAAATCGAAAATCCCTTCGATGTTATTCGGCGATAGCGCCGTGCTGGTTGCCGCGCTGGCTGTTGAACCAATCCATGAACGCGTCGCGGGGGATAATCTTCTTGCGACCGACACAAAGGACTGGGAAGTCGTCGCGCCGGGTCAGTTCCGCCATTTTTGCGTAAGAAATACCGATGTACGCGGCAGCCTCTGCCACAGACAACGACTGTTTGCTAAAACTGGTTTTTACGTCATTCGACATTGTTCTGTGCCCCTCCCTTCCTGATTTTTGAGCAACTTTATTGCTATTAGCAGTTTAGCATTATTTAAGCATTTAGTCAAGCAAAAAACTTGCTATGTCTTCAAACAGTTGCAAGAAAGCAATATTTTTGCTATTATTCATTGTGGAGGTGCCTTTTTTATGAGTTATGATAAGCAGGTTTACACTTTTTCGTACAATCTAAAGTACTTAATGGTTACTTATGACATGTACGGACTGACACAGAAGCAACTCGCTGATGCAATAGGCGTTGGTCAGACTACAGTCTCATCATGGTTAAGGGGGGCGGTTTTGCCTCGAAGATCGACAATAGAAAAACTTGCTATTTTTTTTGGTTTGGAGCCGTCGCAGCTGATTGACCACGATTTGGAATTAGAAGACCTTGTTTTACAGCAAATGGGCGCGAATCCTGACCCGGAAGAGATAAAACGACGTGTCGAAGAGTTGCAGAAAAACGACCCCTATTCTGAGTGGCGCGAGTTGCAGGCACAGCTTGAAGAGTCAAGGCAAATAATTCGTTGTAACAAAGACATAATCGAAGCTGCGAAAGACCTCAATAATAAAGGCAAAAAGAAAGTTGCCAGCTATGCGAAAGACCTCGCTTGTAATCCTGACTATAAGAAGGAAAAATAATTATGGGAAATAAACGCGGAAGCGGTCAAATACGGAAGCGGTCTGACGGTCGCTTTGAGTGGCGTTACACCGACGGGATCGACCCGAAAACTGGCAAACTCATTCGTAAGTCAGTGTACGGGCAGACCTGGTCAGAGTGTGACCGAAAAAGGCGCCAAATCATCGCAGAGAAAGAGCAATACGGCAAAGTCTTGTCTCCGTCTTCAGTCACTGTTGAGCAATGGGCTCAACGGTGGCTTGATGTGTACTGTGACCAGCTGAAGGACAGTACTAAAAAGGACTATGCCTCACGGATCAGGAACGGCATTTCTCAAATTGGAAAAAGAAAACTCAAAGACCTGACAAACGAAGATGTGCAAAAGTGGGTCAATGAACTATCGCATGACCGGAAACCAAAGACCGTAAAGAATTACCACGGAGTATTGCACGACGCATTGCAAACAGCGGTGGAGCTCGGCATGATCCGCAAGAATCCAGCCGACAATATCATCCTTCCAAAAGTGGGGGACTACGACATGCAAACGCTGCCGAGAACCGACGTCAAGTTGTTCCTGGAAGCGCTGGAAAGCGATGACTGCAGGCGCCCAATAGAGTTTACCTTGTACACCGGACTTCGTATATCAGAAGTCTTAGGGCTCACCTGGAGCGACGTCGACATCGACGCCGGTGTCATTACAGTAAGACACCAGCTGTACAGGCAAAGCCAAAAGGAAGGGGGGCAGGCGCTTCTAATATCACCCAAAAACGGAAAGTCGCGTCGTGTTCCTCTACCGCAACAAGCAGTACAACTATTGAGACTGCAGAAGCAAGACCAGGATGTCATGAAAGCAGGCTCCTATGGTATATGGAAAAATCCCCTTGACCTGGTTTTCACCAATCCCCTCGGGGACGCCATGGTCGAGCAAACTGTCCGGAAGCACTGCAAGAAAGCATTTAGGGCAATCGGGCGTGACGACATGCGCTTTCATGATCTCCGCCATACATACGCGGTATACATGATTCAATCCGGAGTGGACTACAAAACCATATCGGGAAACATGGGTCATTACTCTGTCAGCTTCACAATGGACACATACGCCCATGTCACGGAAGAGATGGAACGCGAAAGCGCACAGAAGCTCGGCAGCTTCTTCGATGATCTCAACAGCTGAACAGAACCAAACAGAGCAGGACGCTCATTGCTTCCTGCTCTCTTATAATTATAACGCGCGTAGACCCCTACAGAAGTAAATAAGTAAATACTAAATAAAGTAGTTATGCTATTTTTTTTACTTAGATATATACCTAAGTAAATACCTCTTAATACCTGAGTAAATCGCTATCACTCATGTGTGACCTCTTGACCCACATCCTGACCCCAATTTTGACCCCATCGAGAATTGAAATAGACGATGTTAAATGATAAAATATAGAAGATAGAACCTACAAAAACCGCATAATTACGTTGTTTTTGGAATTAACAAAGAAGCACAATTATTAGTTTCGCAAATTCGAATCCCTTGCTCTCCGCCATAAACAAATAGACCACCATCAGGTGGTCTTTTTGTTTTTTACGAGCAAGGGATGAGAACCGCAGGCCGGAGCGTAAAGAAAGCGCGTCGAATCCCTTGCCCTTACTCTCTTCTTTTGTTATATTGAAGTTGTCATGAAAAACCTTATATCAAAGGAGGAACCAACATGTTACACGAAGTCAGTTTCAAGTCCTATAACGAGGAACAGATGGTCCAGGGATGGGTCTATGTGCCGGCCTGCGAGCCGAAGGGCATCATCCAGCTCATCCACGGCTTTGGCGAGCATTCCCGCCGCTATTTCCACATGATCGTCGCGTTCATGGACGCGGGCTACATCGTCACCGCCGATGACCATGTCGGCCACGGCAAGACCGCCGTCGTCAACGACAGCTGGGGAAACTGGGGCACCAAAGGCTATGAGACCATGCGCGAAGACGAACACACCTTTACCGGCATCGTCAAAGAGATGTATCCGAACCTGCCGTACTTCCTGTTCGGTCACAGCATGGGCTCCTTCATCACCCGTGACTACATCGCCACCTATGGTAATGAACTGGCGGGCGCCACCATGTGCGGCACCTGCGGCGCACTCCCGTCTTTGAAGGACGCCACCGCCTACATCCAGAAGCTCGTCGATGACGGCAAGGGCGACGAATCCGACCCTGACGCCACCAACCTCCTCTTCGGCTTCATGTTCGACCGCATCGAAGAAGACGTCAAACTCGGCAACGAGTGGATCTGCCATTCGAAGTATGTCCAGGACGACCACGCGGCCGACCCCTTCGACGCGTTCACCAAACCCACCAACAACCGCTCCATGCTGTATTTCTGCCAGATGATGGAGTGCATCCAGGGCACCGAGTGGGCCGAAAAAGTCCCGAAGGAACTGCCGCTTTACAACATCGCCGGTGACCAGGACCCCGTCGGCACCTGGGGCGAAGGCGTCTATCAGACCGCCAACTGGCTCGCCTCGACGGGACACAATGTCAAGACGAAGCTGTACAGCGGCTATCGCCACGAGATCCACAATTATGACGACATCAAAGCCGATGTTGAAGCCGGGATCGTCGCGTTCTTTGACGGAATTCTGGCCGGATAAAACAGTAGCACTATACGGTGTGCGGTCGCTCGAAACTTTTCGGGCGACCGCATTTTGTTTACAATAATCTTCATTGACACGTCCCCATGAGACAGATATTATGGAGTTGTACGCAATTCAGATTGCTTCATAAGGAGGAATACTATGAAAAACAAACTTGTCAAACTGTTCAGCATGATGCTGGCTCTGGCGATGATCTTCGCTCTGGCAGCCTGCACGAACACAAACAGCACGACCTCAAACGAATCCACCACCGCTGCGGAAACCACCACCGCTGCCCCGAAGGGCACGATCCGCCTTGCGACCACCACATCCGTCAACGACTCCGGCCTTCTGCCGTACCTTCTCCCGACCTTTGAAGCGGAGACGGGCTGGAAAGTCGAAGTGGCTTCTGCGGGTACCGGTGTTGCCATCGGTTACGCCAAGGCCGGTGACGCCGACCTGCTTCTGGTCCACTCGAAAGACCAGGAAGAGCAGTTCATTGCGGACGGCTATGCTTCCACTGACCGCCAGTCGTTCATGTACAACTTCTTCGTCATCTGCGGCCCGAAGGCGGACCCGGCAGGCATCAAGGGATCCGGCACTGCAGCTGAGGCCTTCAAGAAGATCGCCGACGCCAAACAGCCTTTCTGCTCCCGCGGCGACAACAGCGGTACCCACAATAAGGAAATGAAGATCTGGTCCGCTTCTGCTCCGGTCCTGAAACTCGACCCCGCGTGGTACACCTCAGTCGGTTCCGGCATGGGCGATACGCTGACCAAAGCCAATGAAATGAATGCCTATGTCCTCACCGACAAGGCCACCTATCTTTCGATGAAGGACAATCTTCCGAACCTTGACATCCTGGTCTCCGAGTCGGACGACATGAAGAACACTTACTCGCTGATCGGCGTGAACCCGGAAGCTTCCGCGTTCGCAGGCAAAGATGTGAAGATCAACACCGAAGGTGCCAACGCTCTCATGGAGTGGCTCCAGGGCGACGAAGCCTCCGCACTCATCGAGAAGTACGGCATCGAAGAATATGGAGAACAGCTCTTCCAGCTGATGTAAACTGAATGGACGTCATACGCGAGGCATTCCACCTCATTCTGAGCGGTGATGCGGAACTCCTGCAGATCATCCGCACCACCCTCATCATGTCCCTGTTCAGCACGGGGATTTCCGCCCTCATCGGATTGCCGTTCGGGGTCTTCCTCGGCCGGTCGTCCTTCCGGGGCAAAGGGGCTTTGCTCCGCATCACGAATACCCTCATGAGCCTGCCACCTGTGGTGGCGGGCCTTGTGGTTTTCCTGCTGTTCCGGTCCATCGGACCGTTCGGCAGCCTGCATCTCCTGTTCACGGTCCAGGTCATGGTCATCGCGCAGGTCATCCTGATCACGCCGATCATGACGGGGCTCGCGGCGTCGATCGCCGGGGGAAAGGCCCCCATGCTGACGGAGACCGCGAGGGGCCTGCATCTGAGCCGCCCGAAACAGGACGGACTCCTGTTCCGGGAATGCGCCGTCGAATTCATCAGTGTCATCCTTCTGGGCTTTGGACGTTCCATCGCCGAAGTGGGCGCGGTCTCACTCGTCGGCGGCAACATCCAGTTCAAGACACGGGTCATGACGACTGCCATCCTGCTCGAGACCAACAAGGGCAACTTCAAAACGGCCGTAGCCATCGGCATCGTGCTGCTACTCCTGTCTCTGGTGGTCAACAGCCTTGCGGGAAGCATCCAGGAGAGAGTGTCATGATCAGAGTGGAAGGATTACGCAAACAACTGTCCGGGGAGTTCACCCTGGCTATCGACGAACTCGTCATCGAAGACGGTGAACGGGTCGCGCTCATCGGCATGAACGGGTCCGGGAAATCGACGCTCCTGAAGCTGATCGCGGGGGAGTGGGCGCCGGACGAAGGGCGCATCCTCTGCGACGGCAGTGCCGCGACCATCGGGTACCAGCCTCAGAGCCCGTTCTGCTTCCGCGGAACAGTTGAAAAGAACATCATGCTCGGTGTGCGAGACGAGACGACTGACCTCGATGCCCTTCTGACCGACTGCGGTCTGACAGACCTTCGGGACAAAAAGACCTCGGCTCTGTCCGGCGGCGAACGCCAGCGCATGTGCTTTGCCCGCATGCTCGCCGGCAACTGGCCCTGTCTGCTTTTGGACGAGCCGCTGAGCGCCGTGGACATCCGCACGTCCCGCAGTCTGGAGGACACTCTGGTGCGCCGGTGCAAAGAACAGGGGACGACCCTTCTGATGTCGACACATCTGCCGGCGCAGGCCATGGCGGTCTCAACGAAAGTCCTGCTGATGGACGCCGGCCGGGTCGTCGAGTACACGGATACGGCAGACTTCCTGCACCCGCAGAGCGCATTTGGCAGAGAGTTCATCGCTCAGTGGGACATCCGGAAATAAAACAAAAAAGAAACGGCCTTCGGGAGTGTCCCGGAGACCGTTTTTTGTTCTGTTTTGGCGATTTACTTTTCGTTGAGCAGTTTCGTGACTTCGTCGACGAAGGTGCTGACGTCTTTGAACTGGCGATAAACCGAGGCGAACCGGACATAGGCGACTTCGTCGATGTCCTTGAGTTTTTCCATGGCGAGTTCGCCGATTTTGCCCGAAGTGATCTCTTTTTCCAGAGAGTTCTGCAACTGCGACTCGATGTCGGTGACAGCTTTTTCGATGACTTCGACCGGGACCGGACGTTTCTCACAGGCGCGCAGCAGGCCGTTGAACAGCTTGACGCGGTCGAAACTCTCGCGGGTGCCGTCTTTCTTGACGACGATCAGCGGGACGGTCTCGATGATCTCATACGTGGTAAAGCGCTTGCCGCACTTCGTGCATTCACGGCGGCGACGGATGCGTTCTCCTTCGTCGGTGGGGCGGGAATCGATAACTTTGCTGTCTTCACAACCGCAGTAGGGGCATTTCATATGTGTTCACCATCCAAAACTATTGAAAAATACAAGATAATGCGTATTCAAAATCTATAGACCTCTATATCTTACCATAGGGAGGGAAAAATGTCTAACAGAAGTTTTGGAGGCGTTTCGACAGCACGGAGCGAGGCGGTCTGCAGGTTTCTGACTCGTAGAAAAAATAACGATTGTAATGTAAAGATTACTCTTTATGGGGCTGCGGTGTTCTGACTTTGCAAGTGTCAGAGCACCGCTTTTTGTTTACCCTACAAACTGAATTTCATTAAGTAGTTTCTCTGCTCCTAGTGCCCGGCAGAATTCGTGCGCCCGCGCACACCATTCGACGCCCTGCTGTGCGGCACATGCTTTTACGAGCTGGTTATCAGCACGTTTCCTTTCTGGCCGCAACAGCAGGGCTGAACTTTTCTCCAACCGAGACAGCGAATCAACAGTTTAGATGGAGTTTTCTCCAGCTATGCAGGAGAAATCTGAGATTAGATGGAGTTCTTGGCACAAATCATCTGAAATCTCCATCTAAAAAAGCAAAACTTCAATCCAGATGGATTTTTCTCCATCTGAGATAGAAAAAAGTGAAAAGAGATGGAGGTTTCCGACTTTTATGAGAAAACTGAAAATATGTCGGAGTTTGTTCCGATCAAATCGGAAAAAACTGGGAAAGGTCGGAAAAAACAAATCAAGCTACGGATTGATTCCGACCACAATGAGAAAACGGAGATAAAGTCGGAACCTGTTCCGACTTTATTGGGAAAAACCGTGAATGGTCGGAAAAATGGAGTCGGATTTACCATTATTTCCGACTAATAAAAAACGATTTCGAATTAAATCGGAAAGGATTCCTACCATTCAGGCAAAAAGCCGTAATATATCGGAATACAGAGACAAACCGTAGTTGCTGAGCTCGACAAATTCGGATTTGTGGGGGAGGTGATGGTCACTTAAAAATGTCTTGCATTTGTTCCTTTAAACCGTTATAATTTAAACCGTTACAGTTTAAACCACTAAAGCAAGTGGAAAGCGGTACTTTGTGAAAGTTTGGAGGAAAACATTTTGGCCATCAAGATCTTTCTTCTGGTCCTGTTCTTCGGTGTCATGATTTTCATCGGGTTCTGGTCCAGACGCCATGCTACCAACGTCAACGACTACGTCCTCGGCGGACGGACCGTCGGCCCCTGGCTCACCGCCTTCGCCTTCGGTACCTCGTACTTCTCGTCCGTCGTGTTCGTCGGTTACGCCGGCCAGTTCGGCTGGAAGTTCGGCCTTGCGTCCACCTGGATCGGTCTCGGCAACGCGCTCATCGGCTCGCTGCTCGCGTGGATCATCCTCGGTCGCCGGACCCGCATCATGACCCAGAAGCTCGACGCCCGTACCATGCCCGAGTACTTCGGCAAGCGTTACGGCTCCACCGCACTCCAGGTCGTGGGTTCCATCATCTCGTTCGTCTTCCTGGTCCCGTACACCGCCGGTGTCTACAATGGTCTGTCCCGTCTCTTCGGGATGGCTTTCAGCATCGACTACCATGTCGTCATCATCATTATGGCGCTCCTGACCGCTGTCTATGTCATCGCCGGCGGCTACATGGCAACCGCGCTCAATGACTTCATCCAGGGCATCATCATGCTCGGCGGTATCGCGGCGGTCATCGCAGCGGTCCTGCACGGTCAGGGTGGCTTCCTGAACGCCATGAAGGAACTCTCTATCATCGACGCATCCGACGTCGCGAAACCTGCTCTGCAGGGCGCAGAGGGTCTTCTCACGAGCTTCTTCGGCCCGGACCCGATGGCACTCCTCGGCGTCGTCATCCTGACGTCCCTCGGTACCTGGGGTCTCCCGCAGATGGTCCAGAAGTTCTACGCCATCAAGGATGAGAAGTCCGTCCAGACCGGCACGGTCATCTCCACCTTCTTCGCGTTCGTCGTCGCCGGCGGCTGCTACTTCCTCGGCGGTTTCGGCAGACTGTTTGGCGATGTACCGGGCGTCCACAACGAGGACGGCTCCATCGCCTTCGACGCCATCATCCCGTCCATGCTCTCGACGCTGCCCGACATCCTCATCGGTATCGTCATCGTCCTCGTTCTGTCCGCCTCCATGTCGACACTGTCGTCTCTGGTCCTGACCTCCAGTTCCACGATGACCCTCGACTTCATGAAGAAGACCTTCTGGCAGGATATGAGCGAGAAGACGCAGCTCGTCGTCATGCGTGTGCTGATCGCCGTGTTCATCGTCATCTCCGTGGCGCTGGCGTTCAACCCGCCGGCATTCATCGCCCAGATGATGGGTGTTTCCTGGGGCGGCCTCGCAGGCGCGTTCCTTGCACCGTTCATGTACGGCCTCTACTCGAAAAACGTCACGAAGCTTTCTGTCTGGGTGTCCTTCGCCTGGGGCGTCCTGTTCACGGTCATGAACATGTTCTTCCACTACATCGCGTCTCCCATCAACGCCGGTGCCATCACCATGATCGTGGGCCTCATCCTGGTCCCGCTGGTCTCCTATGTCACCCCGAAGATGGACAAGGACGAGATGGAAGACCTGTTCTCTGTTTACGACGAAGAAGTCGTCGTCCACAAGAGCCACTCGCTGCAGGAGGGCACCATCAAAGCCGTCCGCGCGGTCAAGGCCAAAGAGGACTGAGCGTACAACGCCACAAAGAAATAAACAATACAAAACCGACCCCGTCTTGCGACGGAGTCGGTTTTTTCAGGAGTCCCCAGTTTTGAGCTAAGAGGTAAATGAGACTCGATTATTTCAGGATGGCTTTCTTGCCGCTGCCCATGACATCTTCTTTCGGAGGAAGCTTGATGTACAGGTACAGGCCATAGATAGCGGAAGCGAGGCAGAAGAGGCCGGTCAGGTAGTACCAGGGGTTCGCCTGCAGGGAGAAGAACTCCGGCTTGATGGCGAGCCACATGTTGGCCCAGGGGTTGAAGGAAACAAGGGCAACACAGACGAAGGCGATCGACGAGATCACCGTCTCGGAACTGGCGAGGGCCGCGGACATCGACCGCAAGACGTTCTGAAGCAGGCGCTCCTCGACTATTACCGGGAGCAGCCCTGAACAAAAAACAAATCGCCCGGACCGGATGGTCCGAGCGATTTTTGTTTTTCTGTGGTGACTTAGTCCTGCGGCTCTTCTGCCGGCTCTTCCGGGAAGCGGAGGTCGAGGTACTCGAGGATCATCTTGACGGCGCCGTCGATGCCGATCTCGGTCGTGTTGATGATGAGGTCATAGTTCTCGAAGGTCTGCCAGCGGCTCCGGGAGTAGGTCTCGTGGAAGCGCTGTCTTGCCTTGTCCACTTCGGCGATGCGCCGCTCCGCCTCTTCAAAGGTGAGGTCGAAGGCCTCCATGACGTTCTTGATGCGGAACCCGGTCTTCGCGGTGACGAAGACGTTGACGTTGTAGTCGACGTTCTCGAGGGCTTCTCCGGCGCAGCGGCCGACGATGACGGCTCTGTCTTCGGTCTCGGCGATGTGCTGGAAGTACTCGAACATGTACTGCATCATCTTCTCCGGCAGGTCGGAACCGCCGCCCTGGGACAGGCGGTAGAGGATGGAACGACGGGGCTTCTCGTCGTAGTTCTTCAGGACTTCGGGGTCGAGGTCGTGCTGCTTCGCGATGTCGTCGATGATGCTGTCGTCATAGACTTTGCAGTTCAGGACTTCCGCGAGTTTTTCCGCGATGACGGAGCCTTTGCTGCCGTGGTCTCTTGCTACATGGACAATGACTTTCTGTGTCATGGAGTTCACCTCATCCATAGGTTGGTCTCTTAATACATGAAAACATTATAACAAACGGATTCGAATGCCGTAAACGGGAAAAGCGGATTTATTTCAAAAATCGAAACATTTTTCCTCTTTTGATAAAAGGTGCTGCCGAAAAAAAGAGCCCGGACCGTGAGGCCCGGGCGTCTTGCATGCTCAGTCGAGATGTGCGATGTAGTTGAGGATGAGGTCGACGGCGCCGTCCACACCGAGGTCGGTGGTGCTGATGACGAGGTCATAGTTGTCGACGTTCTTCCATTTGGTGTCAGAATAGGTGTCGTGGAAGCGCTGGCGGTCCTTGTCGACGTCCTGGATGCGCTTCTGCGCGGTCTCGTAGTCGATGCCGTAGTATTCCATGATGTTGCGGATGCGGTTCGACATGCGTGCCGTCAGGAAGACGTTGACCACGTTCGGATAGTCCTGCAGGACCGTGCCGGCGCAGCGGCCGACGATGATGGCTCTGTCTTCGGTCTCGGCGACACCGCGGATCTTTTCAAAGACCTGCTTCGTCAGTTCTTCCTCAAGGTCTGCGGAAACGCCCTGTGCCAGTCTGTAAAGAAGGGAACGTTTCGGCTTTTCCTCATACTCCTTGAGGAACTCCTTATCGAGTCCGTGCTCTTCGGCGATCTCTTCGATGAGCTTCTTGTCGTACAGGTTGCATTTCAGTTTTTCAGCCAGCTTTTCGCCGACGACGTGACCGAGGGAACCGTGCTCTCTGGAGATGTGGATGATGACTTTTTCTTTCATGGTGTTCACCTCTTATTATTTTCAGTCAGGGCCATTTCCTCCACCTATATTGTACCCCAAAAGTTGGCAAACGAAAATAGATAAATCGTGAACTCCTGATGGTCAGATTTTACCGAGCAGTCTCAGGTAGGTGGGAAGAGCCTCCTCGAAGTTGACGCCGTACCAGCGGCCTTCCGGGTCTTTCAGCGTGGCCTGGAGAGAGGACAGCGTGTACTCCGCGGCGATGCGGATGCCGTCCTCGATGGAAAACCCGTTTTCCAGCGCGCCGACGAGGGCCGAGGCAAACAGGTCTCCGGTGCCGTGGAAGGACTTCTGCTCCTTGTGGGTGAAGTAGGTGAAGTACTTGTCGGTCTCTTTGTCGTAGGCGGCGCCGCCCAGCTGATCATCTTCGAAGGACACGCCGGTGAGGACCGCATAGCGGGGACCGAGGTCTGTGAGCTCTTTCAGGAGCCGCTTCACATATTCTTCCGAATACCCTTCGGCGATGTACTCCTCGCCCAGTAAGAACGACGCTTCGGTGATGTTCGGGACGACGACGTCCGCTTTAGAGCAGAGACCTTTCATCGCCCCGACGAATTCCGGTGCGAAGCCCGCGTAGAGTTTGCCGTTGTCCGCCATGGCGGGGTCGACGACGACCAGCGTGTCTTCCTTGCGGAACCGGTCGATGATCTCCTCGACGAGTTCCACCTGATGGATGCTGCCGAGGTAGCCGGTGTAGATGGAGGAGAACTCGAGCCCGAGGGCGGCCCAGTGGTCCGCGATGCCGGGCATGTCCTCCGTGAGGTCATGGAACGTGAACCCCTCGAACGCGGTGTGGGTCGAGAGGACCGTGGTGGGGAGGACGGCACATTCGATGCCGGCCGCCGAGATGATGGGGAGGGCTTCCGTCAGGGAACATTTGCCGACGCCGGAGATGTCCTGGATGGTCAGTACGCGTTTCATGATGCTGCTCCTTTTTATCTGATGCTGCAGACAGTATATCGCCAATGTGTTCCTTTGAAAAGTGCCAATTTCGAAAAGAAAAAAAGGACAGAAAGGCGTTGGTCTTCCCGTTCTCTTTGACATTAAATGTAAAATGTATTCCGTTTTTTTGCGCTTCCCATTGCAAAGTTTTGCGAGAAACCTTAATATATATACATATCCTTTTGAGAGGTGACAAGATTGAGTAACACAAAAACCCAGAGTAAGTGGAGCCATATCTCGAACGATATCATCCGCGCTTACTCCATCCCCCTGATCCTGGGTGTCATCGTTGCGCTGATCGTCGCGAACGCGGCACCGCACTGGTATGAGTACTGGATCGAGGAGCATCTGTTCTTCGGCAAGTTCACGTTCGCCTGGTTCGTCGAGAACGTCTTCATGGTGTTCTTCTTTGGGACCGCCGGCATCGAGATCGTCCATGCACTGTCTCCCGGAGGCGCTCTCAACCCCATCAAGAAAGCGGTCACGCCTCTGATGGCCACTCTCGGCGGCGTCCTTGGCCCCGCAGGTCTGTTCCTGCTCCTGAACCACTTCTTCGGTCATCCGGACTGGTCCAACGGCTGGGGCATCTGCACCGCCACCGATATCGCACTGGCATGGCTTTTCGCGAAGCTGGTCTTCGGCAAGGACCATCCTGCCGTCAGCTTCCTGCTCCTGCTGGCTGTCGCCGATGACGCCATCGGCCTTGCCATCATCGCCATCTTCTACCCGACGCCCGGACAGCCGATCCGCCCGATCTTCCTGCTGCTGGTCCTGGCCGGCATGCTGGTCGCGTTCCTGTTCCGGAAACTGAAGGTCAAGACCTACTGGCCCTACATCCTGGTCGCCGGCATCCTCTGCTGGCTCGGCCTGTTCAAGACCGGTGTTTCCCCGGCGCTTTCCCTCGTCTTCGTCGTCCCGTTCCTTCCGAACAGCAAGAAAGAGTTCGAAGCTCTTGAAAAGTTCGGCAAAGAGACGACCCTCACGAAGTTCGAACACAACGTCGGCCCCATCGTCGACTACGGCCTGTTCTTCTTCGGCTTCTCCATGGCCGGTGTCCGTTTCTCGGTCATGAGCGCCCTGACGTTCATCGTCATGATCTCGCTCATCGTTGGCAAGATGTTCGGCATCTCGCTGTTCACCTTCATCTTTGGCCACGGCTTCAAGTTCGGTCTGCCGAAGGGCATGTCGAACCTCGACGTCATCGTCGCCGGCATCGTCGGCGGTACCGGCCTTACCGTCGCGCTCTTCGTGACGAATGCCGCCTATACCGACATCGCCATCCAGGGTGCCGCCAAGATGGGCGCGCTCTTCAGTGTCGCCGCCGGCATCTTCGCGTTCCTGATCCATACCATCTTCCGTCCGATCTTTGCCAAGGCCGACGCGGAAGTTGTTTTGGAAGAGGAAGCATACGAAAAACTGCACGAAGGTGCGGACAACAAAGAGGCCTGAGTCCTTCGTTCCAAAAAACACCGCCCGGAACCGTTCGGTTTCGGGCGATTTCTTATTTACAAAAACGGGGTTCCTATTGTAAACTTATTGAGTTAAAAACTTGTGAGAGAAATGAACCGGAAACGGGAGGCCCCTATGTCAAGAATCGGATTCGACAACGACAAATATCTGAAACTCCAGTCGTCCCACATCAAGGAGCGCATCGAGAGCACCGGCGGCAAGCTGTACCTCGAGTTCGGCGGCAAGATCTTCGACGACTACCATGCCATGCGCGTACTGCCCGGCTTTGAGGCGGACAGTAAACTGCGGATGCTCTCCCAGCTGAAGGACGACGCGGAAGTCGTCATGGTCATCAACGCGGGCGACATCGAGAAGAACAAAAAGCGCGGAGACCTCGGCATCACCTATGACATGGATGCCCTGCGCCTCATCGACGCCTACCGTTCCTACGGCCTCAACGTGTCCTCGGTCGTCCTGACCCGGTTCGCCGGTCAGGACAAGGCAGTCGCTTATCAGAAGCGCCTCGAGTCCCTCGGCATCAAGGTGTATCGCCATTACCCGATCGCCGGTTACCCGAGCAATGTCCCGCTCATCCTCTCCGATGAAGGCTATGGCAAGAACGAGTACATCGAGACGAAGAAGTCCCTCGTCGTCGTCACGGCCCCCGGCCCCGGCAGCGGAAAGATGGCTGTCTGTCTCTCTCAGCTCTACCAGGAGCACCAGAGGGGAGTGGACGCCGGTTACGCGAAGTTCGAGACGTTCCCCATCTGGAACATCCCGCTGAAGCACCCGGTCAACCTCGCCTATGAGGCCGCCACCGCCGACCTGAACGACGTCAACATGATCGACCCGTTCCACCTCGAAGCCTACGGCGAGACCGCCGTCAACTACAACCGCGACGTCGAGATCTTCCCGGTCCTGAACGGCATCTACAAGAAGATCTACGGCGAGAGCCCGTATAAATCGCCCACCGACATGGGTGTCAACATGACCGGCTACTGCATCTTCGACGATGAGGCCGTCTGTGACGCCTCCAAGCAGGAGATCATCCGCCGGTACTACACCGCCCGAGCGGACCTGCGCCGGGGCAACGGCACCGAAGAGGCCGTCGAGAAGATCAAACTCCTCATGGAGCAGTGTGACATCGGTCCGGAAGACCGTCCCGTCGTCGCCGCCGCCAACACCGTGTCTGAACTGACCGGTGGTGTGGCCGCTGCCATCCAGCTCAACGACGGCTCCATCGTCACCGGCAAGACCACCGCTCTGCTGGGCGCCACCTCCGCCATGCTGCTGAACTCCCTGAAGAAGCTCGCCGGCATCCCGGACTCCGTGGACCTCATCTCTGCCGAGATCATCGAGCCCATCCAGCAGCTGAAACTTGACCACTTCGGCGACCACAACCCGCGGCTCCATGTCGATGAGATCCTCATCGCCCTCACCATCTGCGCAAAGACCGACGAGAACACGAAACTGGCCCTCGACCAGCTCGACAAGCTCAAGGGCTGCGAGTTCCATTCGTCCGTCATCCTGTCCTCCGTCGACGAACGTATCCTGAAGCAGCTCGGTGTCAACTACACCTGCGAGCCCACCTACGAAAAGACGAAACTGTACCACGCGTAAGCGCAGGCAGTTTCCCGGAAACTCAAAGAACGACAAGAAACCCCGACCGAAACGGCCAGGGCTTCTTTTTGTTTTGAGAAAGTATTTGTAAAAGAGAATTTGTTTCAGAGTGTTTCTTAAGGAGGGTCGCAGTCTGTTTATGCTTCCGGCTGCGGGGGAAGGGTCTCGGCGAACTTCGCCAGTTCCTCGTCGGTCGGGATGTAGTCGTCCATCTCGCCGTCGTTGAACTGCTGGTACGCGACGAGGTCGAAGTATCCGGTGCCGGTGAGGCCGAAGACGATGGTCTTCTCTTCGCCGGTCTCCTTGCACTTCATGGCTTCGTCGATGGCGGCGCGGATGGCGTGGGACGATTCCGGCGCGGGCAGGAGGCCTTCGCAGCGGGCGAACAGCTCCGCGGCTTCGAAGACGTCGGTCTGCTCAACGGAGACGGCTTCCATGTAACCGTCGTGGTAGAGCTGGGAGAGGACCGGGCTCATGCCGTGGTAGCGGAGACCGCCGGCGTGGTTGGCGCTGGGGATGAAGCCGGAGCCGAGGGTGTACATCTTCGCGAGCGGGGTGATCTTACCGGTGTCGCAGAAGTCGTAAGCGAACTGACCTCTCGTCAGAGACGGGCAGGACGCGGGTTCGACGGCGATGATGCGGTAGTCGGCTTCACCTCTCAGTTTCTCGCCCATGAAGGGGGCGATGAGACCGCCGAGGTTGGAACCGCCGCCGGCACAGCCGATGATGATGTCGGGGGTCACGTTGATCTTCTCAAGAGCCGCCTTGGTCTCGAGACCGATAACGGACTGGTGCAGGAGGACCTGGTTCAGGACCGAACCGAGGACGTAGCGGTAACCTTCCTGCGTGACTTCCGCTTCGACCGCTTCGGAGATGGCGCAGCCGAGAGAGCCGGTGGTGTCGGGGTTTTCCGCGAGGATCTTGCGGCCGATCTCCGTCGTGTTGGACGGGGAGGGGATGACGGACGCGCCGTAGGTGCGCATGACTTCCCGGCGGAAGGGCTTCTGTTCATAGGAGACCTTGACCATGTAGACCTGGCAGTCGAGGCCGAGGTAGGCACAGGCCATGGAGAGGGCCGTGCCCCACTGGCCGGCACCGGTCTCGGTCGTGACGCCTTTCAGGCCCTGGTTCTTCGCGTAGTAGGCCTGTGCAATGGCGGAGTTCAGCTTGTGGGAGCCGGAGGTGTTGTTGCCTTCGAACTTGTAGTAGATCTTCGCCGGGGTCTGGAGCTTTTCTTCCAGGCAGTAGGCGCGGACGAGGGGAGACGGGCGATACATCTTGTAGAAGTCGCGGATCTCGTCCGGGATCGGGATGTACCGGTTCTCATTGTCCAGTTCCTGGGCGATGAGT
>ONFJ01000036.1 GCA_900317085.1 uncultured Eubacteriales bacterium | reverse complement strand
CACGTGGGTCATGCCGCACTTGTCGCAGTAGATGATCGGGATGGGCTCGCCCCAGTAGCGCTGGCGGTTGAAGGCCCAGTCTTTCATCTTGAACTGGACACCCTTCTCGCCAAGGCCCTTTTCCTGGAGCCAGGCGACCATCTTCTCGATGGAGTCTTTCTTGTTGTCGAGGCCGTTCAGGAAGTCGGAGTTCACCATCTCGCCGTCGCCGGTGTAGGCTTCCTTCGAGATGTCGCCGCCCTTGATGACTTCGATGATGTCGATGCCGAATTCTTTCGCGAAGTCATAGTCGCGCTGGTCGTGGGCCGGGACCGCCATGATGGCGCCGGTGCCGTAACCCATCATGACGTAGTCCGCCACGAAGATGGGGACTTCCTTGCCGTTGACGGGGTTGATGGCGGAAAGGCCGTCGATCTTGACGCCGGTCTTGTCCTTGACGAGCTGCGTTCTCTCAAACTCGGTCTTCTTCGCGCACTCTTTGCGGTATGCTTCGATGGCGTCCATGTTGGCGATCCGGTCGGCATACTTGTCGATCATCGGGTGCTCGGGCGCCATGACCATGAAGGTGACGCCGAAGAGGGTGTCGGGACGGGTCGTATAGATGCGAAGCGTCTCGTCGTCGGTGCCCTTCACGGGGAAGTTGACGAATGCGCCGGTGGACTTGCCGATCCAGTTGACCTGCTGACGACGGATGTTCGGCAGGTAGTCGACGGTGTCGAGGCCTTCGAGCAGCTTGTCGGCATACTCGGTGATGCGCAGGTACCAGACGTCCTTGGACTTCTGGACGACGTCGGAGTGGCAGATGTCGCACTTGCCACCCTGGGAGTCCTCGTTGGAGAGAACGACCTTGCAGGAGGGGCAGTAGTTGACGAGGGTCTTGTCCCGGAAGGCGAGACCGTGGTCGAACATCTGCAGGAAGATCCACTGGGTCCACTTGTAGTAGCCCTCTTCGGTGGTGTCGACGACACGGGTCCAGTCGAAGGAGTAACCGACCTTCTTGAGCTGGTCCGTGAACTTCGCGATGTTCTGGTCCGTCACCTGACGGGGGTGCATGCCGGTCTTGATGGCGAACAGGACATTGTAGCCCTCCATGCGGCGTTTGCGGGACACGACCTCGAGGCCCGAGTAGGCCTTGATGTGTCCGACGTGCATGCCGGCGCCCGACGGGTACGGGAACTCGACGAGGCCGTAGAACTTCGGCTTTTCGGAGAAGTCGACGGCGTGGAACACGCCGGTCTCTTCCCACTTGTCCTGCCATTTTTTCTCGACAGATTTAAAGTCGTAGGCTTTCATTTCTCAACAGTCCTTTATGTGAAGATTGTTTGTTACTATTTAATACATTGTTTTGCTCCTGATCAGGTTCCGCAGAAAAGTTCCGTCTGAGCGCCTGCCAACCGAACCCCGCAATTGCTTTGCAAAAGGGGCACTTGGGACCCCAGGCGTCATCCGGAAAACTTTTCTGCTCCCTTATATTTCATCGGTGGGAGCAAAACAATTTATAATTCTATCTCTTCAGCGTCCGGCTTCCTTCATCTGGAACTCGACTTCTTCCGCGAGGGACTTGACCTGGGTGCTGGACGTACCGGTCGCGAGCACGAAGTACTCGGCGACGAAGGTGAGGTCCGCGACCTTCAGGACTTTGACTTCCTGGGCTTTCTTCGCGTCCAGGACTTCGGCGATCTTTTTGGCTTCTTCTAAAGATGTCATTAAATGGGATTCCTCCAATATATTTAGTGGGGCGCGTCGACCTTGGCGACTTTCGCCCGAGCTTCGGCTTCTTCTTTCGCGGCGGCAGCTTCGAACTGCTCGCCCATCAGTTCTGCGACTTCGTTGTACATCGCGAACGTGTCATAGTTTACTTTCCGGTAGCGCTCGAGCAGAGAGATGAGCGTGAATCGCCCACCGATGAGGATGGCTTCGTCCAGGTTCCGATAGGCGGCTTCCCGCACGCGCTCCACACCGGGGTAGTCCCGCTCGATGGAGACGTAGTCGGCGACGTAGAGCACCTTCTCGAGGGGGCTCATGTTCGGGCGGCCGGTTGTATGGTATTTTATAGCACGGATCATGTCCGCGTCAAGGATGCCCAGCTCGTCCCGCATAAAGGCGGCGCCGGCGGGGGCATGCCACAGTTTCTTGTTCTGGATGACGTGGTCCGGAAGGGCGTCTCCCAGCTGCTCCATGTACCGTTCCTGTTCGTCCCAGGGGCGGTTTTTTTCGATGTCGTGGAGCAGGCCGCAGAGGTAGGCTTTGCCCGTGTCCACGCCGTTGAGTTCCGCGAGTTCCTTCGCGCAGTCCGCCACGTTCAGAGAGTGGATGTAGCGGCGCTCGTCGACCTGTTTTTTCAGGAGGGCTTTGTACTCCTCCACTTTGCCGAGGTGTTCTTCCAGTTCCTCCGGCGTCAGTTCGCGGGTGCCCGCCGTGCAGACGTTCGCGGCTTCCGCCGACTGGATGGCCACTTCGAGTTCGGGGTTTGCGGGGTTCTCCCACAGTTTCTTGTAGTCGCTCATAGGTAAAGCTCTCTTTCCAGGATGTACGCGAGGACCTTCGGGTCCAGGAGCGTTTCCAGTTTTGCTTTGGCGATTTGCCGCGCGTGCTGCGTCACCTTCGTCGAATGTCCGTCGGCGGCACGGATGCCCGCCGCCTCCTTCACCAGCGCCCGCACCTCGGTGGAACTCACCGGGAAGGGTTCGCTCTCAAAGAAGAGGAACCGTCCGGCGTCGTACTGGTCCGGGTAGGTGGTTTTCGCGAAGGTTTGGAGCTCCTCGACGCTGCACGCGTGGCTCCGGATGGTGGAGACGAGGACGGCGTCCTCGAGGACCTTCTCCGGGCGCACCCAGTGCGGCAGGTACAGGAGCATGTCGTCGCCCATCAGGAAGTAGAGTTCGACGGGCGTTTTCGCCCCGGTCTCCGGGTCGACCTCGTCGTACTGCTCATGCAGTTCTTCGAGGGTCATCCAGGTGTAGCTGGCGCCCTGCCGGCGGACTTCGATGTCCGAGACTTCGAAGGGCCCGTTCTCGAGCTGCAGGTTGCACATGAGGAGCCGGTCTTCGCCGGAGGCGAGGTCCGGGGCCGCTTTGTGGGGCGGCACGTAGGTCGGGATGATGAGGATCTTGTCGAGGGGCAGGCCGGCGGCAGCCATCTGCTCGTGGAAGTCCTCCACGATGTGCCGGTGGCCGAGGTGCGGCGGGTTGAACGTTCCCCCGAAAATTCCAATGCGCATAGGGTGTGTCCTCTCTGGTACTCTCGCTTGGGTCCTTTCGCTTGCTTTTGTCAGTGCGGCGCTCTGTCCGGCAGTTTCTGCCCGGACTCTCTTGCCCGGCGCACTCACTGATCTCTTGCCTCAAGTCACAAGTTCCTAGTCCTAGTCTCTAACTCTAGCTCTAACTCTAGTCTCTAGCCCTAGTCTCTTGCTTCTTGATTTCTTATCTCTTATTTCTGAGTTTATGAGTGCCTTTTCTCTCCAGTTTCGCCTGACGCTTCTTCGCGGCTTTGGCTTTCTGGATGTTCTTCTCTTTCTGTTTTTCCTTGTCGTGCTTCTCCTGGCTGTAGCGGTACAGGATGATGACACCGCCGACGACACCGATGACTTCCGCACCGGTCGCCTGCGCCAGTTCCTCGGCCGCCTCTTTCGGGGAGATCGGCGTGGTCTCGAGGAGCACGCGGACTTTGATGAGCTCTCTGGTGGTGAGCGCCTCATCGACTTGTTTATAGAAGGCCTCGGACAGACCGCCCTTGCCGATCTGGAAAATGGGTTCCAGATGGTGGGACTCTGCGCGGAGGGCCGCTCGTTCTTTACTGGTCATTCAGTGGTTACTCCTTGGAACTGCAACCATCGCAGCTCGTAATTCGTTGTTTTTCTTGGCTTTTGCTTTGCTCTCAGCTTTTGCCTTAGCTCTCAGCTCTAGCCTTCGCTCTCAGCTCTAGCTTTTTCTCTCAGCTTTTGCTTTCGCTTTAGCTCTAGCCTTTGCTCTTAGCTTTGCTTCGAGTTTCAGCTCTCACTGAGCGCTTTTTATAACTCTCTTTTCAAGATGTCATACATGTTTTGAAGCCCGCGGCTGCGGTGGGACTGGCTGTCCTTGACCGCCGGCGGCACTTCGCCGAAGGTCTGGTTGAACTCGCCCTGTGCCGCCTGCTCGTTGGACTCGGTGCCGGCGGTGGAGACGAGGAACAGCGGGTCGTAGCCGAAGCCACCGCTTCCATGCCGTTCGTGGGCGATTCGCCCATAGCACTCACCACGGGTCACGAATTCACGGCCGTCGGGGAACACTGCTGCGACGGCCGCCACGTAGTGGGCGGTGCGCTGCTCGTCCGGGACGCCGGACTCGTCGAGGAGACGCAGGAGCTTGTCGTTGTTCGCCTCGTCGTCGCCGTTGGTCTCTCCGTCCCCGCTCCAGCGGGCGGAGTAGAGACCCGGCGCGCCGTCGAGGGCGTCGACGCACAGCCCTGAGTCGTCCGCGAGCGTCGGGACCCCGGCGAGCAGACAGCCCGCCCGCGCCTTCAGGAGTGCATTCTCCTCGAAGGTGGTCCCGGTCTCTTCGACATCCGGGTATTGCAGTCCGAGTTCGCCGGCGGTCTTGATCTCGATGCCCAGGGGCGCGAGGATCCGCTCGAACTCGACCTTCTTATGTTTGTTTTGCGTTGCGATCAAAAAAATCATGTATGTATCCTGTATCTTACTATGAATTGTTGCTTTTAATTGTTGCTTTGCCTTTGCCGGGTCAGAACCTTTCCATTCGTTTTCACTCAAATGGATCGCGTTGTTCCGTCTCGCTAAGCTTCATTTTCATACCTGGAAGCCTCTTTTCGGCTTTCAGGTATGACTTTTTGAACCCTGTATACCTTCGTTTTCATACCTTTGAACCTCTTTTTGGCTTTCAGGTCTGACTTTTCGAGCTCTGCGCGCCTTCGTTTTCATACCTTCGAACCGCTTTTTGGCTTTCAGGTCTGACTTTTCGAACTCTGCGCGCCTTCGTTTTCATACCTTTGAACCTCTTTTTGGCTTTCAGGTCTGACTTTTCGAGCTCTGCGCGTCTTCGTTTTCATACCAAAAGGCCTTCTTTCAGCCTTCGGGTCTGACTTTTCAAGGTTAAGAGAAAAGAGGTCAGCGTTCAAGCTCGGCGAGTTTGGCTTTTGTTGCGTCGATGCGGTCCTGGAGGCGCTGCTTCATGGCGGGGTTCCAGGTGGCGGCCATGGCGGCTTCTGCATCGGCGATTTGCTTGCGGTACTCGGCAGCTTTCGCGTTCAGTTCTTCGAGAGCAGCGGCATCGACAGCCGGTGCGGCAGCCCGAGCGGCTGCCTCTGCCGCAGCTTTCGCTTCGGCCTCTGCTTTCGCCTGCGCTTCGGCGGCGAGTCTTGCCTCTGCCGCAGCTTTCGCTTCGACTTCCGCTTTCGCCTGAGCTTCCGCGGCAAGTCTGGCCTCCTCCGCAGCTTTTGCTTCTGCGGCTTCGGTCTCTGCCTTTGCGGCAGCTTCCTGCTCGGCGGCTACGCGAGCTGCTTCTGCAGCTTCGGCTTCTGCCTTAGCTTTAGCTTCTGCCTCAGCGGCGAGTCTGGCTTCTTCGGCAGCCTGAGCTTCAGCCTCTACTTTTGCAGCAGCCTCTGCCTGAGCTCTAGCTTCCGCAGCGAGTCTGGCCTCTTCCGCTGCCTTTGCTTCTGCCTCTACGCGGGCAGCTTCAGCGGCGCGGGCTTCGGCCTCTGCTTGAGCTTTCGCCTCTGCTTCGGCTTTCGCTTCGGCTTCGGCTTTCGCGGCGGCTTCGGCATCAGCGGCGGCCTGGGCGCGGGCGGCGTCTTCCGCGTCGCGGCGGGCCTGGACTTCGGCGCGCTGGCGGGCCTGCTCTTCGGCGCGGGCCTTTTCGGCTTCACGCTCGCGGGCGGCCGCGGCCTTGCGGGCTTCTTCGGCCTTCTTCTGCTCGGCCTTGCGGGCGGCGGCAGCTTCGGCGGCTTTCTGCTTGTCGGTCATCTCGCCGGCAGCGGCGCCGGTGATGGCAGCGGCGGCAGCGGCCTTCGCGGCGCTGACGTCCGTGCCGAGGATCATATCGATGTCCGCGCCGGCGTCCGTCAGCAGAGCTTCGGAACGGGCCAGGGCACGGCGTTCATTCTTGGAAAGGTCGCGGGTCTCGGCGAACTTATGCAGCGAGCGGACCTGCTTCGCGGCCTCCTGGAGCAGGACGACTTCCTCCGGCTCCTTGTCGGAGAGGTCGATGCCCTCGAGGAGCGCGGAGTTCGCGGCCTCCTCTTCGGCGGCGGCGATGCGTGCCGCTTCTTCCATCGCCTTGCGTTCGGCGATGGCTTCTTCGGACAGGTACTCGGGGTTCTCGGAGAGCGACATGTTCTCGGAGAGGGCCTCATTGATGAGGTTCTCCTGCTCCTCCGCCAGCGGCTCGAACAGAGAGGCCGCGAAGGACTCCGCCTTGAAGGGCTGGAGGTCGTCGATGCCTTCGCCGAGACCGATGAACTTGACCGGCAGCTTGAGGTCGTTCTTGATGGACAGGACCACGCCGCCGCGGGCCGTGCCGTCGAGTTTCGTCAGCACGATGCCGGAGACCTCACAGACGTTCATGAATTCCTTCGCCTGGGAGATGGCGTTCTGGCCGGTGGTCGCGTCAAGGACCAGGAAGATCTCCCGGTCGGAGTAAGGCAGTTCGCGGTCGATGACCTTGTAGATCTTGCCGAGCTCTGCCATGAGGTTTTTCTTGTTGTGGATACGGCCCGCGGTGTCGCAGATGATGATGTCCGCGCCGCGATTCACGCCCGCATGGATGGTGTCGAACACGACAGCGGCCGGGTCGGCACCCTCGTCGTGTTTGACCATGTCGACGCCTGCACGGTCCGCCCAGATCTGCAGCTGGTCGATCGCCGCCGCACGGAACGTGTCCGCAGCGCCCAGGATGACCTTGCGTCCGGTGGACTCGAAGTAGTGGGCCATTTTACCGATGGTCGTGGTCTTGCCGACGCCGTTGACGCCGATGACCAGGATGACGGCCGGGGTGGTCAGGAAGTCGATAGTCTCGTCCTTGCCGAGCATGTCAGCGACGACCTGCTTGATGACCTCGCGGACTTCAGCCGGGTTCGAAATGCCGGCGGCACGCACCCGCTCCTTCGTCTCTTCGACGATCTGCTCCGACGTCATGACACCGACGTCAGACATGACGAGTACTTCGACGAGTTCCTCGTAAAGGTCCTCATCGATGGACTCGAAGGAGCCGAGGACGTTGTCCAGGTTCCCGGAAAAGTTGTCACGGGTCTTCTGCAGACCGCGGTTCATTTTTCTTCTAAACAGTGCCATAGGGGCCTCCTTGTGGCGATTTATTGTTAGTTAAGACCAAGTTCCTTCGCCATGTCGGCGGTGCGCAGGGAAAGGAGCTTCGAGACGCCCTCTTCCTGCATGGTGACGCCGTACATGATGTCGGCTTCTTCCATGGTGCCGCGGCGGTGGGTGATCAGGATGAACTGGGTGTTGTCCGTCATGTTCCGCACGTACTGGGCGAAGCGGGCGACGTTGACGTCGTCGAGGGCCGCTTCGACCTCGTCGAAGATGCAGAACGGCGCCGGTGTGACCTTCAGGATGGCGAACAGCAGGGCGATGGCGGACAGGCCCTTCTCACCGCCGGACAGAAGGTCGATGTTCTGGACGTTCTTGCCCGGGGGCTGGACCTCGATGCTGATGGGCGATTCGAGGATGTCCGACTCGTCTTCGAGGACCAGGGCCGCTTTACCGCCGCCGAAGAGTTCGGTGAAGGTGGAGCCGAAGGCCTTGTTGATGCGGGCGAACTGTTCGGAGAACTGCTTCGCCATGTTGCCGGTGAGTTCCGCGATGAGGTCGAGGAGTTCTTTGCGGGACCGTTCTACATCGCCGACCTGTTCGGAGAGGAACTCGTACCGCTCGGACACTTCCTTGTATTCTTCGATGGCGCCGACGTTGACGGAACCGAGGGCCTTGATGCTCTGCCGCACTTCGGTGAGGGCGCCCCGGGTGCCGGTCGGGTCCTCGGTGGGTTTCGCCACTTCGGCCGCTTCCCGGCGGGTCAGTTCGTACTCGTCGTACAGCTTGTTGACGGTGTCGTCGTAGTCGCGAAGCATGTTCGCCTTGCGTTCTTCGAGACGGGCGAGTTCGCCGGAGACCTGCTCCCGCTCGGTCGCCTTGTTCCGCTCGAGGTGGCGAAGTTTTTCACCTTCGGCCTGGGCTTCTTCCCGCTTCGCGGTGAGTTCGTCGATCTGTTCGCGCGATGTATCGCCTTTGGCCTTGAGGCCGGTAACCTGCTCGTTCAGTTCGGCGATCTGCTCCTGCAGCTTCTCATTCTCTGCGACGATGCCGGCGATCTCCTCTTCGAGGGACCGGGTCCGCTCATCGGAGGCCGCCGTGGTCTCTTCGTAGTGGCGTATGGTCTCGCGGTGGGCTTCGACGTCCTTCGTGAGGGACAGGATGGTGTAGTTCAGTTCGACGGTGGCGGCGGAGGCTTCCTCGAAGGACTTGCGGATCTCCTCCATGCGGCCGGTGGCGTCGTCGGCCTTCTGCTCGACGGCCTTGACCTGGGCGTCGAGGTCCTTCGCCTCGGCTTCGGCTTCGGCCGCTTCCTTCTTCAGTTCAGCGATACGCTCGTTCGCGGTCGCCTGCTCTTCTTCGATCTCCTGAAGCGCGGTCCCGACGGTGGCAAGCTGGCTCTCGGCGAGTTCCAGCGCGCTCTCGGCACGGACCTGCTCTTCGTTCGCGTTGATGAGGTCGGCCTGAACGGCTTCCAGTTCGGCGCCGGCGTTCGCGGCTTCCGCTTTCGCCTTGTCGAACTCGGCTTCGGCGGCGGCCATCTTCTCGGCCAGTTTCTCCGCCTCTTTGCGCAGGTTCTCGATCTCACCGGAACGGGCCATGAGTCCCGCGTTCTTCACCCGGGAACCACCGGTCATGGAACCGCCGGCGTTGATGACCTGACCGTCCAGCGTGACGATCTTGAACCGGTTTTTATATTTGCGCCCGATGGCCACGGCCGCATCCATGTCGTCGACGACGACGGTGCGGGCGAGCTGGGCGGCGATGATGTCTTCGTACTTTTTGTCTGCCGACACGAGGTTCGATGCGATGTCGATGTACCCGAAGCAGTCGTCGAGACCGTTTTCCTGGAGGGTCCGGCCGCGGATCGCCGAAATGGGCAGGAACGTGGCACGGCCGCCGCGGGAATTTTTCAGGTACTGGATGGCCTGCTTCGCGTTGTTCTCGTTGTCGACGACCAGGAACTGGACGGCGGCGCCGAGGGCGGTCTCGATGGCGACGGAATACTTGTCCGGGACCGTGATCAGCTGGGACAGCGGACCGTGGATGCCCTTCAGGGTCCCGCGGCGGGCTTCCCGCATGACGGCCTTGACCGCGCCGGCATAGCCTTCCATGTTTTTCTCGAGGTCTTCGAGCATTCGGACTCTGCCGGACTTCTGCTCGGACTCCCGGCGCAGGGCTTCAAAGGCTTCCTGCTTCTGGGCGAGCTTCTCGTCCCGCTTCTGCTGCCGGAGTTCGTAGCCGGAAATCGAGTTCTGCAGAGACGTGACCGCCTCGTTGCAGGTCTCGAGGTGTTTCTTCGCTTTCTCCACTTCGGTGGAGAGGTTCAGGTGCAGGGTGCGGCGTTCGCCGGCGGACTCCTCCGCTCTCGCGGTCCGGTCTCTGACCTCTTCGATGGCGGTCTCGGCGGCGGACTTGCGGATGAGCGCGTCCGACAGTTTGGCGGCGAGGTCCGAAAGCTCCTCGGCATGGCTGTCCTTCGCGTCTTCCTGCTGGCTGATGGCGGCGCGGAACTCCTCGCTCCGGTCGGCGATGGCTTTCATCTCCGCCTCTTTTTCGGCAATCTGCGCCTGCAGCGCTTCGATCTCTTTCTCAGCTTCCTCGATGAGGCCTTTCGTCTCGGCCTGGCTCTCCGCCGACTCCTGCTGGGCCTGGCGGAACCGCTCGATGGACTGCTCGTTGAGTTCGATGGTGTTCTGGGCAACGGCGATGTTCGCGTTCCGTTCCGCGATCTGCTCTTCGTTGCCGGAAGCGGCGAGGCGGATCTCCTCGATCTGCAGCGTGATGGTCCGGGCCGCTTCTGCCGCGGCCTCAGAGTCCGCTTCGATCTTCGCGAGGGCCTCTTCTGCCTCTTTATACTGCATGCCGGAGACTTCGATCTTGTGCTCCTGCTCCAGCAGTTTCTGTTTCAGGTTGTCGATATTGTAAAGCCAGAGGGAGATCTCCAGCTGTTTCTTCTGTTCCGCGAGGACCAGGAACTTCTGGGCCTTCTCGGACTGAGTCTTCAGGGGACCGACGCGGGACTCGAGTTCCGAGAGGATGTCTCTCAGACGGACGAGGTTCTCCTCGGCCCGGTCGAGGCGCCGGATGGCGTCCTGACGGCGGTACCGGAAGTGGGAGATGCCCGCGGCTTCTTCCAGCATATCGCGGCGGCCGGTGGACTTGGACGAGACCATGTCCGCGACCTTGCCCTGGGAGACCATCGAGTAGCCGTCCCGGCCGAGGCCCGTGTCCATGAAGAGCTCGTTGATGTCCTTCAGTCGGACCTGTTCGCCGTTGATGCGGTACTCGGACTCACCCGAACGGAAGTACCGGCGGGTGACGGAGACCTCTTTCTTGTCGTAGGGCAGGCTGCCGTCTGAGTTATCGAGCCGCAGCGTGACCTCCGCGTACCCCAGCGCCCGGCGCTTGTCCGTGCCGCCGAAGATGACGTCTTCCATTTTGGAACCGCGCAGGTTCTTCGTGGACTGTTCGCCGAGGACCCAGCGGACCGCGTCGGAAATATTCGATTTTCCGGAGCCGTTCGGGCCCACGACCGCCGTCATGCCGCGGTCAAATTCCAGCACGGTCTTGTCCGGGAAGGACTTGAACCCCTGGAGTTCCAGTGCTTTTAAAACCATAGGTTTTGGTCTCCTTCTGAATTACAGGCCCATCAGCGCGAGCGCTTCTCTGGCAGCTTCCTGCTCGGCCTGCTTTTTGGTGCGGCCGATGCCGCGGCCGATGACGTTGGAGTTTAAGTGCACTTCGACTTCGAAGCGCTTATTGTGGTCCGGACCGGACTCGCCGGACAGGACGTATTGCAGCTGCTCCTCGGGGTTCTTCTGGATGATCTCCTGGAGCTTCGTCTTGTAGTCTTTAAACGTGATGGTCTTTTCCTCGACGGCCGTCATGACGAACCGGAGGACGAACTCTCTGGCCGGGTCGATGGACCCGTCAAGGTAGATGGCGGCGATGACCGCTTCAAACGCATCGGACACGATGGAGGCTCTTTCTCTGCCGCCGTTCTTGTCCTCGCCTTTTCCGAGGAGGAGGTAGTCTCCGAGGTCGATCTGCTTCGCGAACTCAAAGAGGCTCTCTTCGCAGACGGTGCTGGCGCGCAGCTTGGTCAATCGCCCCTCGGGGATGTCGCGGAACGCGTGGAAGAATTTGTCGGCCGTAATGAAGCCGAGGACCGAATCGCCCAGGAACTCCAGCCGCTCGTTGTACTTGTGCCCCGGCCCCTGCTCGTTGGCGTAGGAGGAGTGGGTCAGTGCGGTGTCGAGGAGGTGCAGGTCCGAGAACGTGTACCCCAGTTTCCCCTCGAGTTCGTGGAGGGCCGCTTCGCGTTCCTGAGTCAGCTTTGGCGATTTACCGCTCATTCTGCTGCCTCCGTCTCCGCGGGACTGTCCTCCCGCTCCTTCTTCGGCAGGTTCTCCTCGATGGTGGCGATGGCGCCGCTCTCGGTGAAGGAGATGGCCTGACGGATGGCGTTCTTGAAGGCCACTTCCTTCGAGGAACCGTGGGCCTTGATGACAGGTTTCTGGACGCCGAGGATCGGCGCGCCGCCGACGGCGTTCGCGTCGAACTTCGTCTTGAGTTCTTTGAGGCCACCCTTCAGGATGAGGGCCGCGAGTTTCGTCATGGTGGACTTCATCATGACGTCCTTGACGTTCGAGAAGAGTGTGAGGGCCACGCCTTCGTACGTCTTCAGGAAGACGTTTCCGGTGAAGCCGTCGCAGACGACGACGTCGGCCACACAGGCCGGGACGTCTCTGGCTTCGGCGTTCCCGATGAAGTGGATGTGCTCGTTTTCTTCGAGCAGCGGGTACGCATGCTTCTGCAGGTCCGTACCCTTGTTCGGCTCGACGCCGATGTTGAGCAGCCCGACCTTCGGGTCTTTGACGCCCATGACCTTGTCCATGTAGACGGAGCCCATGACCGCGAAAGTGTTCAGGGCGTCCGGCGTGACTTCGGTGTTCGCGCCGCCGTCGATGAGCATGAAGTTGCCCTTGTCGCCGGGCATGATGGTGGCGATGGCGGGACGGCGCACGCCCTTGAGGCGCTTCACGATAAAGATAGCGCCGACGACCAGTGCTCCGGTGGACCCGGCGGACACCAGTGCATCGCCTCTGCCCTCCGCGAGGGCTCTGCAGGCCACACCGAGGGAGCTGTTCTTGTACTTCTTCAGCAGCGCGCGGGGGTCCTCCTCCACGGGGATGAAGCCCTCGGCATTCTCGATGTCCATGCCGGTGAGGTCGATGTCATTCTCTTTTGCGCAGGCGCGGATCTGCTCCTCGTCTCCGCAAAGCAGAATGTCACAACCGAACTCGTTCTTCGCGGCCGCCGCACCCTTCAGGATCTCCAGGGGCGCATTGTCGCCGCCAAACGCATCAACGATGATTCTCATGTGTAACTCTCCTTTGTTTATTTCGCAAGCCGGCCAATGGGTTCCGCAGAAAAGCCCGTCTGGCCGCTCGCCAACCGAACCCCCTCTGCGAGGGACCCCAAGCGTCCATCCGGGAGCTTTTCTGCTCCCCGTTTGCTTCGGTGGGCCGGCTTACGGATATTAGCGGAAGACAAATTTTTTCTTCGGAGAAAAAATCCGGCGTCTCCAAGTGAGACTGCTCAGCGCGCAGCGCCGCGAAGCGAACCAAAGGGCTGTGGGCTTCGGGGGTTTTTTCGGAGAAGAAAGAAATTTGGCTTCCTTCTTATTTCTGATTGTCAAACCAGTCGAGGCTTCTTTTGGCAAGCGTCTCGTACCGGAGTTTTTTGTCCCGGATGCGCTCTTCCAGTGGGGGCAATACGCCGAAGTTCGCGCCCATCGGCTGGAACTCTTTGACCGTGGGGTCGGCGATGTACCGCGACAGCGCGCCCATCATCGTGAAGTCCGGGAGGACCAGCGGCTCGTAGCCGGCAGGCAGGTCTTCAGCAGGCTCGCTCGACCGGGCGTCGAGATAGCGGGAGGCGTTGAGGCCGGCGAGGATGCCGCTCATCGCGGACTCCATGTAGCCTTCGACGCCGGTGATCTGGCCGGCGAAGTAGAGGCCGGGCACCGTGCGGAACCGGAAGTCCGCGTTCAGGAGTTCCGGCGAGTTCAGGAACGTGTTGCGGTGCATGACACCGTAGCGCAGGAACTCGGCGTGCTCAAGGCCCGGGATGATGGAGAAGACCCGCTTCTGTTCGCCGAACTTGAGGTTCGTCTGGAAGCCCACGAGGTTGTACATGGTGCCTTCGGCGGTCTCCTTGCGGAGCTGCAGCGCCGCCCAGGGGCGGTGGCCGGTGCGGGGGTCCGTGAGACCGACAGGTTTCATCGGGCCGAACCGGATGGTGTCGTGTCCCCGCTTCGCCATGACTTCGATGGGCATGCAGCCTTCGTAGACGCCGCCTTTGTCGAAGTCGTGGAGTTCCGCGGACTCGGCGGAGACGAGAGCTTCATAGAAGCGGTCGTACTCCTCTTTGTTCATGGGGCAGTTGATGTAATCGTCCTCCCCGCCCCGGTCGTAACGGGACTGGGCGAACGCCTTCGTCATATCGATGGAGTCGCCGGACACGATGGGCGCCACCGCGTCGAAGAAGTGGAGCGCGGTCTTGCCCTCCGTATTCTTTTTGGACTTCATCTTTTTGGGTGCGCCCGGGTCGTCCGGATGCGCGGCGGCCTTCGCGTCCAGGGTCTCTTTGCAGAGGCGCCGGATGTCGTCCGCCAGAGCATCGGAGGCGAGGGGGCCCGCCGCGATGACCACGACGTCCGCGTCGACGCCGGGTTGCGGGAGGGTCTTCACCTCTTCGCGATGCACGGTGATGTTCGGTTCCGCTTCCACCCGCTCCGTGACGAGTTTGGAAAACGCATCGCGGTCGACGGACAAGGAGCCGCCCGCCGGCACGCGGGTCTGCTTCGCGCACTCCACGCACAGCGAGCCGAACCGGCTCATCTCCTCCTTGAGGAGCCCGGCGGCCGAGGCCACCCGCTCCGCTTTAAAGGAGTTCGAACAGATGAGTTCCGCAAAGCCGTCCGTCTTGTGCGCAGGCGTGTTGTTCACGGGGCGCATCTCATAGAGGTGCACCTCCGCGCCGGCTCTCGCCAGCTGCACAGCCGCTTCGACACCGGCAAACCCGGCGCCCACGACGATGGCTTTCTTACTCATGGGAACTCCTTATTCTTCGGTCTTTTTCTTCCGCTGGATCTTGGACTCGTAGCCGCAGCCGTCCTTCAGACAGACGAGGTTGCCGCGGTGCTTGAACAGGGACGAGCCGCAGTTCGGGCACTTGTCGTTGCCCGACGGGACATCCCAGGTCGAGAAGTCGCACTTCGGATAGTTGGAGCAGCCGTAGAAGACGTAACCTCTTCTCGACTTGCGCTTGATGACGTTGCCGCCGCACTTCGGGCAGCTGGCGCCGGTCTCCTCGATGAGGGGCTTCGTGTTCTTGCACTCGGGGTAACCCGGGCAGGCAAGGAACTTGCCGTAACGGCCGGTCTTGATGACCATCATGCGGCCGCACTTCTCACAGGGGACGTCGGTCTTGTCGGACTCGAGCTGGATCTTGACGCCCTTCATGTCGGACTTCGCCTTCTCGAGGGTGCCTTCGAGGTCGTCGTAGAATTCGCGGAGGATCTTGACGTAGTCCTCGCTGCCTTCGGAGACCTTGTCGAGGTCGGACTCCATGCCGGCGGTGAACTTCGTGTTGACGATCTTCGGGAACTGCTTCTCAAGGAGCTTCGTGACCTCCTCGCCGAGTTCGGTCGGCTTCAGGCTCTTCGCCTCGCGGACGACGTACTCACGGTTCAGGATGGTCGAGATGATGGAAGCGTAGGTGGACGGACGGCCGATGCCGTTCTCCTCCAGGGTCTTGATGAGGGACGCCTCGGTGTAGCGTGCCGGCGGCTGGGTGAAGTGCTGGTTGCCGAGCAGCTCGCGGAGTTTCAGGATGTCGCCCACGGACAGGTCCGGGAGCATGGAGCCGGCCTTCTCGTCGTCGACGTTGTAGACGGTGGTGAAGCCGTCGAACTTGACGCTGTAGCCGGAGGCGGAGAACATGCAGTACTCGTTCGCGTTGCCGTTCGGGTCGGCCGCTTTGATCTCCACTTTCATCGTGTTCTGGACGGAGGCCGCCATCATGGAGGCGATGAACCGCTGCCAGATGAGACGGTACAGTTTATACTGGTCGGAGCTGAGGGAGCCGCGGACTTCGTCCGGAGTGAGCGCGATGTTCGTCGGGCGGATGGCCTCATGGCCGTCCTGCGCGTTGTTGCGCTGCTTGAAGTAACGGGGTTTGTCCGGGACATACTGGTCGCCGTATGCGGACTTGATGTAGTTCATCGCCGCAGCACGGGCCTCGTCGGAGACACGGAGCGAGTCCGTTCTCATGTAGGTGATGAGACCGACCTGGGTGCCCTTGATGTTGACACCTTCGTACAGCTCCTGGGCCACCTTCATGGTGCGACGGGCCTGGAAGCCGAGGCGGCGGGACGCGTCCTGCTGCAGGGTGGAGGTGATGAACGGCGGCGCCGGCTGTTTGCGGCGGGTGCCCTTCTTCACGGAGTCCAC
Source organism: uncultured Eubacteriales bacterium (assembly GCA_900317085.1). GTDB lineage: Bacteria > Bacillota > Clostridia > Oscillospirales > Acutalibacteraceae > RUG420. The sequence goes on along the minus strand of ONFJ01000036.1, from coordinate 752 downwards.
GACATAGACCGCGTTCTCGAGCCGGCCGAGGTACTTGTCGGAGGTCTCTTTGTCCTTGATCTCGACTTTGCCCTTTTCATCGGCGGTGAGGGCAGCCGGGAAGACGCGGCGGGAGCCGGGCGGGCTGAACTTCGCGTCGATGCTCCAGTACTCTTCCGGTTTGAAGTCCCGGATCTTCTTCTCCCGGTCCACGATGAGGCGCAGGGCCACGGACTGGACCCGGCCGGCGGAGAGACCGCGGCGGATCTTCTGGGAGACGAAGGGCGAGATACGGTAACCGACGAGACGGTCCAGGATGCGGCGCGCCTGCTGCGCGTCGACGAGGTCCTGGTTGATGGCCCGCGGGTGCTTCATGCCCGCTTCGATGCCACTCTTCGTGATCTCGTTGAACGTGACACGGTTCTGTTCCTTCATGTCCAGACCCATGACCGTGGCGAGGTGCCATGCGATGGCTTCCCCTTCGCGGTCGGGGTCGGTCGCGAGGTAGATGTGGTCGTACTTCTTTGCATCGTCCTGCAGTTCCTTGACCAGTTTCTCCTTGCCCTTGATGACCGCGTACTTCGGTTCAAAGTTGTTTTTGACGTCGACGTTGAGTCTCGCCGCCGGCAGGTCGCGCACGTGGCCCATGCTGGCCGTGACATCGTAGTCCGATCCGAGGACGGACTTGATGGTGCGGATCTTGGTCGGGGACTCGACAATGATGAGATTCGACATGCAGTTACTCCTGTATTACGTGATTTCCTTTAATATAT
>ONFJ01000007.1 GCA_900317085.1 uncultured Eubacteriales bacterium | reverse complement strand
GTGCTCTACTTCGTCCTCGTTCTCGGCATCGGACTGTTCTTCTTCGTCCGTACCCGGAAAGACGGAGACAGCGAAAAGCAGTATTTCCTCGGCGGCCGTCAGATGGGCCCCTGGGTCACTGCCCTCAGCGCACAGGCTTCTGACATGTCCGCGTGGCTCCTCATGGGTCTCCCCGGCTCCGTCCTGGCCTTCGGCCTCGGCAAAGCCTGGATCGGCATCGGTCTCGCCATCGGTACCGCCCTCAACTGGATCTTCGTCGCCAAACGTCTGAGAAAGTTCTCGAAGGCCGCGAACGACTCCATCACCCTGCCGGAGTACCTGCAGAACCGCTTCCTTGCGAAGACGCCCGTTCTGTCCATCCTCACGGCCATCGTCTTCCTCGTCAGCTTCACCATCTATGTCGCCTCCGGTTTCGTCGCCGGCACCACGGTCTTCGTGTCCCTGGTCCCCGGTCTGACTAGAGAGACTGCCATGATCATCTTCGCGGCCGTCATCCTTCTCTACACCTTCCTCGGCGGCTTCAAGGCGGTCAGCTGGACGGACTTCTTCCAGGGCACCCTGATGTTCATCGCCCTGCTGGCAGTCCCCATCGTCTGCGTCCTCGTCGAAGACCTCGACCCGACCGCAGTCAACACCGTTTACACCAACCTCAATGACGGCACGGAGTATGCCTTCGTCCCGAACGTCTTCTCGGCATCCTGGCAGGACATCATCTCCGGCCTTGCCTGGGGTCTCGGCTACTTTGGCATGCCCCACATCCTGGTCCGTTTCATGGCCATCCGCAAGCCGTCTGAAATCAAGAAGTCTGCCACCATCGCCATCATCTGGGTCACCATCTCCCTGGCAGCTTCCCTCATCATCGCATACCTCGGCCGTATGATCGTCGCCGGTGAACTCCTTCCCGACGGTCTCCAGGCCACAGTCTTCATCCACCTCGCGAGACGCTTCTTCCCGCCGTTCCTGTCCGGCATCCTGCTGGCAGCCATCATCGCGGCGTCCATGTCCACAGCGGACTCCCAGCTGCTGGTCGCGTCCTCGTCCTTTACCAATGACATCTACAAGCCCCTCATCCGGAAGAACGCTTCCGACAAGGAGCTCGTCTGGGTCGCCCGCGGTGTCGTCGCAGTCGTCGCCATCATCGCGTACTTCCTTGCCAGCGCCAGAGGCGAAGGCGCACAGGCCATCATGGACATGGTCGAGAACGCATGGGGCCTCTTCGGTTCCGCCTTCGGTCCCGTCGTCCTGCTCTCCGTCTTCTGGAAGCGGTTCAACTACTGGGGCGCCGTTGCCGGCGTCGTCGGCGGTGCTGTGACCGACATCCTCTGGTACAACCTGCTGTCCTCCACCACCGGTGTCTATGAGCTGTTCCCCGGCTTCGTGGTCGGCATGCTCTGCGCTGTGGTCGTCACCCTTCTCACGAAGGCTCCCTCGGCTGAAGTCGTCGCCATCTTCGACAAGGCGACCGATCCCGAGAACGACGAGTAAATCGCCCAAAGGAATAGAAAACAAGACTCCGGTCCGAAAGCATGTGCTTCCGGGCCGGAGCTTTTTTGTCCAGGAGGGAACGATCGGACCGTTCCCCTGTCCGTCCCTGGACTTCCATTATATCTTCTGTGAGAAGATATTACCACCATTATGTCTTCTCGAAAGAAAGACACTTTTTTCGCATCTGTATGGTTCTAAGACTAATTTAAATCTTCTCTCAGAAGATACTATTTTCATTTTGTCTTCTGTGGGAAGACGGTTTTCCACACCTCTTACGGTAAACTATAGGCAGACATTAACAAGTTTTTGGAGACGTATGGAAATGGACAAGTCGTTTGTGCAAAAGCGAATGATGGAATATGCCAGGCAGTCCTCGAAGTCGATGGCAGAGATCAGCAAAAAGATGGGACACCGCGACAACTACATCAGCGGCGTCGGCAACGGCCGTTTCGAGCCGAAGCTGGACGAGGTCCTGTACTTCTGCGAACTCCTCGACATCGTCCCCTCCGAATTCTTCCGGGAACAGGAGGACCTGACACTGGATCAGCAGGAACTCTTTGCGCTCGTCCGCAAGGCGGAACCGAGCCATGTAAAGATCCTCCTCGCCATGATCAAAGAACTCCAGAAACCGAGACGCGGCAGATCATAATACAAAAACAACAAGAGGCTTCTCTTCCCGAGGAGCCTCTTTTCTGTTTCTATTCGTTTTGGCGATGTACGGTCAGAGCAGTTCGGCGATGACCGTGTTGGACACGAGGAAGCCTTCCTTCGTGAGACGGATAAAACCGTCCCCCACTTCGAGGAACGGTCTCAACAGGGGCTGAGAGGCCTTTTCCCGCAGTTCGTCCGGGATGTCGCCCCGGTACCCTTCCGTCAGGCGAAGGGCCAGCATGAGGCGTTCTTCGAAGCTGCCGCCGAGTCCGTCCGGGACGACAGGCGCTCCGGAGACAAAGGCCTCCCAGTCTGCTTTGCGGTAGAACCGCTCGCCACGGAAGAAGGAGTGGGCCGACGGGCCGAAGCCCAGGTACTCTTCACAGTGCCAGTACTTGAGGTTGTGCCGGCTCTCGAAGCCCGGGCGGGCGAAGTTCGAGATCTCATACTGTTTGAGACCGGCCGCCTCCAGCGTCTCGATGGTCTGCAGGTACATGTCCCCCACCAGGTCTTCGCCCGGCAGGTCCAGAGAGGCGGCGCGTTTGTAAAAGACCGTCCCCTCTTCCAGCTTCAGCATGTAAGCGCTCACATGGGGCACGCCGCTGTCGATGAGGAACTGCAGGGTCTCCTGCAGACTTTGCAGCGTCTGCCCGGGGACGCCCAGCATGACGTCCAGCGTCAGGTTCTGAATGCCGCACTTCCGGGCGATGGACAGCGCCTCTTCGACCCGTTTCCGGTCCGAGGTACGTCCGAGCTTTCGGCGCTCCGCGTCGACCGCGGACTGCATGCCGAGGGACACGCGGTTCACACCTGCTTCCACCGCTGCCGTCAGGAACGTTTCGAGGTCCGAGGACGGGTTGCACTCCACGGTCGTCTCGGCGTCCGGGGTCACGGTGAAGCAGTCCCGCACGGTGCTGAGGAGGTCCGCAAAAACGGCTCCGGGCAGCACAGAAGGAGTGCCGCCTCCGAAGTAGACGGAGTCGGCACAGATCTGTTGGTCACGGGTGTCCCGCAATTCGGTTTTCATCGTTTCCGCATACACGGTCAGTGCATCGCCCACGGGCCACTGGGTAAAGAAGTCGCAATATGGGCATCGGGAGGCACAGAACGGGACATGCAGGTACAGTCCGATGGGTTCCAAATACAGGTTCCTCTCTTATTCGTCCAGCTTCAGGACGGCCATGAAGGCTTCCTGCGGCACTTCGACGGAGCCGAACTGACGCATGCGCTTCTTACCTTCCTTCTGCTTTTCGAGCAGTTTTTTCTTACGGGTGATGTCGCCGCCGTAGCACTTGGCGAGGACGTCCTTCCGCAGGGCCTTGACGGTCTCGCGGGCGATGACCTTGCCGCCGATGGCGATCTGGATGGGGATCTCGAAGAGCGTTCTCGGGATGTGCTCCTTGAGCTTCTCGGCGATCTTCCGGGCGCGGCCGTAGGCCTTCTCCTGGTGGATGATGAAGGACAGGGCGTCGACCTGTTCGCCGTTCAGGAGAACGTCGAGCTTGACGAGTTCAGACTGCCGGTAGCCGAGGATCTCATAGTCGAGGGACGCGTAGCCCCGGGTGCGGGACTTGAGGGCGTCGAAGAAGTCGTAGATGATCTCGTTGAGGGGCAGTTCGTAGTGGATGTCCACACGGTCCGCCGCCAGGTACTGCATGTCCTTGAACGTGCCGCGGCGCTCCTGGCAGAGCTCCATGATGGGGCCAACATAGTCGGGCGGCGCGAAGATGTGCGCGTTGGTGATCGGCTCCTCGCAGAAGTCGATGTCGGCGGGGTCCGGATAGTTGCAGGGGTTGTCGATGTTCAGCACTTCCCCGCTCGCCATATGGATCTTGTAGATGACGCTCGGGATGGTGGTGACGAGGTCGAGGTTGTATTCCCGCTCGAGGCGTTCCTGGATGATTTCGAGGTGGAGCAGTCCGAGGAAGCCGCAGCGGAATCCGAAGCCGAGGGCTCCGGAGGTCTCCGGTTCGAAGGACAGGGCCGCGTCGTTGAGCTGGAGTTTTTCCAGCGCCTCTTTCAGGTTCTCGTAGTCGGCGCCGTCGGCCGGGTAGACACCGCAGAACACCATCGGGTTGACCTTGCGGTAACCGGGCAGCGGTTCGCTCGCCGGGCGGGTGGCCAGGGTGACGGTGTCACCGACCCGGGCTTCCGAAACGGTCTTGATGGAGGCAGTGATGTATCCGACTTCTCCGGCCCGGAGGCACTTGGCAGGCTCCAGCGAGCGGGCCCGCATGTAGCCGACTTCGACGACGTTGAACTCGGCGCCGGTGGCCATCATGCGCATGGTGTCGCCGGGCTTGATGGTGCCTTCCATGAGGCGGACATAGACGATGACGCCGCGGTAGCTGTCGTAGACGGAGTCGAAGATGAGGGCACGCAGGGGCGCGTCCGGGTCTCCGGTGGGTGCCGGGACCAAGTTCACGATCTCCTCGAGGACCTGCTCCACGTTCTCGCCGGTCTTGGCGGAGATGCGGGGCGCCTCTTCACAGGGCAGGCCGATGACCTCTTCCACTTCCGCGCTGACCCGTTCGGGGTCGGCGGCCGGCAGGTCGATCTTGTTGATGACCGGGCAGATCTCGAGGTCGTGGTCGAGGGCCAGGTACGTGTTGCCGAGGGTCTGGGCCTCGATGCCCTGGGTAGCGTCCACGACGAGGACCGCGCCTTCACAGGCGGCCAGAGACCGGGAGACTTCGTAGTTGAAGTCGACGTGGCCGGGGGTGTCGATGAGGTTCAGGTCATAGACTTCCCCGTCCTGGGCCTTGTACTCGAGCTTGACGGCCCGGGCTTTGATGGTGATGCCGCGTTCTCTCTCAATGTCCATGTTGTCGAGGAGCTGCTCCTCCATCTCCCGCTTGGAGACGGACTCGGTCAGTTCCAGCATGCGGTCGGCCAGGGTGGATTTCCCGTGGTCGATGTGGGCGATGATCGAGAAATTGCGGATGTTGTTTCTGTAGTCTGACATTCTGGTTCCTTTGGCGATTTACTTCTGAGTTTCGTCATACTGTGCCGAAAGCCACGCCTGGGCGGCGTCGATGCCCTCGTTGGAGTATTCGAACTCCTGACGGGTCACACGACCGGCCTCCAGCTCCACTTCGTAGCAGTTGTCGAAGTAGCAGGCGGCGACCAGAACGGTATCGACGTCATCTTTCTTCTCGGGGAAGAATTTGTAACGGAACCGTCCCTGGCTGCCGGAGTATGTGTTCTTCTGGCACATGTAATCGAACCGGGGCAGCGAAATATTCAGTGCGCTCACTGCTGGTCCTCCTTGGTTTCGCTAGTTTCTTCCGTGGCTTCCGGAGCGGTTTCCTCCGCCGTTTCCGCAGCAGTCTCTTCCGCTTCTGCAGCCTTCTTTTCCTCCGCCTCTTCCTTGGCGGCCGCCAGAGACTCCTTGACCGCTTCATAGGCGGTACCGGCTGCTTCGACGGTCTTCTCGACGGTTTCCTTGACCGCTTCGACCGCGACGCCGATGGCCTCGGCTGCCTGATGCGTCAGGGTCTCCCTGGCCGGGACTTCGCCGCTGGCCTCGGTGGCACCATCATCCATGTTGGCGTAACGTTTGACCTTCTGGGTGGTCGTCTTGATGAACTCGGTGTTCCGGATGCTGACCGCGCGGATCTTCTTGTAGCTCGGGAACTTCGTGTTGATGTCCTTGACGATGTCGGAGATGTAGTTGAAGATGTCCTCCGTGGTCAGGTCGGGGTTCTGGAGGGCTTCCCTGATGGCGTTGACGTCCGGGAAGATCTTCGCTTCGACGACGGTGTCGTCCTCCTCTTCCTTCTCGGTGCCGACGACCATGGACTCGAGGATGAACGGGTTGCCGTTCAGAGCGTCTTCGAGTTCTTCCGGATAAATGTTCTTGCCGTTCTTCGTGACGATGACGTTCTTCTTCCGACCGGTCAGGCGGATGTTGCCCTTGTCGTCGACATTGGCAAGGTCGCCGGTGTGGAGCCAGCCGTCCTCGTCGAGGACTTCACGGGTGGCTTCTTCGTTCTTGTAGTAGCCGAGCATGACGTTCGGGCCCTTGACGAGCAGTTCGCCGATGCCCTCTTCGTTGACGTCATCCAGTTTGACTTCGACGCCGGGAATGGGCATACCGACCGTGTCGAGGGTCGTGTGGCCGTCATAGTTGCAGGAGACCAGCGGAGCGCACTCCGTGAGGCCGTAGCCGAGGTAGGACTCGACACCGAAGGTCTCGAAGTTCTTGACGACGTCCGGGTTGATGGCGGCGGCGCCGATGATGAAGAGGCGCAGACGGCCGCCGAGGTTCTTCAGAACGAGGCTGAAGACCTTCCGGGAAAGGTCGATGCCGAACTTGTCGTTCGTCCAGTTGACGAGTTTTCCGCCGTACTTGAAGAGCATCTGTCCGGGTTTCGACTCATCGAGGGTCTCGACGATCTTGTCATGCATCTTTTCGACCAGCAGCGGGACCGTGAAGATGACGGTCGGCTTGACTTCCTGCATGTCGCGGGTCAGACGCAGAAGGCTCGTCGGGAACGCGTTGCAGCAGCCGTTGTAGACGACCGCGAGGAACCCGAGCGAGCATTCGAAGGTATGGTGCATCGGAAGGATGGCCAGCATCTGGTCTCCGGGGCCGACGTTGGCGATGGAACTGTTCGACATGACGACGAAGCAGATGTTCCGCTGGGACAGCATGACGCCCTTGGCCCGTCCGGACGTGCCGGAGGTGTAGATGAGGACACTCATGGCATCGGGGTCGATGGGAGCGACCAGGTAGTCGAGATAGCTCTGGTCCCGGGACTCCTTGAGGGCGCGGCCCTCTTCGAAAACGTCCTCGTAGGAAAGCATGCCGTGGGCCGGTTTTGGCTCATTCATCACGATGATCTCCAGGTCCTCCGGCAGCTGAGACATATGAGCCGCGAACTTGCGGACCAGTTTCTTGTCGATGATGAGGAGGCTCGACTCAGACTCTTCGAGGATGTTCTTCACGTCGTCGAAGGGCAGTTCCTTGTCGATGGGCACGAGCACACCGAGGCCGCAGGTGACGGCGAAGTATACGGTGGCCCAGTTATAGGAGTTGGCTCCCATGAGGGCGATGTGCTTCCCGTGGTAGCCTTTTGCCCAGAGGGCGGTACCGATGGAGCGGACGTCCTCTCTGTATTTCGTGTAGTTGATGGTCGTGTAGGAACCATCTTTGTTTCTCAGTTTGAACGCGGGTTCGTTGGCGAAGAGCGTGGCGCTCTGGTCGAGCATATCGCGGAAATCTTCGATATGGCGGACACGGTAGAGCTGGGAGGATGATTTCATTTCTGACATCTCCTTTGCAAGTGAGATTTTATTGACAGATCAGCGATAGGGGTTTGCCGGGTCGGGATCGGTGGGGTCCCAGCCGCGATTTGCGTTGGCATCGCTGGTATCGATACGGATGGAGGCCGGTTTCGCCATCGGTTCTGCTGCCGAAGAGGCATAGACGCGGATGACGGTGCCGAGGCTGATGTTGTCGTAGACCCATTTGACGTCTCTGACACACATACGGACGCAGCCGGCGGAGGCATTATTGCCGAGTTTGTTGTATTCCGGCCACTCGAGGTCGGAGGGGCTCTGGCTGTAATACGGGACGGAGTGGAACCAGTAGTGTTCCTTGAACTTCGTGCAGTACTGGCCGTAGGTCCCGTCGATGAGGTACAGCCAGCGCTGTTTCGTCATAGCGGTGTACTGACCGGAGGGGGTCTCGTGGCCGGCGCGGCCGCAGGAGCAGGCCATCGCTTTCACCGGTGTCGTGTAGTTGCCGGTCGCGTCCTTCGCGTAAACGATGACGATGTTCTGTGACGTGTTGACCGCGACACAGTACGGGTGCGAATTCTTGTAGTCCTGGGAGACCTGGAAGAGGCCGGAGGACATAGTGGTGGCAGCGGTCGTGTCACGGGACGTCGTGCCGGTGGTGGCCGCGACCGTCGTGTTCGGGTCTGCTTTTTCCGTGGTCTTTTCGGTAGTCTTCGCGGAGGTCTTTGTCGTTTCGGAAGCGTCTTCTTCCTTCTCTTTCCCGAGGAGGTCCGACAGGAAGTTCCCGTCCTTCTTCGTCTCTTCTTCGACCGCGACTGCCGTGGCAGCGTCTTCGGCCTTGTCCTTCCGGTGGCAGCCGGTCATGCCGAGCATGCAGCCGACGAGGACGAGAGTCATGAGGAGCGCGATGACGCGTTTCATTCTCTGAGTCATTCCGCGTCTCCTTCCGCCTGGGCCTTATAGCGTTCGACCATCTGCTTGGCTTCCTTGTAGATGTCGCCGCAGCCGAGGGTGATGATGAGGTCGCCGGGGACCGCGTGTTCCATAACGTAGTCGACGACGTCAGAACGGTTTTCGAACCAGACACTGCCCGGGATCTTTTCCGCGAGCTGGGACGTGTAGACGTCATAGGTGTTGACTTCTCTGGAGCCCATGATCTCGGTCATGACCGCATGGTCCGGGATCTTCAGCGCTTCCGCGAAGTCGTCCATGAGCATGTAGGTGCGGGAATACGTGAAGGGCTGGAACACGGCCCAGACTTCATGATACCCCATCGCCATGACCGCTTCGAGGGTCACCGTCAGTTCGGTGGGATGGTGGGCATAGTCGTCGGCAATGGTGATTCCGTTGAACTCACCGAGGACCTCGAACCGTCTGCCCGCTCCCTTGAAGCCCGCGATGTACGTCGCGATGTCTTCGGGTGCCACTCCGTTCCAGAGGGCCGCCGCGACCACGCCGAGGGCGTTGAGGACATTGTGCTTGCCCGGGACACCCAGCGCCACATGGCAGACGAGCTTGCCGGCGTGCATGACGTCGAACTCGGGGAACGCGCCGCGATTATATACGATGTTCTCGGCGTAGTAATCCCGCTCCGGCGACAGACCGAAGGTCAGGAACGTCTGGTCGTCCCGGCGCTCGGCCCGCTCGATGGCTTTGCAGGTGTTCTCATCGTCTCCGTTGTAGACAACGAGGCTGGTCGTCATGTTGACGAACGTGGTATAGGACTGGATCATGTTGTCCATGGTCTTGAAGTATTCCATGTGGTCGTCATCCACGTTGAGGAGGACGGTGGTGTCGGGAGACAGGGTCAGGAAGTGGTCCTGGAACTCGCAGGCCTCCGCGACCATGTACGGGGTGTCCCCCGCTCTTCCGTGGCTGTCGATGAGGGGCAGCCGTCCGCCGACGACGAGGGTCGGGTCCTTGCCCGCCTCGATCATGATCTGGGACAGCATGGCCGTCGTCGTGGTCTTGCCGTGGGTACCGCAGATGCAGATGCAGTCGTCATACATTCTGGAGATGGCACCAAAGAGGTCGGCACGCTCGAAGCACGGGATGCCGGAAGCCTTGGCGGCCACCAGTTCGGGGTTGTCCTTGAGGATGGCGACGGTGTAGACGATGATGTCCGGCTTGCAGAGCTCGATGTTCTCTGCCTTCTGGCCGAGGATGATCTCGGCGCCCAGGGTCCGGAGCTTGTCGATATTGTCTCCGGGATTGTTGTCGGAGCCGGTCATGTGGTAGCCGTTGGCGAGAAGGATCTCTGCCAGGGGCGTCATGCCGGAACCGCCGATCCCGATGAAATGGACTCGTTTGGCTGTTTTCAAAACGTCATCGATTTTCAAGATGGGTTCCTCCATAAAGTTGCTAGAATTCCAGTATTAGATTATACCAAAACTCCCTTAATAATAAAAGGGCTGGTGTCCAATAAATGGAATATACCGCCGTTTATAATTGTGCTAAAATGAAGAAAATAAATTGCCCGGGGACCCACCTTGTATAAACATGAGGCGAGGGGAGTTTTTTCGGAACGTTTTTGCGCAGGGGGAAAGAGCGCCCCTCTTTCCAGGCGCTCGCGTGGTATGGCATGGCAAGCAAAAACGGACGAAAAAACGGAACCGATCGGTTCCCGGGCAATAAACGGAGAATCGTTATGCTTCAACTTGTTACCGGACGTTCCGGTTCCGGGAAAACTGAATATGTCCGCAGGGTCCTCGGGACTCTGGCGCAGGAGGGCGAGGACAAACTCATCCTCATCGTGCCGGAGCAGTACTCCTATGACTCCGAGCGGGCCATGCTGAAGACGTTCGGCAATGCGGCGGCCCAGCACGTCGAGGTGCTGAGCTTCACCCGTCTCACCGACTTCGTCTTCCGCACCACGGGCGGCAATGCCGGCATCGTCGCCGACGACGGCACCCGTCTCATCCTCATGCTGCGGGCGATGGCCGCCGTGGCGGACAAACTCGAATACTACGCGAAATACCGCGATGACGTGCGTCTGGCGAAGGAGCTCATCGCCATCTTCCGGGAAGTGCGCCAGTCCGGCGCGGGCCTCCTCAAGCTCGAAGAGGCGGCGGAAGCCGTGGACAGTCCGGTCCTCTCCCGGAAGCTGAAGGAACTCTTCCTCATCTACGATGTATACGATGCCATGTTCCGGCAGCGCTACGCGGACGAAGACCTGCAGATCGAAAAACTCTGCCGGGTCCTCGACGACACACAGTTCCTGAGCGGCTACACGTTCGCCATCGACGGCTTCAAGAGCTTCACCGGGCAGGAGCTGTCCCTTCTGGGGCGCATCCTCTCCCAGGCGAAGGACGTCTATGTCACGCTGTGCACCGACGGCAAGGATCCCTCCATGATCTTCCACTCCGTCGAAGAGACGAAGAAGCGATTGGAAAACATGGCGAAGGAACGGAATGTCCGTGTCTTTGAAGTCAAGAAAGAGGAAGCGGGCATCCGAAACGGCGCGCGGTACATCGCCCCGGAACTCGCGTTCCTCGAAGAGAACCTCTTCTACCCCGCCGACCGCGTCTACGATAAAGCGGCCGACCACATCACCATCTGTGAGAGCCAGAGCCTCTTTGAGGAGTGTGAGTGGATCGCCGCCACCATCCGTAAACTCCTGCGGGAAGACGGGCTGCGGGCCAGAGACATCGCGGTCATTGTCCGCAACGAAGAAGACTACAAGAAAGAACTGCTGGGCGCGTTCCGGCGGTATGACATCCCGTTTTTCGACGATGCCCGCCAGCCGGTGGAAAACCAGCCGCTGGTCGTGCTCTGCCGTACGGTCCTCTCCCTCCTCGCCCAGGGCTTCACCTCCGAGAACCTGCTTCAGTACCTGAAGACGGGACTCGCCGGCGTGGGCCCCGAAGAGGTCGCGGAGCTGGAGAACTACATCTTCACCTGGGACGTCAAGGGCCGCAGCTGGCAGGACCCGTTCCCCTGGAACCCCTTCGGTCTCGACGCGAACTTCCGCAGTGAAGCGGAGGCGGACGAGGCCCTGGCCCTCCTGAACGACACCCGCGCCCGGGTCATCGGCCCTCTGGTCAGACTGCGCAGCAACTGTAAGGAAAAGAGCTTCCGGGAGGTCGGCGAGGCGTTCTATGACTTCCTCGTCCGCACGAAAGTCCCGGAGCATCTGAAAGAATATGCCATCGCGCTGGACGAATCCGGTCTTCCCGACCTCGCCGGCGAGCAGGACCGCGTCTGGGACGTCGTCATCTCGGTCATCGACCGTTTGACGGCCGTCTACGATGAAGAGCCGGTCCGGAACATGAAGCAGTATGCCGACCTGTTCTACGCCATCCTCTCCATGACCGACCTCGGCAGCATCCCCCAGGGCCTCGATGAGGTCTCGGTGTCCTCCGCCGACCGGGTCCGCCTCTCCTCCCCGAACACCGTGTTCGTGGCAGGTCTCGAAGAGGGCGTGTTCCCCGCGGTCATCGGCCAGTCCGGACTCTTCACGCTCCACGAGCGTGCACTTCTCCGGAACCAGGGGCTGGAACTCTCCTTCCCGGAAGACCTCCGGGCCAGCGAAGAGCGCTTCATCACTTACTCCGCGGTCACGGCGCCCCGGGAACGGCTGTACCTCTCCTGGCACCGCCTCGACGCCTCCGGCAGCAGTCATCTGCCCTCGGAACTCATCACCGCGGTCCAGAGCCTCTTCACGAAAGTGGAAGAGGACGCAGAGACCCCTCTTTACAACGACCTCGACGCCGGCAAATTGAACGCCGACTACTATGCGGAGACGAAAGCTTCCGCCTATAAATCCTACGCCGAACACATCCGGGCGGAGGACCCGGTCCCGGTCCGCAGTGTCCGGGAAGCCCTCGCGTCCCTCGATGACGACGGCACCTACGGGAAAAAGCTCGCCTCTCTGGACCGGGCTCTGGTGCCCCGTGTGTTCGCGATCCACGATCCGTCCATCGCCACCGACCTTTTCCGGAAGGACATGTCCCTGTCCGCCTCCCGGGTCGACAACTACTACCACTGCGCCTTCCAGTACTTCTGCCGCTACGGTCTGAATGCTGAGCCCCGGAAACGGGCTACTCTCGGTGCGAACCACTACGGCACCATCATCCACTATGTCCTCGAACAGCTGCTGAAAGAGTCCGACAAGCAGACCTTCGTCTCCCTCACCCGGACCCAGCTGCACGAACGAGTGGACCACTGGCTGCAGGTGTACGCGGAGACCGAACTCGGCGGCCTTGACGACAAGACGACCCGATTCCAGTACCTGTACCGCCGCCTGACCATCATCCTCTACGATGTGGCGGAACGGCTGCAGGACGAGCTGAAGGTCTCGGACTTCGTGCCCTCCGACTTCGAACTCTCCATCGGCAACGAGGCTGAGGTGGAGTCGTATACACTGGACCTCCCCGACGGCGGCACGCTCGCGGTCCGGGGCTCCGTCGACCGGGTGGACCTCTGCGAAAAAGACGGCAAGACCTATGTCCGCGTCGTCGACTACAAGAGCGGCGGCAAGGAGTTCGAACTCTCGGACATCCTCTACGGTCTGAACCTGCAGATGCTCCTCTACCTGTTCACCATCGAGCAGAACGGCACCGGCAAGTATGAAGACGCGGTCCCCGCCGGCATCCTCTACTACCCCGCCAAGCGGGCAAACGGCACCACCACCCGTCGCGATGCACCGCCTGAGGAGGCAGACGTCGACAACAAAGGCAAAAACGCGCAGAACGGCCTCCTGCTCGGAGACCTCGAGGTCCTCGACGCCATGGAACACGGCCTCGAAGGCAATTACATCCCCGTCAAACTGAAACGCAAGAAGGATGGCGAGACCAGCCTGACCCCGGTCAAGACACTGGCCTCTCTGCAGGAGCTCGGGCAGCTCCACAAGCGGATCGACTTCCTGCTGAAAAAGATGGCGACCAGCCTCCATGAGGGGGCCATTCCCGCCACGCCCGCCGAGCAGAACGGCTACCTGCCCTGCTCCTACTGCGACTACCGCGCGGTCTGCCGGCCGGAAGAGCCGACGACCCGTGTCATCGAAAAGATCACGGACCGTGAGACCCTCATGGAAGAAATGACAAAGGAGGTGGAGAACGATGGCTAAGAAGATGAGCTGGACCCCTGACCAGGAAAAAGCGATCGACGCCAGAGGCGGCACCCTCATCGTCTCCGCCGCGGCCGGTTCCGGTAAAACGGCAGTGCTCGTCGAACGCTGCATCCGCCGCCTGACCGACACCGAGCATCCCTGCTCCGCCGACCGCCTTCTCATCGTCACCTTCACGCGAGCTGCCACCGCGGAGATGCGCTCCCGCCTCGCGGAAGCCGTCGCCAAAAAGTTGCGGGAGGACCCGACCAACGAACACCTCCAGAAGCAGCAGATGCTCCTTCCCTCGGCGCAGATCTGCACCATCGACTCCTTCTGCGGCAACCTCGTGCGCGAGAACTTCGAACAGCTCGGCCTCTCCCCGGACTTCCGGATGCTGGATGAGACCGAAGTCAGCGTGCTGCAGCAGGCGGCCCTCGAAGAAGTCCTCGAAGAACTCTATACGGAACAGGATCCCGACTTCCTGAAACTGGTCGAACTCCTGGCCACCGGCCGGGACGACGCCTCCATCGAAGAAAACATCCTGCGGCTCCACACCTATTCGAGAGCCTACCCCTCTCCGGAGCACTGGTTACAGAACGCGCTGAGCCTCTACGACGAGCCCTCCCGCGCCTACCGCATCCTGAAGGAGAGCCTTCAGGAACTGCTGGACAGCTGGGTCCTCAAGTGGGAGAACGCCATCCGCCAGCTGGAAGCGGAGCGGACGCCTCCGGAAGTCAGTTTCGACGGAACGATCGAATGCATCCGGGGGTACATCGCCGAACTGGACACGCTGAACAAACTGTTGGACGCGGAAGACTGGAACGGGTTCCTGACGGCCGTACAGAATATATCGATCCCTGGTCTGAAAAAGCCGAAAGACCCGGAGAACAAACGAAAGAACTACTCCTCGCCCGCGCTGGCGCTCGCGAGCAAACTGAAGGAAGACTTCACCCCTGCGAAGCTCCCCGGGGCCTTCCAGAAGTTTGCCCTCAGCGACGAAGCTGACGTCGCCGTCGACAACGCGCTGCTGAAACCCCTCGCCCGGAAACTGGTGGACACCGTCCTCCGGTTCGACGAAGTCTACACGGAGAAGAAGCGGGAGGAGAATGCCCTCGACTTCGCGGACACGGAGCTCTTTGCCCTGAAGCTTCTGGTGAAAGACCCGGCCGCGGAGCCCTTCACCCGGAAAGAACTGGCGGAGACGCTGCGGGAGCAGTATGAGGAGATCCTCATCGACGAGTACCAGGACACGAACAAGCTCCAGGACACCATCTTCGCGGCGCTCTCGAAAGACGACCTCTTCATGGTCGGCGATGTGAAGCAGAGCATCTACCGCTTCCGGCAGGCCATGCCGGAGCTGTTCCTCCGCAAGAAAGAGGAATACCCCCTCTACGACACCGAAAAAGACGAATACCCCGCCACGGTCATCCTCGGCTGCAGTTTCCGCAGCCGCAAGGGCGTGCTCCACGGGGTCAACTATACGTTCTCCCGGCTCATGAGCAAAGCGGTCGGCGAGATCACCTACGATGAACACGAACAGCTGAACTTCGGCGCGAAGGACGCGTACGCGGACCGGGAAGAGCCCGATGTGGAATTCCACATCGTCACCCCGGAAGCCGGCGCCGACAAAAAGGAGGCGGAGGCACGGCACATCGCGCGGTACATCGCCAAGGCCATCCGGGAGAGTCAGGGCACCGAAAAACCCCTCACCTGCCGGGACTTCGCCATCCTCCTGCGCAGCACGAAGAACACCGCGAACGTCTACCGCAAGACCCTGAGCGAGGCGGGCATCCCCGTCTACGCGGAGCAGGGCGGCGGGTTCCTCGAGACGCCGGAAGTCATGACCATGCTCTCCTTCCTGAGCGTCATCGACAACCCGGTCCAGGACGTGCCCCTGCTGGCGGTCCTCCTGTCCCCGCTCTTCGGGTTCACGGAAGACGAAGTGGCCGCCTTACGCATCGGGAGCCGTTATACCAACCTCTACAAAGCAGTCCTCGCGGGCGAGGAACGGGGCGATGCACATTGTGTGTCCTTCCTCGAAGCCCTGCGCGGGTTCCGCACCCTCTCCGTCTCCATGGGAGCCGGAGAACTCCTGCGGCGCATCTACGAGGAAACGTCCTATGACGCCATTGTCGGGGCCATGCCCCTCGGCGAGCAGCGGGTCGCGAACCTTCAGATGCTCCTGCAGTACGCCGACAGCTACGACGCGAACAGCTCCTACGGCGCCTCCGGGTTCGTCCGGTACATGGACCGGCTCGGTGAACAGGACAGTTCGCTGAACACCGCGGCCACGCTGTCCCCCAATGCGAACGTCGTGCAGATCATGAGCATCCACAAGTCCAAGGGACTCGAGTTCCGGGTCTGCATCGTCGCGGACCTGAACCACAAGTTCAACGACTCGGAGCTGAACCGAAAACTCATCCTGCATCCGGAACTCGGCATCGGCCTGCAGGGGCGGCAGCCGGACACCGGCTTCACCTACCCCACGCTGTGCCACAGCGCCATCCGGGAGGCAAGCCTCCGCAGTGAGCGCTCCGAAGCCCTGCGGGTGCTCTACGTCGCCATGACGAGAGCCCGGGAGACGCTGGTCCTGACCGCGTTCGACGCGCCGAACAAAAACAGTACGAACGACTCCCTCGCCGCTTCCATCCGCTCCGCGGCCGGAAAGCTCTACGGCGGCGACGTCGTCCCGCCGATGGAAGTCCTCCGCTGCAGCAGCTTCTACCAGTGGGTCCTGCTCGCGTTCCTGCAGCACCCCGACGCGAAACTCCTGCGGGCCAGAGACGCGGAAGGCCCCGTCGCCCTGCTGCCGCTCGTCAACAATGAAGAGGCGGCACCGGTCGTCTTTGAAATCGACAACGGCGAAGACGCTGCTGACGCAGAGGCCGCCGAAGAAGTCCTTTCCGAAGACGTCCCGGTCGACGAGACCATGGTCTCCGACCTGAAAGACCGGATGTCCTGGACGTACCTCCACGCCGCGCTGGCCGCATCGCTGTCCAAGCGCAGTGCCTCTCACCTCGCGGAAAAGCCGTTCTCCACCGAATTCTTCGCGGAGAGCCGTCCGGAGTCCCTGTCCCGTCTCGGGATGACGCCGGCGGAGCGAGGCACCTGTCTCCACAAGTTCATGCAGTACGCGGACTTTTCCCTCGCGGAACAGGATGCGGAAACCGAAAAACAGCGGCTCGTCGACCGGGGCTTCCTGCTCCCGGACGAGGCGGCGGTCATCGACCCCGCGCAGGTTCGAGAGTTCTTCTCGTCGTCCATCGCCGAGCGCATGAAAAAAAGCCCCCGCGTGTTGCGGGAGCACAAGTTCGCCATCCTGCTGCCGGCAGGTCAGTTCGATGAGACCCTCAGCGGCGCGGACGCTGAAGAGGAAGTCCTCATCCAGGGGATCATCGACTGCGCGTTCGAAGAGAGCGGCACCATGGTCCTCCTCGACTACAAGACCGACCGGGTGAAAAACGGTGAGGAACTGGCGGAGCGGTACCGGGACCAGCTGGATCTCTACAAGGTCGCGCTGGAAGAGACCCTCGGCCTGCCGGTCCGGGAAGTATCTCTCTACTCATTCCACCTCGGGCAGGAAGTCCGTCTGTGAACACCGATCATCAAAGCATAAAAAAGCAACCCCCGAAACGGGGGCTGCTTTTTTCTCGTAATACCTCACGGAAGATATTGGCGCTTACCTTCAGCGGATACCCGAGCAAGTGAGTGTAAGAAAGTTCTGGAAAGAACTACCTATCAGTTTAAACTGACAACTGTCTAAATGAAATATACAATGCTATTCAAACGATAAAATGAACAAAACATTGGGCGAGTTCGTCGGTCAGATGGTCTCCGAAAACGCTTCGAGGCCTCTTCCAAGACCGCCCTTTCCGAGTTTGCCCATCCGTTCGACCAATACAGCCGGCTCTTCTTTCATGCCTCTGCGTACCCACTGGAGCAGAAGCCCGCAGAACGCGTAGGCGTAGAAGTCGACAATGAACTGTTTGTCCTCCGCCGAGACCCGTACCGTGGACGGGACCTGGTCGAACCCTTCCTGAAGAAGGTCTGCCACCAGTTTGTAGACATAGTCGAACGTCTTGTGCTGGTCGAGGGAGTTGTACACGCCGGTGTAGAACGCCTTGTCTTTTTTCATGACCGTCATCAGCTTGAGGATGCCCTCCTGCCAGTCGGCCAGCGTCCGTTTCCCTTCGAGGGCACCTTTCAGTTCCTCGTCGGCGATACATTCAATGAGATCATACACATCGCGATAATGATAGTAGAAGGTCATGCGATTGATGCCGCATTCATTCGCAATATCACTGATGGTGATCCTGTTCAGGGGACGTTTCGCAAGCAGCTTCTTCAGCGCATTCGCAATGGCTTTTTCAGTTCTCTGTGCCATTCCCGTAACCTCCGTTATTTTTGTGTCCAAATTCTAAACAACTTAAAAAATAGTTTAGCACACAAAAGCGCTGAATTCCATAGTTTCGTACAACTTTTTTTACACTTTTTTTCTCACGTATAAATAACGGAAAGGATCATTCACTGCGCAGAGCTGCCACAGGGTCTTTCTTCGCGGCGATCCGCGACGGGATGAAACCGGCGATGAACGTCAGGATGACACTGATGAGGATGAGCACCAGCGCATACTGCAGCGGCAGATGCGCGACCCGGTCGATGTCGACGTGTTGTCGCGCGATGGCGTTCGCCGGGATACACAGCAGCATCGTGACCACGATGCCGAGGATACCGGAGAACAGGCCCTCGATGAAGGTCTCGGCGTTGAAGATCTTCGAGATGTCATTCTTCGACGAACCGATGGCGCGCAGGACGCCGATCTCTCTGGTCCGCTCCAGAACGGAGATGTATGTGATGATGGCGATCATGATGCTCGAGACGATCAGGGAGATGGCCACGAACGCGATGAGCACGTAGCTGATCGTATCAACGATCTTCGTGATGGAGGACGTGACCGTCGCGATGAGGTCGGTGTAAGTCACTTTCTCCGAGTCGTCCTTGATCTGTGCGTTGTACTCGTCGATGAACTTCACGATGGCCTCCTTCCCTTCAAAGTTGGAGGGATAGATGGAGATCATCGAAGGTTCGTCCTTCGTGTGGTAGCCGAGCTTCTGGAGCACGCCTTCATAGGTGTTGACGCTGGCGCCGGTGAACTGGGCGACGAGGGCTTCGAGGTCTTCCTCGCTCATCATGGTGCGGATGGCTTCGGCGATCATGTCCTGATTTTGCATGATGTAGTCCTGCAGCATCTTCTGGATCTGCGCCTGGTCCATGGAACCGAGGTAGCTCTGGACCATATTGGCAAGGTCTTCTTCCGACATATCGCCCATCGCCGCAGCGATCATGTTCTGGATGTCCTGCTCGGACAGGCTGTCCACATACTGCTTCACCAGCTTCTGGATGTCTTCCTGGCTGAAGGAACCCATGACCTGCTGGATGATGGCGGCCATGTCCTCTTCACTCATCTGGGAAGCGTAGTCCTTGACCAGCTGCTCGAGGTCCGCCTCGGTGAAGCTGCCCATGAACTGCTGGGCGATCTGCGCCTTCTGTTCGTCGGTCAGACTGTCGAGATAGCGCTGGACGAGTTTCCCGACCAGGTCCTGGGGAACGAGGTCCTGGAACAGTTTCAGGAACAGGTCCGTGAGGGTCTGGAACAGGAAGTCCTCGATGTCCGAGATGACCTTGGACGCGGGGCCTTTGCCCGGCAGCAGGAACGACACGTCGGTGGGGTTCACATCACCCTGGTAGAAGCCGAGGGGCTCGGCCGCGGGCGTCTCGTTCACGAGGGCGGTCGGCATCGGGAACATGCCGGACGAGAACAGGATATTGTTTTCCTG
Source organism: uncultured Eubacteriales bacterium (assembly GCA_900317085.1). Taxonomy (GTDB): domain Bacteria; phylum Bacillota; class Clostridia; order Oscillospirales; family Acutalibacteraceae; genus RUG420. The sequence continues at coordinate 15,716 of ONFJ01000007.1, read as the reverse complement.
AGAGGCCTTCTGTTCGTCGGAGAACTTCTTGCCGGTCAGGACGTTGGTCTTCTTGTTTTTCAGCTGAGCCTTCACGACACCGGTCTCCGCCGTGGTGTCCAGAAGGTAGCTCGTAAGGGCGGCATCGTAGCCGACACCGCTGCCGACATTGGCGTCTTCATCGGCCCGGAGGACACAGGTGATGGTCAGTTCCACACCGTCGCCGTCCTTCAGTTTGGAGGTGACGAACTTGGAGTCCTCGGACTTGTCGACGTAGACATCGCCGGACTTGCGGTAGAGTTCCGCCGGCGCGAACGCACGGAACTTGAGGCCGATGGCGTCGTTGTAGTCGAACTTGTGGGTCTCGTCCTTGACCGTTTTGCCGGCCTTGGCCTTCTCGACCATCTTGTTCATGTCGCTGATGTCGAGCATGCCGATGGTGTAGAGGACATAGTCGGACACGTGATTCTGGGAGTTCAGGATGAGGGCCACTTCGTTCTTCGAGGAGGGCCACTCCCCTTCCACCAGATCATACTGCTGTTCACGCAGGGACTGGTTGGAGACGAGCTGGGTCCAGGTGGAGGACAGGCCGCCGAAGTTCGAGCCGAAGTCTCCGAACAGTTCGGAGTAGTCGACACCGGTCACGTTCTGGACGGACAGCGTTGCCGGGCTGACTTTGACGAGGCCGTTCTTTTTGTCGTTTCGGAAGATCTGCGGGGTCAGGTTGTAGTTGTACTCGACCGCCGTGATACTGTCCTTCAGTTTGCTCTGGTTCGCGTCGAGGTATTTCTTGAAGGTCTTGAGGTCGTTGGTCTTCAGGAGTTCTTCGGTGGCACTGAGGGAACCGGCCACCATGTTGTAGGACTCGAAGCCGTCTTCCTTCGCGACGTCTTCCTTGCTCTTCGCGCGGGTGGTCCGTCGCGAACCACTGTCCTCTTCTTCATCGGAGGACGAGGAGAAACTGCCGAACAGGTCGCCTCCCCCTTCTTCCGTGTTCATCATGCTCTCGAGGTCGAGGGACGACTGGGTAAGCTGGACCGGATAAGAGCCCAGCATCTGGCCTTCGATGCCTCGGATGTAGTCGTTGACGCCGTTGGAGAGCGCCAGGATGAGGGCGATGCCGATGATGCCGACGGAGCCGGCAAAGGCGGTCAGGAAGGTACGGCCCTTCTTGGTCATCAGGTTGTTGATGGACAGGCTCAGCGCCGTCAGGAACCCGAGGCTGGTCTTGGGCGGTTTTTCATGGACCGTCTCCTGTTCCCCGGCTTCGACGGGCATGGAGTCCGAGATGATCTGACCGTCTTTCAGGTTGATGATCCGGGTCGCGTACTCGTTCGCGAGGTCCGGGTTATGGGTGACCATGATGACGAGGCGGTCTTCGGCCACCTCTTTCAGAAGGTCCATGATCTGCACCGAGGTCTTCGAGTCGAGGGCGCCGGTGGGCTCGTCGGCCAGGATAATGTCCGGGTCGTTGACGAGGGCACGGGCAATGGCGACACGCTGCATCTGTCCGCCGGAAAGCTGGTTCGGCTTCTTGTGGGTCTGGTCCCCGAGGCCGACTTTCTCCAGCGCCTCTTTCGCGCGGGCCTTCCGTTCAGAGGCGGGCACGTCCGAGATGGTCAGCGCCAGTTCGACGTTGGCAAGCACGCTCTGATGCGCGATGAGGTTGTAGTTCTGGAACACGAACCCGACCGTATGGTTGCGGTAGGAGTCCCAGTCCTTGTCCTTGTATTCTTTTGTTGAGACGCCGTCGATGACGAGGTCGCCGGAGTCATACCGGTCGAGTCCGCCGATGACGTTCAAAAGCGTCGTTTTCCCGGACCCGCTGGGGCCCAGGATGGCGACGAATTCATTGTCTCTCAGCGTCAGAGAGACGTTGTCGAGTGCGACCTGCGTGAGGTCGCCGGTCACATACTTTTTGCAGATATTTCTGACTTCAAGCAACGAAGGAGTCCTCCTTAGAATTTCTGTTTCGGCGCCTTCGTGTCACAGTAGATGCACCGATACGTCGCAGTCTCCCGGTCAGTCAGCTTGAATACCTGACGCAGTTCCTGCTCGATGGACGTGATGCACCGGGGGTTCCGGCAGCGGATGACGTCCGAGATCTTCTCGGGCAGTTCCGGGTGCATCTTGTCGACTTTCTCTCCATTGCGAATGACGTTGACCGTGATATTGGGGCTGATGAAGCCGAGGATATCCTGGTCGAGGTCGATGACTTCACCGATTTTGATGATGTCCTTGCGGCCCAGCTTTTCGCTGGACGCGTTCTTGATGATGGCGACCTCACACTGAAGGCGGTCGAGCCCCAGGTAGTGGTACAGTTCCATCGCTCTCCCGGCGGGGATATGGTCGATGACGAGACCGTCTACGATAGTGCCTATGATCATGTCAGTCCACCCCCAGAAGTTTCAGAATGAGTGCCATGCGGATGTATTTTCCGTAACGGACCTGTTTGAAGTAGCAGGCGCGCGGGTCCTTGTCGATCTCGACGGAGATCTCGTTGACACGGGGCAGCGGATGCAGGATGGACAGGTCGTACTTGGCGTAGGTCAGCTTGTCCGGCGTCAGGATGTAGGTATCCTTCAGACGCAGGTAGTCGGCTTCGTTGAAGAAGCGTTCTCTCTGGACACGGGTCATGTAGAGGACGTCGAGGTTCGGCATCGCGTTCTCGAGGGAGTCAGTCTCCTCGTACTCGATGTGGCCCTTGTCGAGGATCTCGGTGCGGACATGCTCCGGGATCTTCAGCTCTTCCGGAGAGATGAGGACGAATTTGACGTTCTCATACCGGGCCATGGCGGCGATGAGCGAATGGACGGTCCGGCCGAACTTGAGGTCTCCGCAGCAGCCGATGACGAGGTTGTCGAGACGGCCCTTTTCCCGGGAGATGGTCAGGAGGTCGGTCAGGGTCTGGGTCGGATGGTTATGTCCGCCGTCGCCCGCGTTGATGACCGGGATGTCGACGTTGTTCGCGGCCACATAGGGAGCGCCCTCTTTCGGATGGCGCATCGCGATGATGTCGGCGAAGCACTCGACGGTCCGCGCGGTATCGGCCACGCTCTCGCCTTTGGAGACGGAGCTGTCGGTGGCCGAGGAGAACCCGATGACGTTGCCGCCCAGTTCGATCATGGCGGACTCGAAGCTCAGACGGGTGCGGGTCGAAGCCTCATAGAACAGCGTGGCGATCTTCTTGCCGTCACACTTGTGCGCATAGACGTCCGGGTGCTCGATGATGTCCCCCGCGGTCGCGATGAGCTCATCGATCTCTTCCCGGCTCAGCTGCAGGATATCGATCAGATCTTTGGTCATCTTATTCGTCTCCTCCGATCCAGCTCTCGTCCGAGGGGTTGTCGCGGAACTTGCGGATGCGGTCGGCATCGCCGGGCTGGATGTAGTTCTCCTCGACGGCCGCTTCGATGAGCGTGTCGAGGTTGGTCAGGCTGACGTTCTTGACATCGGCCGCGGCGAGGCGGTCGACGGATCTCTGCATGCCGTAGGTGAAGATGCTGACGATACCGAGGACATCGGCACCGGCTTCTCTCAGGGCGTCGACGACATCGATGACGCTGCCGCCGGTGGAGATGAGGTCTTCGACGACGACGACCTTCTGGCCGGCCTCCAGTTTGCCTTCGATGCGGTTCTGTCTGCCGTGGTCCTTATTGCCGCCGCGGACATAACCCATGGGGAGTTCCATCATCTGGGCGATGATCGCCGCGTGTGCAATACCGGCGGTGGAGGTGCCCATCAGGACTTCCACCTCAGGGTAGTTTTCTTTTATGACCTCCATAAGACCTGTTTCCACATCGGTGCGGACCTTGTGGTCGGACAGGACCAGGCGGTTGTCACAGTAGATGGGGCTCTTGATGCCGGAAGCCCAGGTGAAGGGGTCGTCCGGTCTCAGGAACACCGCGCGGATGCTGAGAAGGTCTTTCGCGATCTGTTTGCTCATGTTCATAATCCTCCCTGTAATCAATCGACGAATTCGCGGACACAGCGTCTCCAGGCGGCCACCGGATCATCGGCAGCGGTGATGGGACGCCCGACCACGATGTAGTCGGAATTGGCTCTTGCTTTGTCCGGGGTCATGATCCGGACCTGATCCCCGACGTCGCCGTCCGCGAAGCGGATGCCCGGCGTGACGGTCAGGAACATATCGCCGCAGCGCTTGTGGATGGCCTCTGCCTCCAGCGGAGAACAGACGACCCCGTCGAGCCCGGCGTCTCTGGCGTTTTCGGCGTAGTGCAGGACGGTCTCCTGCATGCCGGCGTCAATGAGGAGTTCACTGCGCATGCGCTCTTCCGAAGTGGAAGTCAGCTGCGTGACGGCGATGACCAGCGGACGGCTGCCGTCGGGACGGGTGACGCCCTCCATGGCGGCTTCCATCATGGCACGGGTGCCCGCCGCGTGCAGGTTCACGATGTCGGCGCCCAGTGTGGACAGGACCTTCATCGTCTTGCCGACGGTGTTCGGGATGTCGTGGCATTTGAGGTCGAGGAAGACCTTGTGGCCTCTGGCCTTCAGTTCCCGGACGATGTCCGGACCGGCGGCGTAGAACAGCTCCATGCCGATCTTGACGAACGGCCGTTCGTTCCCGAACTGTTCCAGAAAGCGGATGGTCTGATCGCGGCCCGCGAAGTCGCAGGCGATGATGACGTCTTTACCCATTAGTGTGCTCCTCCTATGATATCCGTAAGGCTTGTGAACCCGTATTTCTCCATGGTCTCCGGCAGGGCTTCGATGATCTTTTTCGAAGCCATCGGATCGACGAGGTTCGCCGCGCCGACTTCGACCGCCGTGGCACCGGCCAGCATGAGTTCCAACACGTCTTCCGCGCTCTGGACGCCGCCCATGCCGATGATGGGCAGTCCGGTGGCCTCATAGACCTGCCAGACCATGCGCACCGCGACCGGGAAGATGGCGGGGCCGGAAAAGCCGCCCATCTTGTTGGCGATGACGGGTCTCTGTGTCTTCAGGGAAATACGCATCCCCATGAGTGTATTGATGAGGCTGATGCCGTCGGCCCCCGCCTCTTTGCAGGCGCAGGCGATCTCCGCGATGTCGGTGACATTGGGGCTCAGCTTCATGTAAACGGGCTTGGTGGTCACGGCCTTGACGGCCTTCGTCACCTCCGCCGCACTGTTCGGATCCGTCCCGAAGGACATGCCGCCATTGTGGACGTTGGGACAGCTGATGTTGACTTCCAGGAGCCCGATCTGGTCTTCCTTGTCGAGTTTCTCGCAGGCCACCACATAGTCTTCGACCGAGAAGCCGGAGATGTTCGCGACGGCCGGTTTGTGGAACACCTTCGCAAGCTTCGGGAGTTCCTCCGAGATGACTTTGTCGACGCCGGGGTTCTGCAGGCCCACCGAGTTGATGAGGCCCTCGGTGCATTCGGCGATGCGCGGCGTGGGGTTTCCGAACCGCGGTTCCCGGGTCGTGCCCTTGAGGGCGATGCTGCCGAGGCAGTCGATGTCGTAGAGGTCGGCAAACTCGTAGCCGAAGCCGAAGGTGCCGCTGGCGGGGATGACCGGGTTGTCCAGTTCGAGACCGGACAGGGTCACTTTCGTGTTCACCATAAGATCTCCTCCCTCATCAGCACCGGGCCGTCTTTACAGACCCTCTTGTTTCCTTCTTTCGTCTGGATGGAGCAGCCCATGCAGGCGCCGAATCCGCAACCCATCCGCTCTTCGAAGCTGTACTGGCCGGAGGTCTTCGCCACCGACTCGATGGCCCGGAACATCGGCATGGGGCCGCAGGTGTAGAAGAACGTGTAGTCGAGGTCTTTCATGACGTCGGTCACGAAGCCCTTCGTGCCGGCGGACCCGTCGACGGTGGTCACATAGACATTGCCGTCCGTGTCCTTCAGCAGTTCTTCGAACTCTTCTTTCAGGAAGATCTCCTCCGCCGTGTTGAAGCCGAGGATGACGCTGGGGCTCTTCCCCTCCGCCAGCAGTACCTTGCACAAACCGTAGAGCGGCGGGATGCCGACGCCGCCTCCGATGAGGAGCGGTGCATCGCCCGAGAGCGCGGTGTTGAAACCGTTGCCGAGACCGGCAAGCAGGTCGAAGGACTCACCCACCGGAGTGGCCGCCATGGCTTCCGTCCCGTGGCCCACCACTTTGTAGATGAGCGTCACGGTGTCCTCCGTCCACTCACAGACGGAGATAGGACGGCGCAGGTAGTACCCGGGCAGCTTCAGGTTCACGAACTGGCCCGGTGCGGTGATGGAGCCCTCGAGGGGACCCTCCAGCACCATGCGGTATACGGTATCGGTCAGTGCCCGGTTGGAGCAGACCGTGAAAGTGTTCTGAATCATTCGGTGACCTCCACATCGTCCGCCTGGTAAACGACTTTTCCTTCATGGACGGTCAGAAGACAGCGTCCGTAGACTTCCATGCCGGTGAAGGGAGTGGCACGGCCCTTCGAGAGGAACTCGTCGGGGTTTACCGCGTACTTGTCGTTCAGGTCCCAGACCGTGAAGTCGCCCTTCTTGAAGGGGACGCCGAAGCGGACTCTCGGGTTGATGGCCATCAGCTCGATGAGACGGTCGAGTGTGATGTGGCCGGGTTTGACGAGGTAGGTATAGCAGATCGGGAACGAGGTCTCGATGCCGACGATGCCGAAGGCACTGTTCGCGAGGCCCTTGTCCTTCTCGTCTTCGGAATGAGGCGCGTGGTCGGTGGCGATCATGTCGATGGTTCCGTCCTTGATGGCGTCGATGATGGAGACGCGGTCTTCCGAGGAACGCAGCGGCGGGTTCATCTTGAACCGGCCCTCTTCGAGGAGTTTGCTGTCGTCGAGGACGATGTAGTGGGGACCGGTCTCACAGGAGACGTCGACGCCCCGCTCTTTTCCCTTGCGGACGAGGTCCAGGCCTGCCGCCACAGACACATGGCAGACGTGGTAACGGCAGCCGGTCTGTTCCGCGAGGATGATGTCCCGGCGGATCTCGGCGATCTCGCTCTCGGGGTTCTGCCCCCGGTGGCCGTGAAGTCTTGCATAGTTGCCCGCGTGGATGTACCCCTTGTCGGAGAACTTGTTGATCTCACAGTGGGCGCAGACGATCTTGTCGACCGCGGCAGCTCTGGTCATCAGCTCTTTCATCATGTCGGCGGTCTGGATGCCCCGGCCGTCGTCGGAGAAGGCGAAGACATGGGGTGCCAGTTCCTCGATGGGGACGATTTCCTCCCCCAGTTCGCCCACCGTCAGGGAGGCGTAGGGGTAACAGTCGATGACGGCGTCCCGGTCGATGATGTCCTGCTCGACCTTCAGGTGCTCAAGGCTGTCGGGCACCGGGTCGAGGTTCGGCATGGTGGCGACACCGGTGAAACCGCCGTGGGCCGCTGCCTGGCTTCCGGTCAGAATGGTCTCTTTATAAGAAAAACCCGGCTCTCTGAAATGCACATGCACATCAAAAAAACCGGGAAATAACGAATAGCCATTCACGTCGGAAACACGGGGGCCGCCGGCGACGAAATCGTCAGTCATGAGATTGTCAGCATGGACCAGAAGGTCCCTCATGGAAAACTTCATAGCAGTACCTCGTACTTCTCTAATTCTTGTTTTTAATATTATATATGATTTCACAGAAAAGTAAATTGGCCCGCACGTAAAAAAGCAGCCCCGGAAGGACTGCTTTTTTGTTCAATACGTTTCCGCGATCTCCACGCGGTCATGTTTGAGGTCCAGGACGAAGACGGTCTTGTGCTCCGGGTTCGCCGGCACCTCCTGGATGGCCTTGAGCCGCATCCAGAGTTCCTTGGCGGGAGACGAGCCGTCATACAGGGCCTGATAGAGGGTGTAGACGACCATATCCGGGTCGTTGTCGGCCTTCTTCACCGACTCAAAAATAGTGCGGGCATTGCGCTCGACCCACTCTTCTCCCATGAGTTCCAGGAACTTCTGCTGGGCGATCTCTTTTCCCTCTTTCAGTGTCATAGTGGTCCTCCTGTTTACCAGATCTCCGCGAGATCGTAGATGAGTCTTTCGGTCTTTTCCCAGCCGAGGCAGGGGTCGGTGATGGACTGACCGTACACACCGCCGCCGACGGGCTGGCAGCCGTCCACGAGGTAGCTCTCGACCATGAAACCCTTGACGAGTTTCCGGACAGTGCTGTCGTAGTGAGCGCTGTGGATGACGTCCTTCGCGATGCGGATCTGCTCGTTGTACTGCTTTCCGGAGTTCGCGTGGTTCGTGTCGACGATGACCGCCGGGTTCACGGCACCGGCTTCTTCATAAAGGCGCTGGACCGTGAGGAGGTCTTCGTAGTAATAGTTCGGGTGGTTGTGGCCGAATTTGTCGACCCGGCCCCGCATGATGGCGTGGGCTCTCGGGTTGCCTTCGGTCTGGACTTCCCAGCCGCGGTACAGGAACCGGTGGCCGTTCTGCGCCGCAATGACGGAGTTCATCATAACGGACAGGTCGCCGCTCGTGGGGTTCTTGAGGCCGCAGGGCACACCGACGCCGCTGGCGACGATGCGGTGCTGCTGGTCTTCCGCGGAACGGGCCCCGACTGCCACATAGGACAGGAGGTCCGAGAGGTACCGGTGGTTCTCCGGGTAGAGCATCTCATCGGCACAGGTGAAGTCAGTCTCGTTGGCGATGCGCTGGTGCATCTCACGGATGGCGATGATGCCCTCCAACAGGTCCTCCCCCTTCTCCGGGTCCGGCTGGTGCAGCATGCCCTTGTAGCCGAGGCCGATGGTACGAGGTTTGTTCGTGTAGACACGCGGGACGATGAAGACCTTGTCCTTGACCTTCTCATAGACGCCCGCGAGGCGGTTCATGTAGTCGACGACCGCGTCTTCGCGGTCTGCGGAGCAGGGGCCGATGATGAGGCACAGTTTGTCGCTGCGGCCTTCAAAGATGTCGGCAAGTTCTGCGTCGCGTTCTTCTTTCACTTGTTTCACACGCTCACTGACCGGGAACTGGTTCTTGAGCTCCAGCGGGGTCGGCAGTTTGCGCGCGAATTCCATTTGCATTTCCATGGGGAAGCAACTCCTGTTCTACTTTGTGCTGTTCTTTCCCTTCTGATCCCGCTCACGGATGATGTAGCGGGTCGGGGTACCGTCAAGGCCGAAGACCTCGCGGATTTGATTATCAATATACCGCTGATAGCTGTAATGGAAAAGGTCTTTTTTGTTTACAAAGCAGACGAATGTGGGCGGACGGGTCGACGCCTGGGTGATGTAATAGATCTTCAGACGCTTGCCTTTGTCCGTCGGAGGCTGCACCCTGGCGGTGGCCATGGCGAGCACGTCGTTGAGCTTGCCCGTCGAGATGCGCATGCTGTTCTGGTCGTTGACGAACGTGATGAGTTCGTAGAGGTTGTTCAGCCTCTGACCGGTCTTCGCGGAGATGAAGACGATGGGCGCGTAAGACATGAAGGAGAAGTCGTTCTCGAGCTTCTTGCGGTAGTTCTGCATGGTCTTGCCGTCTTTTTCGTAGGCGTCCCACTTGTTGACGGCGATGATGCAGGCTTTACCCGCTTCGTGGGCGAGGCCCGCGACCTTACTGTCCTGTTCGGTGAACCCTTCCAGAGCGTCGATCATGATGACACAGACGTCCGCCCGTTCGATGGCCATCTTCGCCCGGATGACGCTGTACTTCTCGATGCGTTCGTCGACGCGCGATTTACGGCGAAGGCCCGCGGTATCGATGAACAGGAAGGAACCGTTCTCGTTTTCAATGAGTGTGTCGGTCGAGTCACGGGTGGTGCCCGCAATGCTCGAGACGATGGTCCGCTCTTCCCCGCACAGCGCGTTGACGAGCGAAGACTTGCCCACGTTGGGTTTGCCGATGACGGCGACTTTGATGACGAAGTCCTCTTCCTCGGTGCCGGCATCTGCGGGCAGATGCTGTAATACGGCATCCAGCAGATCGCCCGTGCCTCTGCCGTGGACGGACGAGACCGCGATGGGGTCGCCGAGCCCTAAGTTGTAGAACTCGTAGAAGTCGGCCGGCAGTTCACCCACCGCGTCGCACTTGTTGACGCAGAGGACCACCGGTTTTCCGCTCTTCTGGAGCATGGATGCCACTTCGAGATCGGTGGCGACCACGCCGTCCCGGACATCGGTGACGAGGATGATGACCTCGGCGCTGTCGATGGCGAGCTGGGCCTGACGGCGCATCTGGGACAGGATGATGTCATCGGAATAGGGCTCGATGCCGCCGGTGTCCACCAGCAGCATGGTATGTCCAAGCCATTCGCAGTCTCCGTAGATGCGGTCCCGGGTGACACCGGGCGTGTCATCGACGATGGAGAGCCGCTGGCCGATCAGTTTGTTGAATAAGGTGGACTTGCCCACGTTCGGTCTGCCGACGATCGCAACGACCGGTTTTGACATGTTCGCACACCTCCAAAATTATCGATATAACGACTAAAAGGCGGGGAAGGATGCTCTTCTCCACCTTGATTCGCCGTAGGTATGAACAGAAACGTCTTAGTCCTTGTCGATGACTTTTCTGCCGTTATAGTAGCCACATTCCAGGCATACTCTGTGCGGTCTCTTGTACTCGCCGCACTGCGGGCATCTGACGAGCTCAGGTGCATCCATCTTCCAGACGTTGGAACGTCTCTTGTCTCTTCTGGCTTTGGAAGTCTTTCTTGCCGGTACTGCCATGTTACAGTTACCCCCTCAATTTAATAAATCTAGAAGACCTGCGAGCCTAGGGTCCACAGGCTCCTTGCAGTCGCAGGGACCGTCGTTCAGGTTCTTGCCGCACTGAGGGCAGAGACCTTTGCAGTCCTCTTTGCAGAGGACCTTCGACGGAAGGTTGAGTACGACGTCCTCTTCGGCCAGTGCATCGAGGTCCAGGACCAGGTCCGGGAGCACGATGTAGTCGTCGGTGTCTTCGTTCTGGACTTCCGGAACGAAGGTGTGGACGAAGGGCACTTTGAGAGGTCGTACCACGTCGCATGCGCAGCGGTCGCAGACGGTATGCAGTTCCGTCTCGATGGTCGCGTCGCTGTAAACGACTCCCGCGGTGTTTCGGATGACACCGTGGATGTGCACGGGAGTTTCTCCAAACGTGGTCTCGCGGTCCAGCGTGAGCTGTTCCCCGACCCGGTTGAAGATGGCTTCGAGTTCCACTTTGAACATAGGGGTCACTCCTTTGCCGTGCATTCGTTACAGTCAAACATGCGAGTAGTATTATACGGTCTGCAAATGGGTTTGTCAACCGAAAAAACGGCGGAGAAAAGCCGATTTTGCTTTTCTCCGCCGCAGGGTTTCAGGGTCAGATTTTTTCACAGAACTCGAACACGCGTTCCGGAACTTCGGACTCGTCTTCGGAGATGGTGAAGGTGAATTTGACACCGGTGATCTTGGACAGCTTGTCGACCTTTTCGAGGAAGTTGGCAAGGTCTTCCGGATCGCGGCCGCCGATGCGAAGAGTACCGTCGCAAAGGATGTCCGTGATGTCGGCATCTCTGGAGCAGAGACCGGCGAGGAAGCCATAGTACATGTCGTAGCCGCTGACGAGGAACTCGTCGGCGTTGATGAGACGGACCTGCGGTTTGATCTCATAGGTCAGTTTCATCATCTTTTCCACACAGACGACGTGTCCGTTGGAAGAAGCAAGGGCCTTGTTGACTTCGTCGATGAGGTGCTTGGTCTTTCCGGAACCTTTATTGCCAATGATCAGAGATATCATAATGATTATCCTCCACTTACTATTATTTTCTTGGTTCTATTATACCCAAGTTGCACAAAGGATTCAAGGCAACGGGGCATTTCTATGTCAGTTTTTTAAGACACTTCCGGGCGTTCAGCTCTGATAGGTGCTGATGATGCGCCTGGCGACTTCCACCCGGCTCTCCCGGAGCTCCATCGCTTCCCGCTCGATGTACTTGTGGGCCTGTTCCTCACTGAGTTTGAGACACTCGACCAGAAGGAGCTTCGCGTGCTCGACAGTCTTCTGCTCGGAAAGCTTCGCCCGGAGCCGTTCGTTCTCCTCCTGCAGCCCCCGGGTCCGTTTGCTGAGGACGACGCCGGCGGTCAGGGTGCTGAAGAACTCGTGCTTGCGCAGCGGAGTCGTCGCCAGGAGGACGCCCTTCCCCGCCAGTTTCTCCCGCATCTGTTCGGCGACTTTCTCCGGCGTGATGACGATGACGGAAGCTCCCGTGAGGCGTGAGAGCTGTACGGCCGGTTCATCGCCCAGAGCCCCTTCGAGGGGAAAATAGAGAAGGATGACGTCGCAGTCGTGTTCCTGTGCGAGGGTCCGGCCTTCGACGCTCGAGGAGGCGGTGTAGACCCGGGCCGTCTTTTCCGGCTGCGTCTCGGCCCAGGCTGCCAGTACAGATGTCAATTTTTCCGAAATGTCTGCCCGGTCGCAGATGAGCAGCAGTTTCATAGCGCTCTCCCCCCTTCCTTCCGTAATGGTCGTCTATCCATTCTAATATAGAAGCGGCCAAAAAACAACCGACCCTTTGCGGGCCGGCTGTATTCATCGTGTTTTGTTCAGTTGACGCTGTAGATGAGGTCGGTGTAGGTCGGGAACGGCCAGTAGTCCTTGGCGGTGATGGTCTCGAGTTCGTCGGCCACCGCGCGCATCTCCTGCATCGCCGGGAAAACGTTGTCCCGGTAGTAGATGGCTTCGACCTTGATGTCCTCGCTCTTCTCCGCACTGGAGAGAGCCGCCTCGAGCGCTTTGCACTTCTTCATGAGGCTGTCGGACAGGGCTGCCAGAGAGGTCAGCAGTTCGCTCTCGCTCTCGTGGGGCACGTTCGTCGAGATGGCCTCCTTCACCCGGATGGAGTCGGCGACGGTCGTCATGTATGCAAGGACGCTCGGGTAGATGCTCTTCTTGACCATGTCTGCCATGGTGAGGGCCTCGATGTGCAGGGTCTTGCAGTAGGTGTCCATCGAGATCTCGTACCGGGAGGTAAGTTCCTCGCGGGTGTAGATCTTGTGCTTCTCGACGAGGGCGAGGTTCTTCTCACGGATGTAGGCCGGGAACGCGTCCGCGCAGGTCCGCAGGTTCTCGAGGCCTCTGCGCTCCGCTTCGACGACCCACTCATCGGAGTAGTTGTTGCCATTGAAGATGATGCGGGAATGCTCTTTGAACGTCTTGCGCACAAGGGCACGGACACGCTCTTCGAGTTCCTCTTCCGGAACGCCTTCCAGGATGTCCGCAAAGCCTTCGAGCTCTTCGGCGAGGATGGTGTTCAGCATGGTGTTGGGGCCCGCCAGAGACGCGGAGGAGCCCACCATACGGAATTCGAACTTGTTGCCGGTGAAGGCAAAGGGCGATGTACGGTTGCGGTCCGTATTGTCCTTCTTGAATTTCGGGATGAACTTGACGCCGGACTTCATCTCGGAAGCCTTGATGGCTTCCATCTGCTCGCCGGCTTCGATGGCGGTCTCCAGGGCCAGCAGGTCGTCGCCGAGGTAGATGGAGACGATGGCGGGCGGTGCCTCATCGGCGCCGAGACGGTGGTCGTTCCCGGGGCTCGCGACACAGGCTCTGAGCAGGTCCTGGTACTCGTCGACGCCCTTGACCACGGCGGCCAGCATGACGAGGAACTGGAGGTTGTTGTACGGGTCCTTACCGGGTTTGAACAGGTTGATGCCGGTGTCGGTCGTGATGGACCAGTTGTTGTGCTTGCCGGAACCGTTGATGCCGGCAAAGGGTTTCTCATGGATGAGGCACGCGAGGTTGTGTTTCTTCGCGACCGATTTCATGATCTCCATCGTCAGCTGGTTCTGGTCGGTACCAACGTTGGTCTCCGTATAGATCGGCGCCATCTCGTGCTGAGACGGAGCGACTTCGCTGTGTTCGGTCTTGGCGTAGACGCCCAGTTTCCACAGTTCGACGTCGAGGTCTGCCATGAACGCCTTGACCGCCGGTTTGATGGTACCAAAGTAGTGGTCTTCCATCTCCTGACCCTTCGGGGGCTTGGCGCCGAAGAGCGTGCGGCCGGTGGTGACGAGGTCTTCCCGCTCGTTGAAGAGGTCGCGGTCGATGAGGAAATACTCCTGCTCACCGCCAACGGAGGAGTGACAGTGCTTCGCGCCGGTGGGGTTGCCGAAGATGTTGACGATGCGCATGGCCTGCTTGTCCATCGCCTGGATGGAGCGGAGCAGCGGGGTCTTCTTGTCGAGGACCTGTCCGCCGTAGGAGCAGAAGATGGACGGGATGCACAGGGTGTCATCCTTGATAAAGGCCGGAGAGGTCGGGTCCCAGGCGGTGTAGCCCCTCGCTTCGAAAGTGGAACGGATGCCGCCCGACGGGAACGACGAGGCATCCGGTTCCGAACGGATGAGCTCTTTACCGGAGAAATCCATGATGATCTTGCCGTCGCCCACCGGAGTGATGAAGCTGTCGTGCTTCTCCGCGGTGACACCGGTCATGGGTTGGAACCAGTGGGTGTAGTGCGTGGCACCTTTTTCCACGGCCCAGGTCTTCATGGCGCTGGCGACCTGCTGTGCGATGTCCGGGTCCAGGGGCTGGTTGTTGGCCGTCGCCTCTTTCAGCGCACGATAGGTCTGGTTGGGGAGCCGTTCATGCATGACTTCGTCCGAGAAGACGAGGCTGCCGAAGATCTCCGGAACATTGTTCATTCCCATATGGTTTCCTCCTAAAAAAAGAGACGCTGTACCGCGGTGGTACAGCGCCTTTGCTGTGTTTCTGCGAGAATTATAGTCCCTGTGGAAAACTTTGTCAATTATTTTTTCTTCCTGCGAACGGTCTGCCGGATGCTCGGGCCGGTCTTCAGCTGGATGCGCCCGAAGGTCTTCTCCAGTTCCGGTCTCGTCATCTCGATGAGGATGGGGCGTCCGTGGGGACAGTACCGTACATCGCGGTGGGACAGGACATATTCGATGAACTTCTCCTGCTCGGCGGGCGGGGTGTCGTCCCCGGCTTTGACCGCGGCGCGGCAGGCGATGTTCTTGTACATCCAGTTGAGCTTCTCCGGGGTCGGGTCGCTCTTGTCGAGAAGACGCCCGGCGATCTCGGAGATGAGCTGGGTGACGTCCTCTTTGATGAGCATGACCGGCACTTCCCGGACCGCGACGAGGCCGGGACCGAAGTCTGAGACGTCAAAGCCCGCTTCCTTCATGAGGTCGGTGTGCTCTAGGACCGCGGAATACTCTTCCTTGGAAAGGGAGACGGTCACGGGCATCAGCAGCATCTGGGACTGGACCGGTTCCTTGTTGGCGATGAGCCGGTCGTAGAGGATCCGTTCGTGGGCCGCGTGTTTGTCGACCATCAGCATCTTACCTTCGAGTTCGACGAGGATGTACGTCTTGAACGCTTCGCCGATGATGCGGAAGTCCGGCAGTTCGGTCTCTTCGGAGAAGGGCACGACCGGAAGGTCTTCGACCACCGGGAGTTCCTCCTGCGGTTCGACTATTTTGACGGGCTCCGGTTTTGGCTCCTCCGCCGGGCGGTCTGCCTTGCGGACATAGGGCACGGGACCTTCTGCCTTTGGCGTTTCCGCAGCTTTCGGCGCTTCCGGAGCCTTCGGAGCCGCCGGTTCGGCGAACGCTTCGCGCTTCAGTTCCTCGACAGCCGCTTCCACTTCCGGAGTCTTCGTCGTTTCGGCGACGGGCTTGTCAGACGCGGTCAGCGGGGTCGGCGTCGGGGCCACTGGTTCTTCCGGCTGTTTCGCGACCGTCTTCTTTTTGTAAGAGCCGCTCCCCTTCCGCTCCCACTCCTTCGGGAGTTCCTTCGACCAGAAACCTTCGATCTTCTCCGGCAGTTCGGTCCGGCCGAGTTTCTTTTTGTCGAGTTTC
>ONFJ01000034.1 GCA_900317085.1 uncultured Eubacteriales bacterium | reverse complement strand
AAAAGTTCAGCTGGGGCGAGGAGGCGACGCAGGTTCTGGACCAAGGGGCATAGGCCCCGACTCCATGAACCTCCGACGAAGCCACAGCGTCGATCATATCGTTAGATTCCAGTTTGTAGAGCAGAGGGGCTCGGGTTGGCAAAAGAAAAACCGCGCTGTGGAGCGCGGTTTTTGCTATTTATCCCTGCAAAGAGGGTATGCCTGTCGGTGGTGAAGTGCTCGCTTACAGCAGGGAGGCGACGCACTGCTCGACGTCGGCCATGTCGGCGGTGGGCTCGAAGCGGGCGACGACGTTGCCGTCTCTGTCGACGACGAACTTCGTGAAGTTCCATTTGATGTCGGGGTTCTTCTTGTAGTTCTTGTCCTGAGTCTTGAGCAGGGTGTTCATCGCCAGCGCTTTCGGACCTTTGCCGAAGCCTTCGAAGCCCTGCTGGCTCTTGAGGTAGGTGTACAGCGGCAGCTCGTCTGGGCCGTTGACGTCGGACTTCTTCATCTGCGGGAACTGGGTGTTGTAGCGCAGGCGGCAGAAGGAGGAGATCTCCTCGTCGGTGCCGGGGGCCTGGTCTTTGAACTGGTTGCAGGGGATGTCGATGACTTCAAAGCCCTGGTCGTGGTACTTCTCGTACATCGCCTCGATGGGCTCGTAGTGCGGGGTGAAGCCGCAGCCGGTGGCGGTGTTGACGATGAGCATGACCTTGCCTTTGTTCTGCGCGAGATCATAGTCTTCGCCGAGGCCGGTCTTGAGGGTGAAGTCGTAAATGCTTGCCATAGAGGGTTCCTCCTTTGGAACGTTAGTACTGGGGTTTCCGGGGCGATATACGGCGTGCCGTTCGGACCACTCGCGAAGAGTGTGGACCGGGACTCCGTGCCCTTTTCTTTGTTCGAATAGATTGTACACAATTTATTTTCAGAAAACAACCCTTTTTCTCAATAAACAGAAAAAGTTTATTTTGAGGGGGCACCCCTGGCTCGACGAACGGAAGTCGAAATACAACCGCATGCTCTTCGGCCTGCGGTGAAGACAACACTGACACTCAGGAGAGAATTGGAGATATAAGAAAACTGCCGACCATCACTGACCGGCAGCTTTTCTTTTTATATAGTTGTTCAGACCGGGCACTTGCCACGGTCGTCGAGTTCCATGTCGCCTTTGACGTAGTTGGCCTGGAACGCTTCGTTGATCTCGCGGATCTCCTTCTTGCCGTCGATGTAGTCCCAGTACATGTCGGCGAGGGCCTCGACTTCGCTGTCGCAGTCGGAGAGGTTGCCGAGGGAGTCCTGGACGATCTGCTTCCGCTCCTCGCGGGTCGTATCTTTGATGAGGTAACTTTTCGCCATGTTCTGGCTCCTTTCTGTGTGGCGATATACGCCTTATGTTTCCGACGCCCGTACGATCTTGACGAAAAGTCTGAACTTCTCGCCGGGGATCATGAGCTGGTAGAGGGTGTTCATGTCGGCGCAGGCACGGTCGAAGGCAGTGGAGCGGGCTGCTTCGTCCGCGCCGTGGGCCGCTTCGAGCCCCAGTGCCCAGACGGCGTAGTGCACCGTGAAAACCTTGCCTTTGACGTCGGTCTTGACGCAACCGTTGCGGGTGTAAAAAGCGTCCCGCCGGGTCCGCTCGGCGACCTGACCATCGTTCTTCGCAAAGTCGATGTCC
The DNA here is from genome assembly GCA_900317085.1 of uncultured Eubacteriales bacterium. Taxonomy (GTDB): domain Bacteria; phylum Bacillota; class Clostridia; order Oscillospirales; family Acutalibacteraceae; genus RUG420. Next base: position 14,298 of record ONFJ01000034.1, on the reverse strand, counting down.
TCGGTCTCGAGCAGGATGTACTTGCCGCGGTCCCGCACCAGCTCCGCGAGCCGCTGCAGGGTGCGCCCGCCGAGACCGGCATCCCGGTACTCCGGGAGGATGGCGTAATAGTCGAGGAGACAGGCATCGCAGTCCGGGGACTCAACGAAGAAGGCGTAGCCGCGAAGCGTGTCGAGCGGGTCGGACTCGTTCGCACCGGAACTGTTCTGCGAGTCCGGGCGTACATCGCCCACGTCCTCAAAGACGCCGACGGCGAAGTAACAGTCGTCCGCCCACATGCGGGCTATGCTCTTCCAGGGCTTCACCTCGTCGGCGGGGAAGTGGTGCTTCAGGTACCGACGGAAGACTGTGTGGGCCTCTTCTTGTGATAAAAAGTGTAGATAAGTGTTCACAGCAAAACATCCTGTTCAGCTTGGTTGATAAAATGGAAAAATTGGCTACTGAAAAGTTCCTTACTTTCGCCGCAAGGAGAAGCTTTTCAGCCAATTTCTCCAACCTTTAGTTTTTCATTTTTGCTACGGCCGCGTCGGCACCTTTCCAGAACCAGTGGTTCAGGGCCCAGAGGGCGTAGCCGGCGGCGGTGATGACGGCGAACAGCACGATGTCGATGAGTATGTTCGGCATGTGCCCCTGCAGGTGCGGCAGGAGGAGCCCGCCGAGCCATTCCTGGATGGCGTAGAACTCGAGGGACATGGCGCCGTAGAAGCCGAAGAACTTCACGACGGCGTGGCCGACTTTGCTCTGGTCGATGATGTCGCTGAGCTTCACGATGAAAAACGTGAGCGAAATGCTCAGCAGGTAGTTCGGGATGCGGCAGTTGGAGTCCGGTACACCGAGCTGCAGGCCTCTCTGGTTCGTGAAATAGCTCAGCAGCGCACCGGCCACGAAGAACACGACCATGACGGCCCAGAACAGGGGCTTGTTCCACTCGAGGTCGAACGTGCCCCGGCGCTCTTCCTTCGGCAGTTTCTCCTGCTGGGTCATCCAGCCGAGCTGCACGCCGGTGAGGAAGATGGGGATGCGGTTGATGAACCCGTAGAGGTCCGCTCGGAACAGGTGTGTGCCACCGTAGGAGATGGCGGCCCAGACCGCGAGCGCCACCAGCGTGAACACCAGCTGGTTCTTCGCGCGGGAGTAGAAGCGCCAGTACAGCGGGAACACGAGGTACAGGGTCATGATGGCGGGAATGAACCACAGGAACGAATAGATGCTGTGGGCATAGAAGTTCCAACCGGTCACGTTTTTGATGTAGTCGGCGATGGACCAGTGCCAGGTCAGGGCCATGCATAACGCGGCCACGAGGGTGGGGATAGCAAGGCGCTTCAGCCGGCCGCCCCAGAAGGGCAGCAGCTTGTGCTTGCGCATGGCAAAGGTCAGGCCGATGCCGGACATGAGGAAGAACAGGTCCGGACCGAAGATGATGCTCCGGTGGAAGACGTCCTCCGCCCGTGCCAGGGTGTCGTTCCACAGGAACAGGTACTGCCACTCGTGGAAGTAGACGATGGTCAGTGCCGCGAAGCCCATGACGATGCCGCGGTACTGAGAGAGGAGCGTGAGCACGCTCCTCTGGGATCTCTTGTGTTTCATTGGAAAAGTGTTTCCTTTGGCGATTTAAATATTATTTCTTGAACAGGGTATCCATGATGCCGCGGCCGAGGGACGCGCCCAGGTTGCCGCCGAGCTTCTTGCCGAAGTCGCCGGCGATGGCCTTGCCGACGGTCTGGCCGATCTCACGGCCGACGGTGGAGCCGCCGGACTTCGCGACATTCTTGATGCTCTGCTGACGTGCTTTTTCTTTCTTCTCTTTTTCCTTCTGCGCTTCCTTTTCCGCCTTCTCGATTTCTTTCAGGCGGGCTTTCTCCGCGTCGGCGGCAGCCTTCTCGGCGGCCTTCTGCGCGGCGGCCGCTTCGCGCTCCGCAGCCTTGATGGCGTCGGCCTCTGCCTTCAGCCGTGCTTTCTCTGCCGCGGCCTCTGCCTTCTCGGCCTCCTTCGCCGCCTGCTTTGCGAGCTTCTCGGCTTCGGCGGCTTCCGCGTCGGCAAGGTTCTTTCTCTGCAGGAACTCGAAGGCGGAGTCGTTGTCGACATAAGAGCCGTACTTCGCGTTCAGGGCGTCGCCCTGGATGAGGGAGGCGCGGACCGCGTTGTCGAGGGTGCCGAAGGCACTCTGGGGCGGGAGGATCTTGCAGCGCTGGACGAGGGTCGGTACACCGCTCTCGTCGAGGACGGAGATGAGCGCTTCACCGGTGCCCATCTCGAGGAGGGTCTCATAGGTGTCGAACGCGGGGTTCACGCGGAAGGAGTCGGAAGCGGCGCGTGCCTTCTTCTGCTCCGCCGGCGTGAAGGCGCGCAGGGCGTGCTGGACTTTATTGCCGAGCTGGGCGAGGATGCCCTCCGGGATGTCCGCCGGGTTCTGGGTGATGAAGTAGATACCGACACCCTTCGAGCGGATGAGCTTGACGACCTGCTCGATCTTCTGGAGCAGTTCCTTCGAGGCGTTGTCGAAGAGCATGTGCGCTTCGTCGAAGAAGAAGGCGATCTTCGGCTTCTCGGGGTCGCCGACTTCGGGAAGGGTCTCATAGAGCTCGGACATCATCCACAGCATGAAGGTGGAGTACATGTTCGGGTTGTTCATGAGCTTCTGGCAGTCGAGGATGTTGATCTTGCCCTTGCCGGAAGCGTCGCAGGTGAGCCAGTCGTGGATGTCCAGAGCGGGCTCGCCGAAGAACATGTCGCCGCCCTCGGCTTCCAGCGCGATGACCGCGCGGATGATGGAGGTGAGGGACTGTTTTGCGATGTTGCCGTAGGTCAGCGAATAGTCTTTCGCGTTCTCGCCGACATAGGTCAGCATGGAGCGGAGGTCTTTCGTGTCGATGAGGAGGATGCCTTCATCGTCCGCGATCTTGAAGATGACCTGCATGATGTCGGACTGCGTGTCGTTGAGCCCGAGGATGCGGGAGAGGAGGAGCGGGCCGACTTCGGAAACGGTGGCGCGCAGGGGCAGGCCCATCTCCTGGTAGACGTCCCAGAACGTGACGGGGTAAGACGAGAAGTGGAAGCCGTCCGCGGCAAGGCCCATCTCATCGACGCGCTTCTGAACGTTCTCGTTCTGCGTGCCGGGCTGAGTGAGGGTGGCCAGGTCGCCTTTGGCGTCGGCGAGGAAAACGGGGACACCGGCGTCAGAGAAGGACTCCGCAATGACGCGCAGGGTCGTGGTCTTACCGGTACCGGTGGCGCCGGCGATGATGCCGTGGCGATTCGCCTTGTTCAGGTAGATATACGCTTTTTCACCGTTCGCGTTTCCGATGTAAAGTTTGTTGTCAACTAACATAGGGGTTCCTCCTGTGCTCCAAAAGTCTGCCCGAAACGGGCGTTTATCATATCTCTATTATTTTACAAAAAAAGGCGATGTATTGCAACGAATGCAGTACATCGCCAGAGCGTTTTTACGAAGCGGCGGTCCGGAGACCGCGCGCATCAGCCGTGGAAGCCGGAGCCTTTCTGCTTGAGGACGGTGATCGGCAGGGCGGTCAGCAGCATGTAGGGCTGCATGGAAAGCTGTTTCGCTTTCTCGACCACGTTCATCTTCGGAAGGTCCGCGGGCAGGTAGTTCTCCTGCTTCTCCGCCTCCGTCAGTTTCGGCAGGTCGAAGATATGGTCGTCACGGGCAAGGCGCGGAGCGTCGACATATTCGCCCTTCAGGATGTGCGCCATACGGGCACCGACGACGCCGAGGGCGCCGAAGCCGGTGGGCAGGAGCCAGGGGTTGTTCGGAGCCACGATGGGGACGAGGTAACCGCCGGCCAGCGTGGTGAGAGACATGTTCTTCGCCGGGTCGCAGCAGCCGGTCGCCTTCCAGAAGCAGATGTCTCTGGTGGTGGCGAGGGTGCAGTCGCCCATGCCGTACTTCTTCATCGGCAGTGCCTTCAGGTCTTCCTTCGTGTAGGGCTTGCCGGTGCGGTCGAACCAGTAGCGTTCGCCGTCGATCGGGACGCCGGGGCCCATGATGAAGCAGCACTTGAAGTCCTGTTTCATGGAGTCTTTGTACTTGAAGAACTCGAGGCCGGTCTTGACCGCGGCAAGGCAGCCGCCGTGGCAGGCCTGCTCGAGGGCAAGGGCCATCATCTTCGTGGTGATGCGGTCCGCCTCAACGGAGTTGTTGGAGGCGACGATCTTATGCACCTGGACCGGGTCGACGGGAGCGGGCGTGTTGCCCTCGCCGCCGATGATGCCGTCGATGACGGTGAGGTCCGGCTTGAACAGGTACAGAAGGTCGGCGAGTTCTTGATGATGACGAAGCTTTTCGGCTCGACCGCCGGTACAGTGGCAGCTTCCTTTTTTACTTTCTTCTTGAACAATGACATAACGTTTCCTCCCATAATTGTTTTCCCAAACATCATAATCGTGCGGGATATTTCCCACCTACTATTATCCCACTTCAGTCGTATAGTTTACAATACGCGTACAGTTGTGCACACTTTACGAATTTCTGCCCGCCTCATTGGTCGATTTCACGAAAGAAAAAGAGCATCGCTTTCGCGATGCTCTTTGAAAATGGTCTGGTAAATCGCCAGCCTAGAACCATTTCTTCCAGCGGAAGAAGATGATCTCTCCGAGCAGGATGGCAAGGGAGAGGAAGATGACGTACGGGTACCCGTGGGCCCAGTTGAATTCCGGCATGATGAGGTTCATGCCGAACCAGCCGGTGATGAGCTGCAGGGGCAGGAAGACCATGGTGACGACAGTCAGGGTCTTCATCGTGTTGTTCTGGACGAGGTCGATCTGGGCCTGGTAGGCCTCACGGACCTGCTCGAGGTACTCCTGGTTACGGAGGATGAAGTCGTACAGACGGTCGAATTTCTTATCGATGAAGACGAATTCCGGTTCCATGTCGGCGAGCTCGTCGGACAGGAGTTCCATCTCTTCGTAATACCGTTTTTTCTGGGAGATCTCCCGGCGGAGTTCCATGATGGCGTTGATGCCGTCCTTGTCGGGGACCGCTTCTTCCGAGAAGAGTTCGTCTTCGAGCGCTTCGATCTTGTCCTCGAGCCGCGCGAGCTCGTAGATGTCCGACGAGGTCAGGGCGAGGAAGAACGAGAAGAGTTCGTCGAACCCGGACTCGTGGTCGATGCCCTCGGCCTTCTCGATGAGTCGGGGCGTACCGGTCATCATGCTGCAGCGCTCGTCGTTCGCGAAGAGCACCGCGCCGTGTTCGTCGACGGTGTGGAAGGACACGAGGAGGGCGCCGTTGTGGGTGCGGACGACGTAGTCGCGGGCACCGCGGACTTCCCGCTTCGTGGGCATATCGATGTACTTGTAGAAGTCTTTGGACTGGTCCGGCGCAAAGATCTGGATCATGGGGTACTCCTCCTTCCGCAAAGCTTTTGAAAAGACTGTTACTATTCTAACGCAAACCGGCGACGCATGTAAAGGAAAACGCTCTTTGAAATTGAATTGTGCTTGACTTTTTGCATCGCCACTACTAATATAAGGTACACAACGAAACAACTGAAGGAGGCAACTTCTATGAATACATTCCAGTACACACCCCAGGGCGTCTGCGCCCGCCAGCTCCAGTTCAGCCTCGACGACGACGGCAACGTCTCCGGCGTCAGCTTCTACGGCGGCTGCAACGGCAACCTCAAAGCCATCGGAAAACTCATCGAGGGCAAGCCGGCTCAGGAGGTCATCGATATCCTGAAGGGCAACGACTGTGCCGGCCGCGGCACCTCCTGCGCCGACCAGCTCGCCATCGCGCTCGAAGAGGCACTCGAGTACGTATAAAACCGAATTGGATTTTTTGTGGGCGATTTACGGAAACAAATCCGTAAATCGCCCCTGCTTTTTCTTGACTGAAATTAGCAAACCATTTTATACTAAAAAGGAAATAGTTTTCCCCGGAAGGAGTTGTATTTTTATGTACATGGACGAATACAAGCGCTGGATGGAAGCCGAGCTCGAGGACTTCGACCTGAAGGCTGAGCTGCAGACCATCGAAGGCGACGAGGACGCCATTGCGGACCGCTTCGCCGTCGCGCTGAAATTCGGTACCGCCGGCCTTCGCGGCACGCTGGGCGCCGGTACCAACCGTATGAACATCTGGGTCGTCCGTCAGGCCACCCAGGGCATCGCAGACTGGGTCAAGACCCAGGGCGGCACTCAGACCGTCGCCATCTCCTATGACAGCCGTCTCAAGGGCTGGGACTTCGCGAAAGCCGCGGCCGGCGTCCTCGCCGCCAACGGCATCAAAGTCCGCATCTATGACGCGCTGAACCCGGTCCCGGCACTGAGCTTTGCCACCCGGTACTACAACTGCAACGCGGGCATCATGGTCACTGCGTCCCACAACCCCGCCAAGTACAACGGCTACAAGGCATACGGCCCCGACGGCTGCCAGATGACCGATGACGCGGTCGCCGTTGTGTACGATGTCATCCAGAAGACCGACGTCCTCACCGGCGCCAAGTACATCTCCTTCGCGTCCGGTGTCTCCAAGGGCCTCATCAAATTCGTCGGCGACGGCTGCAAGAGAGCCTTCTTTGATGCCGTCGAGTCCCATCAGGTCCGCCCCGGTCTCGCGAAAGACGCCGGTCTGAAACTCGTCTACACTCCGCTGAACGGCACCGGCCTCGTCCCGGTCACCACCGTTCTGAAGGACATCGGCATCACCGACATCACCATCGTCCCGGAGCAGGAGTACCCGAACGGCTACTTCACCACCTGCTCGTACCCGAACCCCGAGATCTACGCCGCCATGGAAATGGGCGTGAACCTCGCGAAGGAAGTCGGCGCGGACCTGCTCCTCGCCACCGACCCCGACGCCGACCGTGTCGGCATCGCCATGAAGTGCCCGGACGGCTCCTATGAGCTCGTCACCGGCAACGAGATGGGCGTCCTGCTCCTCGACTACATCTGCGCGGGCAAACTCGAAAAGGGCACCATGCCTGAAAAACCGGTCGCCTGCAAGTCCATCGTTTCTACGCCGCTCGCGAACCTCGTGGCCGAGCACTACGGCGTCGAGATGAGAGAGACCCTCACGGGCTTCAAGTGGATCGGCGACCAGATCGCCGCCCTCGAGGCGGACGGGGAAGTCGAGCGCTTCATCTTCGGCTTCGAAGAGTCCTACGGCTACCTGGCCGGCCCGTACGTCCGCGACAAGGACGCCGTCATCGCCTCCATGCTCATCTGCGAGATGGCCGCTTACTACAGAAGCATCGGCTCCTCCATCAAGCAGCGTCTTGAGGAGATCTACGCCGAGTACGGCCGTTACCTCAACCAGGTCGACTCCTTCGAGTTCCCCGGCCTCTCCGGTATGGACAAGATGGCCGGCATGATGGCCTCGCTCCGCGAGGAACCCCCGAAAGACATCGCGGGCATCCCGGTCGCAAAGGTCACCGACTACCTGAAACCCGAAGAGACCGGACTCCCGAAGTCCAACGTCCTCACCTACAGCCTTGAGAACGGCGAGACCGTCGTGGTCCGTCCCTCCGGCACCGAGCCGAAGATCAAAGCGTACTACACGACCAAGGGCGCCGACCTCGCCGAGGCACAGGCCCACAAGGACAAACTGGCCGAGGCGCTGGCTCCCATCTTCGCGTAAGGACGAAACGGCGTACATCGCCAACAAAAATACCAAAGGCTCCGGATAGACCGGAGCCTTTTTTCTGTGCTATAATAGCTGGCAGATATCAAGTTTTGAAGCAGAGGTTTCCCTATGGCCAAAGAGAAACAAATCATCAAATATGACCTGACGTTCGAGACGCTCGGCGGCGTCAGCCAGGAACTGGAAGCGTACCTGAAGGAACACAACACGGACGCGAAAGACATCCAGACCGCGCTGCTGCTGCTCGAGGAGATCTCCGTCCGGTTCCTCGAACAATCGCCGGAGACTCCGGTGCAGGTCCGGGTCCGCAACCGGTTCGGAAGCATCAGCGTGACGCTGTCGAACGCGGCGGAAGACTTCAACCCCATTTCGGAGATCAAGGACTGGGGCACCGAGAGCGAAAACTACTTCCGGACCCTCATCTTCCGTGCCAACGCGGAGAAACTCGACTACGCCCGGCAGAACGGCCGGAACGTCGTCAACATCAAGGCGCGCAAACCGAAGAACCGCATGATGGTCCTGGCGCTCCTCATGCTGGTCGCCGGCACCGTCCTGGGGCTCGTCATGGTCCACATCATGGGCGTGGACAGTGCGAAAGCCTTCGACTACCAGGTGTTCGAGACCGTCAGTGCCATGTTCTTCAATGCCCTCGGCATGCTGATCATTCCCATGATCTTCTGCTCGGTCGTCACGACCATTGCGGGGCTGTCCAGTCTGTCTGACACCGGCCGCCTCGGCGGCAAGGCACTTCGGACCTACATGACGACCACCGCGCTGGCCATTCTCGTCGGCTTCGGCTCCGCGTACCTGTTCCTGCCGAGGAAACTGCCCGACGCGGTCATGACCCTCGCGAAAGGACACGCGACCGCGAGTACGGTCCAGCTCGGGCGGGACACGCTCATCGGGCTCATTCCGAAGGACATCGTCGCGCCCATCCAGAACGCGAACATCATGCAGGTCATGCTCCTGGCGGTGTTCGTCGGTATGGCGCTCGGCGTCCTCGGCGAGAAGATCCAGGTGCTGAACCGCCTCATCGAAGACCTCACGAACCTGTTCCAGACCCTCGTCAACATGGTCGCGGCCTTCATGCCGCTGGTCACTCTGACGGCCACCGCGTCCCTGATGATCAACGTCGGCCTGCCGGTCATCCCGCTGCTCGGCCGCCTCATCCTCACCGAGATCATCGCGGTCGCCATCATGTGGGTCATCTACTCGCTCCAACTCGGCATCCGCGGCATCTCGCCGATCCCCTTCTGGAGAGCGCTGCCCGGCTACTTCCGGAAGTCCGGCCTGCCGAACTACTCCGGTGCCTACCTGCCGTACTCGATGGAACTCTGCACCCGTAAGTTCGGTGTCTCCCCGCGTGTCACGTCCTTCACGACGTCCCTTGGGGCCACCATCAACATGGACGGTGCCTGTGTCCACTTCGTGCTCTGCAGCATCCTGTTCGCGCGGCTTTACAACGTGGCGCTCGACGCCAACATGATCGCCACCATCGCTATCGCCGTGTTCATCCTGTCCATGGGCGATTCAGCGGTCCAGAACTCGAGCCTCATCTCGATGACCTCCATCCTCACGATGATGGGCGTCCCGACCAGTGCGCTGGGACTCATCCTCGGTGTCGACGCGGTCCTCGACATGTTCCGCTGCGGCTCCAACATCATCGGCGACCTCTCCGCCACCCTCACCATCGGCAAGTCCGAAGGGGAGATGGACCGGGAGAAGTACAACGCCAAACCGAAGAAAGCTGCATAACCTGAGACGTGAAAATGCCCGCCGTTCGGCGGGCATTGCTTGTTGTGTCATTAGACCTCGATCGGGTCGTCGGCGCGGTCGATAAGTTTTTCGAAGGTGAGGATGTTCGAATGGTTCGAACGGACGTAGTGGACATTGTCCATCGTCTTCTTGACGAGGAAGATGCCGAGCCCGCCGATCTCGCGCTCTTCCGCGGAGAGGGTGGTGTCCGGGTCCGTCTTGGCGAGCGGATCGTACGGCATGCCCTGGTCCACGAAGGCCATCTTGACGGCGTGGCGGTCCATGTCGTATCCGATCCGGATGATGACCGGCCCGACGCCGGGGACGTAGGCGTAGTTCGCGACGTTGATGTAGATCTCTTCCGCGGCGAGCTGGATCTGCATCTGTTCCTTCATCGGGATGTCGAGGATCTGCAGCATCTCTTCGATCCAGGCGGAGACCTCGGTCAGGTTCTCGCGGGTGGCGTCGATGCGCAGGGTGCGCAGGTGGTTCACCTGGCCGTGGTACTGCAGGGCGAGCATGGTGATGTCGTCGGCCTGCTCCATGCCGTTCGCGAAGGAGTGGATGGAGGCCGCCATGTTGCCGAGCAGTTCATCCGGTGCCGCGTGGGGCGAGACGTTCAGGGTCTCGAGCAGCCGCTCGGTCCCGAAGAGGTGGAGGTCTCTGTCTGTGGCCTCGGTGACGCCGTCTGTGTAGACGAAGAGTGTGTCGCCGGGCTGGAGGGTCAGGACCTCTTCGCGGTACTTCGTGCCGCTCATGCCGCCGAGGACGAAGCCATGCTTGTCCTTGAAGAACTCGAACGTGCTGTCGGCATGGCAGAGGGCGGGGTACTCGTGGCCCGCGTTGGCGGTCGTCAGGACGCCGGTCGACACTTCGAGGATGCCGAACCAGGCGGTGACGAACATGTTCTCGTAGTTGCCTTCACACAGCTGCTGGTTGACGTCGGCGAGGACTTCGGCCGGCGTGCCGCCCAGCTGGGCGCGGTTCTTGACCATGATCTTGGTCGCCATCATGAAGAGGGCGGCCGGGGCGCCTTTGCCGGAAACGTCCGCAATGACGAGGCCGAGGTGGTCGTCGTCGATGAAGAAGAAGTCATAGAAGTCGCCGCCGACTTCCTTGGCGGGGGTCATATGGGCGTAAAGGCTGAACTCGTCCCGTTCCGGGAACGGCGGGAAGGTGTTCGGGATGATCCCCTGCTGGATGCCGCTCGCGACATTCAGTTCGCCTTCCATCCGGTCTTTCTGGGACGTGACCGTCTTCAGGTTCTCGGTGTAATTCATGATGGCGAATTCCATCTTGTCGACGTGCATCGCCAGCAGTTTGATCTCGTCTTCGCCCTTGGTGGAGTCAGTCAGCGAGACTTCGGGCAGTTCGTTGTCCCGGGAGAACCGGACGGTTTCAGAGGCGATCCGCCGGATCGGTTTCGCGACAGTCCTGCGAATAGACCAGCCATAGGCGAGGGAGACCAGCGCGATCATGACGAGCGCGGCAAGCGCGATCTCTTTGAGGAACTTCGCGCGGGCGGGCCCGAGTTCGACCATCTGCAACTGGACGCACATGACACCGACGACATCGCCGTCGCTGTTCTTGACGGGGACCAGGGAACTGACGTGGGCTCCGGTGGTCGTCTGTCTGGCGCTGCGGAAGACACATTCTTCGCTGCTCTTGCCGTCATAGACGAGGCCGTACTTTATGGAATACTCTTCGCTGGCGGACTCGCGGACGTGGCCGGGCAGGTAGGGGCTCAGCTCATAGTTGTCGTTGACCGTTTCGAAGAGGAAGCGGACTTCCTTCCACTCGTCGTCGACCGGCTGGAGGATGTAGATGAACGCGGCGTTCATCCGCTGGGTGACGTTGTCGAGCCGTTGCATGGCGGTCTTGTATTCGTCTGTCTGACGGTAGTCTGCGTCGAGGTACGCGTCGAGGTTGTCGGCGTCGACGATCTGCGCGGCGAGGCGGCCGATCCGGTACCCTGTGTCCGCGTACCGTTCCTCGAGTGCGACTTCGAATGCCGAATAACCGATCAGACTGCTGAGGACCGCGAAGATCAGCAACGAACCGACGATGCCGGCGATGATCTTCACGGCCAGTTTGCTTCTCAATGCTTTCAGCATAATTATCTCCTGTTTATTCGATGGTCAGGATGTCGACAAAACCGGTGATCTCGAGGACTTCCATGACGGACGGGTCGACGTTGCGGAGGGTCAGTTCGCCCGGGATGCTCTTGCGCAGAGTCAGAAGGACACGCAGACCCGCACTGGAGATGTAGGCGAGGTCCTTGCAGTCGATCTTGATCGAATCGACGCCGGCGAGCTGCTCATTGGCGGCTGCCTGCAGCTGAGGTGCCGTGACGGTGTCGAGGCGCCCTTCGAGAACGAGGTCGAGAACGGCATCGGTTTTCGTAGCGTTGATATTCAGCATAGGGGATAGCTCCTTTTTCAAGATATCTACATTATAGTACATGAAACGCGTGAATGCACGAAAAAACGATCGGCATCGCTTTTCCTTGCTCCACCGCGGTTTTATGGTATACTTACTGCAGATTTTCCAAAGGAGGTGCATCGCCATGGCAGAAGGGTTCCTGCCGGTCTCGAAGAAAGACCTCGCCGAACGCGGCATCGAACAGTTGGACTTCGTCTATGTCTGCGGCGATGCATATGTCGACCACTCGAGTTTCGGCGCCGCCATCATCTGCCGCCTGCTCGAAGCGCACGGCTTCTCGGTCGGTTTCCTTGCCCAGCCGAACTGGCGTAAACCGGAGAGCGTCAAAGCGCTCGGCGAGCCCCGCCTCGGGTTCCTCGTCTCCTCCGGCAACATGGACTCGATGGTCAACCACTACTCCGTCACGAAGCACCGGCGGGCGGTGGACGCCTACAGCCCCGGCGGCAAAATGGGCAAACGCCCGGACTACGCGGTCACGGTGTACGGCAACCTCATCCGGCAGGCGTATCCGGATGCCGCCATCATCATCGGCGGCATCGAAGCGTCCCTGCGCCGTCTCGGCCACTACGACTACTGGTCCGACTCGGTCAAGCGCTCCGTCCTGCTGGACTCCGGCGCGGACCTCATCTCCTATGGCATGGGCGAACACTCCATCGTCGAGATCGCCGAGGCGCTGGACGCCGGCATCCCGGTGGGCGACATCACGTTCATCGACGGCACGGTGTACAAGACCCGTGCGGAGGAGGACATCTACGATGCCATCCGCCTGCCGGACTTCTCCCGCATCTCCGCCGCGAATGAGACGGACGACCCGCAAATCGCCAAAAAGGCGAAACGGACCTACGCTGAAAGCTTCAAGGTGCAGTACCGGAACACGGACCCGGTGACGGGCAAACGGCTCTACGAGGCCTATGACGACGGATGGTTCGTCGTGCAGAACCCGCCCGCGAAACCGCTGACCACCCAGGAGATGGACGACGTCTACGCGCTGCCCTACATGCGGGACTGGCACCCGATGTACGACGCGGCCGGCGGCATCCCGGCGTTCTCGGAGATCCGGTTCTCCCTGACCTCGAACCGCGGGTGCTACGGGGAGTGCAACTTCTGCGCGCTGACGTTCCACGAGGGGCGGATCGTGCAGGCCCGGTCCCACGAGTCCATTGTCGAAGAGGCGAAGGGCTTCCGGGAGGACCCGGAGTTTAAGGGGTACATCCACGACGTCGGCGGCCCGACGGCCGAATTCCGACGCCCGGCCTGCAAGAAGCAGCTGACCCTCGGCGCCTGCAAGGACCGGCACTGCCTCTACCCGACGGTCTGCCCGAACCTCGACACCGACCACACGGACTACCTCGAACTCCTCCGGGAACTGCGCTCGCTGCCCGGCGTGAAGAAGGTCTTCGTCCGTTCCGGGATCCGCTACGACGTGGTCCTCGCGGACTATAAGACACACTTCCTGAAGGAACTCGCGGAACACCACATCTCCGGCCAGCTGCGCGTGGCGCCGGAACACGTCTCGGACGCGGTCCTCTCGAAGATCGGCAAGCCAAGCGTGAACGTGTACAACCGGTTCGTCGAGGAGTTCGAGAAGGTGAACGCCCAGCTGGGGATGGACCAGTATGTGGTCCCGTACCTCATCTCGTCCCACCCGGGCAGCCGGCTGAACGACGCCATCCTGCTCGCCGAGTACCTGAACAAACACAAGCTCAGCCCGAAACAGGTGCAGGACTTCTACCCGACCCCGGGCACCGTCTCCACCTGCATGTACTACACCGGGTACGACCCGCTGACCATGAACGAGGTCTACGTGGCGAACGACCCGCACGAGAAGGCGATGCAGCGCGCCCTCATCCAGTACCGCGACCCGAAGAACCACGCCCTCGTCCGCGAAGCCCTGCGCAAGGCGCACCGCTTCGACCTCATCGGCTACGGCCCCGAGTGCCTGGTACCCCCGGAGCGCGGAAGCGGCAACGGGCGAAGCGCCGGCTCACGCCACACACAGGGCGCCAACTCCGAGGCGCGCAGCTCCGGCAGACGAACCTCGAACACCGCCCGCGTTCAGGGCGCCAACTCCCGCAGTTCGAACTCCCGAAACCCAAACTCTCGCAGTTCAGGCCCGCGAAACTCAGACTCCCGGAACTCCGGCTCGTCTCGTTCCGGCAAGGGCGTCAAGACCGGCTCGCCGACCCACAGCAAAAAACAGCGCCGCAAAAAATAACACTCTGTCCCGCTCTCTCGAGCCGGCAGAGTGTTTTTGCTTACCCACTCCCACAACTCCGAATTTGTCGCGCTTTTTCCAAGGTCTGGTACTTCGCATTCTCCAATTTTGAAGTGCTTAGGCGATTTATCTCTCAACCACAGTACCACTGGCGAAGCTTCCGGAGGCTTCGCCTCCTCCCCTCGGAAACATCCGCCAGGCAGCGGGGCGGACGGCGACGCGCAGCTAGTACACCGTAAACGCCCCTGTTAGCTGCCGTGCGTATTGACGCCCTCCACTCCGCTCC
>ONFJ01000030.1 GCA_900317085.1 uncultured Eubacteriales bacterium | reverse complement strand
CGCCATGCGGGGACAGACACTCGGATTGATCAGAAAGTTCTGACCGAGGGCCTTGGAAAAGTTAAAGCCGTTCTTTTGAAGAAGAGCTTTGATTTCTGAAGGGGAAGATAGGTTCATAAACAACTCCAAAAGAGAGTATTTCTTGTTCGCGGCCTCAGTGGCCCAGCCGCTGCATGCATTCGGCGACCGCCGTCTTCAGGTAGTGGCCGGAGCGCAGGTCTGCGGAGACCGCGGCGGCGTTTTTGCACATCTGCTCGTACTCGTACGGGTCGAGGGACGCGATGGCGTCTCCGGCCTCCAGGAGCGACGAGACGGCGATGCCGGCGCCGTGCTCCAGGACGAACGTCGAGATGGCGGACTTGTCCCACACGACGACCGGGAAGCCGCACATGAGGTACAGGGACGTCTTGTGCGGGTCGTTGTACTTGAGGTACGTGCCGTAGTTGCCGGCGCAGGTGTCGACGGACGTGCCGTCCCAGACGAGGCCGAAGTTGCCGTGCAGGTAGGCCGGCAGTTCGTCCGGCAGAAACGAGCCGTTGTACACGGCGTTCGAGGACTCATCCTTGTAGCCGACGCCGTAGAGCTGGAAGCGCACACCGGGCACGCGGCCGATGTCCTTGAGGTACCCGACCTTGTCGGAGTCCAGGTTGCCGGCGATGATGAGGTCCGCGCCGGGAGCGTCGAGGTTCGTCTCGTCGGTCTCCGCATAGGGCTTGTGCGGTTCGAAGTCCGCGGGCATCCGGTAGTCGAAGATGTCGAGGGACACGAGTTTCTCCCGGGCGACGCCTTCGCCGACGAGGTAGTCGATCATGACCGGGTTGTGGGCGATGACGAGGTCCGCGGCCTTCAGCACGGAGGACTCGTCGAGGCTCTGCCGTACCCGGGTCTTGAAGGGCACTTCCGCCTCGATGAACCGGAGCTTCTCGAGGTCGTGGATGAGCAGAACGACCGTCACGCCTCTGCCCCGCAGCTCCTTAAAGAGTTTCCCGAGGAAAATGCAGTGCGAAATGGACGGGAACTGCACGACCAGGAGGTCGCCTTTCCCGAGGTGCGCGAGGGTCTTCTTCCAGACTTTATAGGTATTCCAGTGTTCCTGGAGAGACGCGGCGATGGACGCATTGTCCCCCTGGAACTCCAGCGCGATCTTCACTTCTTTCATCCCGAGTTCCGCAAGCGTGAACTCCACGTCCGCCCGCGCCTTGTTGGTCGCGTTCTTCAGGTGGGCGTCCTCCGCCTTGCGCTCGGAAACGTAATAACAGTTCTTGTACATGTAATGACAGGTGGGTGGTTAAAGTCCCCTTGGCGATGTGCCGCCGGAGACTCGAAACATCCCTTCCTTTCCTTTTATTCGGTACTATTTTAAAGACTGCACCTTGTGGTGTCAACCGAAGGTGGGCGATGTACCGGCGAAGCGCGGAAGCGCAGCACAAAAAATAACTCCCCCGCAGGAAACCTGCGGGGGAAATTATTTTGAACGATTTGAATTCTGCTCGAATTATTAAAATACTTAATAGATTGCTTACTGTAAAGGTGGAATTACTTCACAGCACCGGCAAAACCGGCAAGAGCATTGCCCAGAGCGCTTGCAGCGTTCGTGGAGCTGGAAACGAGGTTGCCGGCAGCTTCGCCTGCACCCTGTGCATCGGCGCCGCTGAGGCCGTTGTTCAGACCGGCAAGAAGGTCTGCGGAGGTGCTGGCTGCCGTACCGGCCGCGCTGCTGAATGCTTTGATGTTGCTATCGGTAAGAGTAGCATCCGTCAGAGCAGCACTTGCATCAGCAAGTTTGGCAACGGAACCGATCGCCTGAGACGTCATCTGAGAGACAACGTTCATGTCGATACCCATGCCAGACAGAACATCGTTGACGACGGAGCCAATGCCGCCTGCGTTGATGTCAGTAAGAAGGCCGTTCACAGTGTCACCCAGCGGGGTAAGGCCGTGAACAATAACAGCCAGGTCAGAGACCATACTAGTGGCCGAGCCAAGCATCGTGGTCAGATAGCCCATGAGCTCGCCAAGGTCGAGGCCGCTGAGACCATTGAGAACACCGAGAAGGAGTTCCATCATTCTGGTCAGCTGCTCAGTAAGAACAGGCAGGTAAGTGGTAGTTTCGGTCAGTGCCGCAAACATGGTGTTCAGTCCGCCGAAGAAGTTCTTCAGGAACGGAACGACGGTGTCGAGAATCGGATCCTGGTACTTAAGAAGTACGTACAGAAGGAAACCGCCAATGATGAGCATGCCGCCCGCAAGGACGAGAGCGATGATGGCAAGGATCAGTCTGATGTTGGATCTGCTTCTCAGCTTTTCTTGATAATCCAAGGACTTGGTCAGACGCTGCGCCTCAAGGGTGTTGGACACTCTCATGAGAGCTTCGCCGATCATAGATTCCTCGGAGGAAATGGTGCGTCTCCTATCGTCCATTTCTCTCCCTCACTTTCACTAAAAATTTTTGAGCAGAAATTTTTCCATCCACTGTCGTAGAAACTGGGTGTTCCCGTTAGAAGAGACCGGGACAATTTCTAATCGTTAGTCATTATAGCACAATAAAATTACCTAAGGCAATAGTTTTTGACGTTTTTAACACATGTAAACCCGGTGGCGATATACCCCTTCATGGCGAGACTCCCCACGAGGTAAATCGCCCTTGTCATTTTTGCACAAATTCGACAATAAACTCCTTGAATGGCCTATTTGTTTCTGTTATTATTAAATAAAGATGTAGGGTTTTTGCGGTCAATTTTCAAGGCAAACGACGTAATTGACGCAAAAGCCAAACTTTTTCTAAACGGAGGGTGACGCTTATGGGCAAAACTCAAAACAATTTAGACCTCCCCGTTTACCTGTTCCATCAGGGAAACAACTCGAAAGCCTATCGGCGACTTCAACGACTGGGACCCCTACAATTTACGGATGGAGAAGATCTCCGACGGCATCTGGGAAGCCACGGCTCCCGACGGCGCCATCGAAGAGTATTCCGCCTATAAGTATGCCATCGAGGCGAGAGACGGACGCACCATCATGAAGGCCGACCCCTACGGCTATCATATGGAGACGAGACCCGGGACAGCCTCGAAATTCTATGACATCGACGACTGCTACACCTGGAACGATGACGAGTGGCTCGAGCACCGCGCCTCCACCCGCATCTACGACATGCCCGTCAACATCTATGAAGTGCATGCCGGTTCCTGGAAAGTCTATGAAGACGGGAACCTGTACTCGTACCGCGCTCTCGCGGACGAACTCGTTCCGTACGTCGCCGACATGGGCTACACGCACATCGAATTCATGCCCCTCTCCGAGTACCCCTTCGACGGGTCCTGGGGCTATCAGGTCTGCGGCTACTACGCCGCCACTTCCCCGGCCGACCTCATGTACCTCATCGACAAGTGCCACCAGAACGGCATCGGGGTCATCCTCGACTGGGTCCCCGCCCACTTCCCGAAGGACGCCTACGGCCTCTTCGAGTTCGACGGCGAGCCCTGCTACGAGTACCCGGACCCCCGCAAAGGCGAGCACAAGACCTGGGGCACCAAGGTCTTCGACTTCGGCAAGACGGAAGTCCAGAGCTTCCTCGTCTCGAACGCCCACTTCTGGTTCGACAAGTACCACATCGACGGCATCCGTGTCGACGCCGTCGCGTCCATGCTGTACCTCAACTATGACCGCAAGGACGGCGAGTGGATCCCCAACGCCAACGGCGGCGTCGAGAACCTCGAAGCCGTCGCGTTCCTGCAGAAACTCAACGAGTCCATCTTCCGGGAACGGGGCGACGTCATGATGATCGCCGAAGAGTCCACCGCATGGCCCAACGTCTCGAAGCCCACCTCCATCGGCGGCCTCGGCTTCAACTTCAAGTGGAACATGGGCTGGATGAACGACGTCATCCGTTACTTCAACTTAGACGGTCTCAGCCGGAAATACAACCACGACTGCCTGACCTTCTCCTTCTTCTATGCCTTCTCCGAGAACTTCGTCCTGCCCATCTCGCACGATGAAGTCGTCCACGGCAAAGGCTCCCTCATCAACAAACACCCGGGCGACCCGTCCGACCCCGAGCAGTACGCCGAGAAGTTCGCCGGTGTCCGCTCCATGCTGGCCTACATGTACTCCCACCCCGGCAAGAAACTCCTCTTCATGGGCAGCGAGTTCGGCCAGTTCAGCGAGTGGAACTACAAGAGCCAGCTCGACTGGAACCTGCTCGACTACGACATGCACCACAAGCTGCAGGCGTACACGCGGGCCCTCAACACCTTCTATAAGGAAACACCGGCCCTGTGGGAGATCGACTACAGCTGGGAAGGCTTCGAGTGGATCATCCCCGACGACAACGCCAACTCGGTGCTGGCCTACAAGCGGAAAGACCAGAACGACGATGTACTGTACTGTCTTCTGAACTTCACGAAAGTAAATCGCGAAGGCTACAAGATGGGCTGTGACGACGGCGTTTACGAAGTGGTCTTCGACACCGACGCGCCCGAATTCGGCGGCAGCGGCTGGTCCACCGGTGGCAAGGTCGAGTCCCTCGACGAGCCGATGCATTCCCAGAAGGCGTGCATCGCCCTGAACATTGCCGGCAACTCGGCCCTCTTCCTGAAAAAGGTCGCCGAGAAGGACCGCACCCCGAAGTGGTCCCCGGAGCATTCCGGCAGCTTCGCTTATCCCCGTACATAATTTTTGTAAAAATAATATGTAGAAATATTCCAAAGGAGTCCTACTTATGGCACGTAAAAACGAATGCATCGCCATGCTGTTGGCAGGCGGCCAGGGCAGCAGACTCGGCATCCTGACCCACAAGATCGCCAAACCTGCGGTCCCCTTCGGCGGAAAGTACCGGATCATCGACTTCCCGCTGTCGAACTGTGTAAACTCCGGCATCTATACGGTCGGCGTCCTGACCCAGTACCAGCCCCTTGAGCTGAATGACTACGTCGGCAACGGCGAGCCCTGGGACCTCGACCGCACGGACGGCGGAGTCCACATCCTGTCCCCGTATCAGCAGATCCAGGGCACGGACTGGTACAAAGGCACCGCAAATGCCATCTACCAGAACATCCACTTCATCGACAAATACGACCCCGAGTACGTCGTGGTCCTGTCCGGCGACCACATCTACAAGATGGATTACGCCGACATGCTCGCCTTCCACAAGCAGCAGGACGCTGCCTGCACCATCGCCATGCGCGAGGTCGAGTGGAAAGAAGCCTCCCGTTTCGGTCTCATGATCGTCAACGAGGACGGCACCATCTCCGAGTTCGAGGAGAAACCGGCGAACCCGCGTTCCAACAAGGCCTCCATGGGCATCTACATCTTCACCTGGTCCAAACTCCGCGAATACCTCATCGCCGACGAGAACGACCCCGAGTCCTCCAACGACTTCGGTCACAACGTCATCCCCGCCATGCATGAAGCCGGCGAGAAGATGGTCGCTTATCAGTTCGACGGCTACTGGAGAGACGTCGGAACCATCGAGAGCCTCTGGGAAGCCAATATGGACATCCTGTCCCCGGCCTCGGGCATCAACCTGAACGACCCGCACTGGAAGATCTACGCGAGAAGCCCCTCGGCCGCTCCGCAGTACATCGCCGACGGTGCTGAAGTGGGCAACTCCATGGTCACCGAAGGCTGCTCCGTCGAAGGCAAGGTCGACTTCTCCGTCCTGTTCCCGAACGCCACCATCGAGGAAGGCGCGAACATCAAGTATTCCATCATCATGCCGGGCGCCGTCGTCAAGAAGGGCGCGGACGTCCAGTATGCCATCGTCGCTGAGAACGCCGTCATCGAAGAAAACGCAAAAGTCGGCGCAGGCCCCGACATCACCGACCCCGACAAGTGGGGCGTCGCGGTCATCGGCGAAAAGATCACCATCGGCAAGGGCGCGGTCATCCCGGCCAATGTCATGGTCAACGAGAACGTAGAGGAGGGCACGAACTATGAGAGCAAATAATGTGCTTGGTATCATTCATTCGCAGGCCTACGATTCCACCATCCGGGAACTCACGACCATGCGAACTGTGGCCTCCGTTCCCTTCGGATGCCGCTATCGTTTCATCGACTTCCCCCTGTCCAACATGGTCAACGCGGGCATTACGGAAGTCGGCATCATCACCAAAGAGAACTATCAGTCCCTGATGGACCACATCGGTTCCGGCAAACCCTGGGACCTCGCCCGTAAACGTGAGGGCCTGTACCTCCTGCCGCCGTACAACACCTCTTCGTCGGTTGCCACCGGCCGGAACAACCGGCTCGACTCCCTGTACAGCAACCTCGACTTCCTGCGGAAATCCCGCCACGAATATGTCGTCATCACCGACGCCAACGCGGTCTACAATTTCGATTTCCAGGATATGTTCAACTTCCACACCGAACAGGAAGCGGACATCACCATCGCTTACAAGCACGGCAAACTGCCGGCCCTCAAGAACATCCAGATCCTCAACATGGATGCCGACAAGAGAGTCAAGGACGTCACCATCGGCACTCCCGAGTCCGGCGAGGAAGAAGTCGATTACTCCTTCAACATCTATGTCATGAGAAAGTCTCTTCTCGAGTACCTCATCCAGGGCGCCATCGCGCACAGCAAGACCTCCTTCTCCAAGGACGTCATCCAGGCCCAGGCCAATGAGGGCGACCTCAAGATCGTCGGCTACGAGATCGACGGTTTCGCCGAGATGATCGACTCCCTCAAGACGTACTACAAAGTCAGCATGGAACTCCTCGAGCCGGAGAACCGCAAGGCGCTTCTGGACCCGAAGAACCCCATCGCCACCAAGATCGCGGACAACGTCCCGACCCTTTACGGCGAGAGTTCCCAGACCGGCAATTCGCTCATCGCCGACGGCTGCACCATTGAAGGCACCGTCGAGAACTCCCTGCTCTTCCGCGGCGTCATCGTCGAGAAGGGTGCGGTCGTCAAGAACTCCATCCTCATGCAGGGCACCGTCGTCCACGCGAACGCGAAGGTCGACAGCGTCGTCACCGACAAGAATGTTACCATCACGGCGAACCGGAATCTGGCGGGCGACCCGTCCTATCCGATTTACTTTACAAAGAACATCGTCGTCTGATACACTGAACACAGGGAGGCTGCGCACACCGCCAGCCTTCCTGTCATAATACCGAGTTTTTATCGAGAATCATGAAATGGAGGACCCGTTTTTATGAATATCCTGTTTGCTTCCAGTGAAGCGGTCCCCTTTGCCGTCAGCGGCGGTCTCGCCGAAGTCGCGGGCGCTCTGCCCAAAGCTCTGAAGGCCAAAGGTGAAGATGTCCGCGTCATCCTGCCGCTTTACGGTTCTGTCACCGAGGAGCAGCGCGCCGAGATGAAGTACCTTTTGAACTTCGACGTCGCCGTTGCCTGGAGAAGACAGTACTGCGGCGTGTTCGAAGCGAAGGCAGACGGCGTCACCTATTACCTGCTGGACAACGAGTACTACTTCAAGCGCTCCGGCCTGTACGGGTATTATGACGATGCCGAGCGGTTCGCGTTCTTCTCCCGCGCCGTTCTGGACACCGTCAAGCATCTGGAAGAACTGGACGGCTTCAAGCCCGACATCATCCACTGCAACGACTGGCAGACCGCGCTCATCCCGGTCTACTACAACTGCTTCTACCGGGATGCTCCCGGCTACGAAGACATCCGTACCGTTTACACCATCCATAACATCCAGTACCAGGGCCTCTACGGCATGGACATCCTGAGCGAAGTCGTGGGCCTCGACCCCCAGGACTACTACATCGTCGAGAACGACGGCCTCGCCAACTTCTCGAAGGGCGCCATCGAATGCTGCAACAAGGTGACGACGGTCTCCCCGAGCTACGCCAATGAGATCCTCGACCCGTGGTACTCCCACGGCCTCGACGGCATCCTGCACCGGAACCTCTGGAAACTCACCGGCATCCTGAACGGCATCGACGTCGAGAGCTACGACCCGAACACCGACCCCGCCATCCCGTTCCACTATTCCCAGGCCCGCAAGACCAACAAGAAGAAGGACAAGGCGGCCCTCGAAGACCGCTTCGGGTTCGAGCACGAGCCGGATGTACCGATCATCGGCCTCATCTCACGGCTCGTCTCCCACAAGGGCCTCGACCTCATCACCGCCATCATCGATGAGCTTCTGTACAACACCGAAGTCCGCATGATCGTCCTCGGCTCCGGCGACAGCTCCTACGAGAACTACTTCCGCGGCGTCGCCGAGCGGCACCCGGACAA
Source organism: uncultured Eubacteriales bacterium (assembly GCA_900317085.1). Lineage (GTDB taxonomy): Bacteria > Bacillota > Clostridia > Oscillospirales > Acutalibacteraceae > RUG420. The sequence goes on along the minus strand of ONFJ01000030.1, from coordinate 32,395 downwards.
GTTCCGCGTCGAGCTGGGCTTCGACCCGGGCCTCGCGAGAAAGATCTACGCCGGCGCCGACCTCTTCCTGATGCCCTCAAAGAGCGAGCCCTGCGGCCTGTCCCAGATGATCGCGCTGCGCTACGGCACCATCCCGATCGTCCGCGAGACCGGCGGCCTCAAGGACTCCGTCCGCGACTGCGGCGACGGCGAAGGCAACGGCTTCACCTTCAAGACGTACAACGCCCATGACATGCTCTGGGCCATCACCCGCGGCATCGACCTCTACTACAACGACAAGACCGCGTGGAAAGCCGTCGTGAACCGGGCCATGAAGTCCGACAACAGCTGGGAACGCTCCGCCGGCCTGTACATCGACATGTACAAGGAAGCGATGATGTAAGCGCTTGCGCTTACTGAGCCGGCAGGCTTACCAGAATAAGAAAAGCAGAGAGACCTCCGAAGACATTCGGAGGTCTCTTTTTTACATCAGCCGCGCGACGCGGGTATTGATGAGGTCGTTGATGTAGGCACAGAGGGACTGTACGCTCTTCGGCGCTTCGGTCCCGATGAGTTCCTCGTCCTCCGGCGCGGAGGTGAGGTCGTGGATGTCGCCGGCGATGCTGTACATCAGGAACTTGAACTGCGCCTTGTTGTCCGAGTTGCTGCCGAGCCAGCTGCGGGGCAGCAGTCCCTTGGTGACCGCCGCAAACAGGCCCATGTAGCCGGCCAGCGCCGCCGCCTTGTTCAGGGCGTCCGCCATCTCCTCGTCCTCGACGATGTTGTTCATGATGGCGATGTCCGCCCGGATGAACGTCTCCCGGCTGAACTCCTCGTCCTCCGGCAGGTCCTCGAAGTCCACCGCCTGGTTGAGCTGCAGCACGTTCGCGGCGTGGCCGAGGAGGTAGTCGCAGCTGACGTTGTAGTAGTCCGCCGCCTTCACGAGGAACTGGAGCCCCGGTTCCCGGATGCCGTTCTCGTAATGGGACAGCAGCGCCTGGGAGATGCCGAGGTCCGCCGCCGCCTGCTTCTGGCTGACGCCCTTCTGTTTCCGCTGCAGTGTGAGCCGGTCTGAAAAAGTCTGGTTTGGCATGGGGTCCCCTCCTGTGTATTCTGTCGGGCGATGTACTGCCTGGTAAGCGATGTGCGCCTGCCGGGCATTCGTCCGAGTTTCGCGATATACGCTCTGTATTATTTCTGACCTGAATTATAGCATGAAAATTACAATGAGTAAATCGCCACAGGGAGGCTGCCGCAGGCCCCGGCACCACAAGATGTAGTACCGTTCCTTTACCGAATTGTAGCCGGCTTGTAACTACCGCGGGAGCGCGTTCGGCGCTATCATAGAAGAGGAAACTTACTCGCCCCAAGGAGGAATTGCCCTATGGCAGCTTTGATCGGGCCCTCGGTGGCCGGCATCATCTATCTTGCGGTCAGCATCGTCGTGCTGGTGCTCCTGTTCTGGTTCGTGCGCCGCAAAAAAGGCACGCTGGCGGCCGTGCTGTGCACCCTGCTCTGCTTCGTCATCCTGGTGCTCGGCTACGGCTTCGGCTCCTGGTACGCGCCCGTCGACAAGGACATCGGTTCGGACGTCTACACCGAAGCGGAGATGGAAGCCGCCTCGGACGCCATTCTGGCCGACAGCTTCTGGGACGAGATGAACGCCCGCGTCCTCGACATCCACTACATTGGCGATGAACAGTCCGAAAACTACCTCGCCTCCGTCCAGGGACGCTTCCCGGACAGCGACTACACCGAATGCGCCGTCTTCAACACGGACTTCCGCTCGGCGTTCCTCGCGAAGAACGCGGCGCCCCTCGAGCCCCGGGAAGTGTACACGGACTACCAGTGGGTCCTCGCCCGCACCGACGGCGGCGACTGGGAAGTCGTGACATCCGGGTACGCGTAAGCTACGGACCTCGGCTCGCGGCTCGACAAATAGAATACAAAAAAGAAATCCCCGAACTCCTTGCGGAGTCCGGGGATATTTTTATGCCTTACAGCCGGGCCATGACGCGGTCAGGGACAGGAGCATGGTCAGCGCCATAAAGACGGCGACCAGTTTCTTGGTCAGTTTCATTGTTTACTCCAGTTCTTTCAGGGTATTTGCTCTGATCGCGATTTACAGCTTCGCGCCGATACGCTTCGCGATGGTGTTATGGCCTTCTCTCGTCGGATGGACATCGAGGATGAACTCCGGCAGGAACAGCGGGTTTGTCACATTGTAGAAAACATGGCCCGGTACATCGCCCACCTCGACATAGGTGGTGCGGTTGCGGTAGGGGCTCTTCTTCGTCATGTAGTTGCGGACGTTCACGATGACTTCCTCGTTGAGGCGGGACAGCATGATCTCGTCGACGCCGTCGAGGATCTGAAGGCCGCGGAAGGGAGCGGTGATGCCCATGGAGATGACCTTGACGTCCGGGTTCAGCTTGTAGATGATGCCGAGGAGGCGGTCATACTGCTTGTAGAAGCGCTTGGTGGACTGGGCGACGTCCTGGGGCAGGAGGTTGAGGTCCAGCGGGCCGAGGACGAACTTGGCGACTTCTTCGGGGCTGTCGAGGGTCTTGATCTCTCTCTGGGTGACCGCGGACAGGGCGACTGCCGCCTGGCGGCCGAAAACCTGGTAGAACGGTCTCATGAGGGGCTTGCAGATGGAGTAGGTCATGATGTCGTTCGAGCCGAGGGAGAAGACCAGGACGTCAGCCTTTTTGATGGAGTCCTTGATGGACGCCGCAAGGCGCAGGGTGTCGGTGGGTTTCAGGACCTCGGAGGGGAACATCATGTAGTCGGAGACGTACTGGTCGAACGCGTTCTCCGGCTCGCAGAGTTCGGCTTCGAACTTCGGGTCGAGCAGGCGCAGGAACTCGGTGGAGCACCACATGTTCCGGGACAGGTTGACGGACGTCTTCTTCGAGAAGCCGTAACGGTCGCGGACGAGCTGCGGGAACGAGTCTTCGACGAACTCGCCGTGGGGCATGACGAGGCCCTGGGTCAGCGTGGTCTCGGGGACCCACTTGTTGAGGCCGAAGCCCGCGGCGATGGAGTCACCCAGCACGACCAGGGACTTCCCGTTGTAACTTCTGGCAGCCTTGGCAGACGACGCGGCGGAGACCACCGGGATCATCATGCACAGGACCAGGAGCGCGGCAAAAAGCTTCTTTGTGAGTTTCATTGCATAATTCTCCTTTTATTTACTCATACAAAATACATACAACGGTACTACTATACCACAATGATTAACAAATTGTAAACTGATGTGCAGCGTCTTGCCAAACGCCGCAACGCGCAAAAACAGAACCGCCTCCGGCGTGGGGCCGAAGGCGGAGTTCTGTTGTGTGTGAAATTTGGAGTGAGAAATGAGAAAGATTGGAGAATTATGAATTAGGAGAAAAATCATAATCTGGTGTCATCGGGAGGAGGGGTATCTCCCTTTGACAGTTCCCACTATAAGGTGTCAACCTAAAAAGTACTTAAAGGTTGGAAATTTTTTTGGATTTTTTTGAAAAAAGTGCGTTTTGGGCGTTTCCCGCAGCCCTTGGGCGATGTACCTCCCCAGCTTCTTACATCTCATCAAGCTCCAGGTCGCCCATCCGCTCGGCATAAATGTCCACCGTCTCGCGGATGAGGTCCCGCTTCTTCTCCGACCAGCGGTCCTGCAGTCCGACGACGCGGCAGCCGGACTGCTTCGCGCCGAGGATGCTGACGTACGTGTCTTCGAAAATGTAGGTGTCCTCGGGGGCCGTGCCCAGGTGGGCGCGGGCCTTGTCGTAGATCTGCGACGTGCGCTTGTTGCAGTGCTCCTCGCCGCAGGTGAAGATGGCGGAGAAGAAGCGGTCGATGCCATTGCGGCGGAGGCAGGCCTCCGTCAGATGGCGGTCCGTGGCCGTTGCGACGCACATGCGGATGCCCCGTTCGTGCATCGCCTCCAGGGTCTCGACGACCGTGGGTTTGACCTCGACCTCTTCGAAGTAGCCGGGCTCGACGAGCTTGTTGATCTCATCGATGATCTGCTGCTGGCTCTTCTGCAGACCAAACTCGTCCTGCATGTAGAGCGCCATGGGCTCGAGGAGCATGGTCGTCATGACCTTGTTCTGCTCGGGAGTGACCGTGTAGCCGAGGCCTTCGAGGTAGCGCCGGCCGATCTCGATCCACAGGTGCATGGACTCGGTCAGGGTGCCGTCCATGTCGAAAATGGCGCCTTTGATGGCCATTCACTCACCTTCGTTTCTAATGCGTTTCTAATAACTGTTAAATCGTGAAGTGCTCGACGCCGGTGGTGTCCGGGCCGAATCCGTAGTCTTCGTCGTCCATCCAGTCCTCGTCGTCGCCGGTAAGGCCGAGCTCGCGAAGTTTCTCTTCGGGCACGGTGGGGATCTGCGCGACGCCTTCGAACTTGCGGCCCTTCGCCCAGAGCGACGGCGTGATCCGCACGGTGTACCCCGTGCCGTTCATGCAGGCCCATTCGTTCATCGGTGCTTCCGGCAGACAGTAGATCGCCATCAAAGCGGAGATGATACCGCCGTGGGTGACGATGGCCGCCTCGGTGATGCCGGTCTTCAGCAGACCTTCCACGATGCTCTCAAGCGCGCCGCGGATGCGTTCGCCGAACTCGGCATTGCTCTCGCCGTGGGGCGGAGCCGCGTCCATGCCGCCACGGAGCCATTCCGCGAACTCGTCGTACTGCTGCAGCTCCTCCGCCGTGTGGCCTTCGAACTCGCCGAAGTTGTACTCGATGAGCTCCCGCATGACGACGGGCTGCGCGTCAGGGAACAGGATCTCGCAGGTCTCCGTGCACCGCTTCAGGGGGCTCGTGAACACGACCGGCGGGTCCGGGTAGACGCAGTTGTCCTTGAGGTAACGCAGTTCGTCCTCGCCCTGCAGGCTGAGGCTCAGGTCCTGGTGCCCGACATAGCGGCCCTCTTCGTTGGCCGTCGTCATGCCGTGCCGGATGAAATGCAGCGTATAAGTCTTCACGGTGTTCCTCCCCGGGCGATGTACCGCCCCTGCTTTCGGGCATTCTGCTACCCTCTTCGGTCGATGCACTGCCCTCTCTTCAGGCGATGCACTGCCCTCTCTTCAGGCGATGCACTGCCCTCTCTTCAGGCGATGCACTGCCCCTGCTCATAATTCCTGAAGAGTATAGCACAACTCCCCTTTGAAAAAAACCGTTTTCCGGTGAATTGCGGCCAGTCTGCCTTCCGGAACTGCTCTTCCGCCCCCTTCGCCGGATAAAATGCAGAAGCGCCCCGGCTTGCACTTCGGGGCGCTTTCATGCGTGTGTGATTTGGAGTGAGAAATGAGAAAGATTAAGAAGAGAATGTATTCCTGTCAAAGTTCGGTGAGGGGTACCTCCCTTTGACAGCTCTAACTATATAATGTCAACCTAAAATGTACTTAAAGAACGAAAAATTTTTGATTTTTTCTTCGCAGGCTAAAAAATGCTTGCGCGGATCGCCACTCTGTGATATGGTGCCTATTGTGTATGGCGAATACTGTTACAGTTGTTACAAAGTTGTTGCTATTTGTAACTGGCAGGAAAACCAAGTATACTATAGAATGTAAGTGAAACGAGCTGCAGTCCCCTCGGCAGCTTTCGAAAGGAGAGTTTCTATGAATCGCAAAGAGCTGAAAGCCCGCGGCAAAGCGGCCTTTAAAGCAAACTACTGGAAAGCGGTCCTGGTCGCCATTCTTCTGACCATCGCCATCGGTGGCTGGAACGCCGGTTCCGCCTCGAATTCGGTCGATTTCGAGGAGCTGGCCGAACCGCAGCAGTCTCAGTCCGTTTCGGTCGACCCCGAAGACTATAACCCCTTCCCAAGTGAAGACTTCGATACGACCGACATCAATCAGGACTTCGGGTTCCTGCTGGACGATGATGCGAATGTAGCTGCCACGCCCTCCGCACCCGTGTCCCAGCGTCTGAAGGAGTCCGTCAACGTCGGCACCATCGCCGGCCTCGGCACTCTGTCCGCCCTCCTGACCCTTTTCCTGTTTGGTCCTCTGGAAGTCAGCGGCCGGAACTTCTTCAAGAAGAACCTTGTGGAAAAAGCGGAACTCGATGAACTCAACAGAGGCTTCGTTCCGAAGTACTGGAACAACATGATCACCATGGCTCTCAAAAACCTGTTCGTCGCCCTTGGGTTTCTCTTCTTCCTCATCCCCGGCATCATCGTGTCTTACGGCATGGAAATGGTCCCATACATCCTGGCGGACAACCCCGGCATGGGCATCATGGATGTCATCAAGGCTTCCTGGAACATGATGAAGGGCCACAAGTGGGAACTGTTCGTCCTCGACCTGTCCTTCATCGGATGGATCCTTCTCGACATCCTCACCCTCGGCATCCTCGGCCTCTTCTACGTCAACCCCTACATCTTCAGCACTCACGCTGCGTTCTATGAAGCGCTCAAAGCTGAGACCAACGTCCTCCCGGAACTCCCGGAGACCCCCGTCGAAGCGTAACCACCACAAACCAAACAAACACCCCGGAAACTCCTCCGAGTTTCCGGGGTCTCTTTTTCGCCAAAATATAACAAGTTCTCGATGAACGGCAGTTAATAACTGCCGAACGGTCGTTATGGTCTCCGAAAAACGGCTTATAGTTGCGAAGCCCCTCGAAGTGTGCTTATGATGAGGAAATCTTTCAAAAAGGAGCGCACTTCATGCAACTCGACTTACAGCCCATCATCGACCGCCAGAAAGAACTCGAGCGAGTCATCCGAGAGCTCACGGCGCGAATCGCCCAAGCCCCGCCCGGCCACCTGGTCATCTCGAAACATAAACAGAGCGAATCTGTCAAATACTACCAGTGTGTTTCCGGCGACGGGGACGAACACCGGAGCAGCAAGAAAACTTATATCCGCAAAACGGATCTGGCGCTGATCAAAGCGCTGGCAAACAAGGGGTACTATTTGACCGTTTTGAGCAGAGTCAGGGCAGAATACGCTGTCATTTCACGCTTCTTAAAAACATATCCTGCAGAGCTTGGGGAAGACATTTACCCAAAGCTCTCGGAAGACCGGAAGCCACTGGTGGACCCGTACTGGGAACCGGCAGACGTGTTCCTGGAACGCTGGCTCCGCGAAGAATACCCGCGGAAGGGCTTCCGGGAAGACGACCCGTACTATGTGACCGAGCGCGGTGAACGGGTGCGCTCCAAGTCCGAGCTGATCATCGCGAACTGGCTCTTTCAACACGGCATCCCCTACCGCTACGAGTGCGCGCTGGAACTGTGGGACCCGAAGCAGCCCAGGCGGATCACCATTTACCCGGACTTCACCATCCTGGACCCGGCAACCGGAAAATGCTTCTACCTCGAACACCTCGGTATGATGGAAGACGAGCGCTACTTCCGCTCCGCCATGGACCGGATCTCGCTCTACGAAGCGAACGGCTACTTCGTGGGCGAGTCCCTGCTCCTCTCCTTCGAGTCAGACAAGGTGCCGCTGGACGTTCGCACCCTGGGCAGGCGGGTGGAGCATGCCCTCGGCCGAGACAGCTGATCGCACATAGCACGTCCACGTTAGCCACCTACTCCTTTTGGCGATTCACCATTCGTGCTTCCCAGCCAGGCAAGGAGAAAAAGACAAAAAAGCAAAGCATAAGTTTTGCTTACAAAATGTAGGGGCTTCAAGAGCCCGAAAACAGTAGCAGGCACGTCTTTCTCCGAAAAAGCTGAGAAAGACGTGCCGCTGCCATGAGAACCGGCGCGATTCTTGCTCGCCCAGGCACGTCTTTCTCCGAAAAAGCTGAGAAAGACGTGCCGCCGCCATGAGCGGCAGCCCGATTCTCGCTCGCCCAGGCACGTCTTTCTCCGAAAAAGCTGAGAAAGACGTGCCGCCGCCATGAGAACCAGCGCGATTCTCGCTCACCCAGGCACGTCTTTCTCCGAAAAAGCTGAGAAAGACGTGCCGTAGCCATGAGCGGCAGCCCGATTCTCGCTCACCCAGGCACGTCTTTCTCCGAAAAAGCTGAGAAAGACGTGCTTTTGAGAAGACCTGGCCTGGCCTTCGATCAAAAGCAAAGAGAAATCCCCGGACTTCGTAAGGAAGCCGGCGAGCAGCGCCGGGCCTCAGCCGACGATGAGTGCCACCAGCCAGGGCAGCGCGTACGCGAACGCGAGGCTTGTGAGCAGCGAGACGCAGTAGCGCTCGAGGTAGGCGCCGCAGTACATGACGGCGGCCGGGATGGCGAGCAGCACTTTGGAGACGCCTTTGGACTCGTCGGAGAAGAGTTCGCTCCACATGTTGAGGGCGTCTTCGACGAGCGGGAACGCGTTCGCCAGGAAGCTGACGCCGACATAGAAGAGGATGACGGAGAGCCAGTTGAACGTTCCGATGTAGAAGAGGTTCATCGCCCCGGGGAACGCAATGACGGAACCGAGGAGCAGCATGATGAGGTGCGGGCCGAAGCAGATGGCGAAAGAGCCTTTGTGCGGCGCCAGCAGGTGTTCGACGTGGCCGCAGAGCTCGTTGCGCTGCATGTAGTCGGAGTACTCGACCGGAACTTTCCAGAGCCGGCAGAAGAGGTGCTCGAGGAACCCTTTGAGCAGGGCACCCGGGAAGGTGAGCATTTTGATGATCTCATACAGGATTACCATGCGAAGTCCCCCTCTCCTTTCAGGAATACTTCATCGAGGGTCTTTTTGCCCGCGATGACTTTGGCGACGTCCGGGCTGACCGCGTAGCCGTACTCGTCCATCTCGGTCTCGAGGGACTCCAGAGTGGACTTGAGGTCGGACAGTTCGCTCTTCAGCTTGGTCTTGGTCTCGCCCTTGGCGTTCTTGACAGCGGTCGTCTTGTCGGCGATCTGCTCCTGAAGGATCAGCGAGTAGATGCTGCAGGCGGACACGTAGTTGTTCGCGGTGGCGGCGTTCGCGTGGGCCTCTTCCGCATAGGCGGAGGCCAGCTTGTAGTCGCCCTCGAGCAGGTAGAGGATGGCGCGCTGGTAGTTGAGGGTGGAGGCGGTACCGTCGATCTTGAGGCCCGCGTCGCAGGCTCTGGCGGCGGCCTTCAGGTCCCCTTTCAGGCGATACGCCACCGTCCGGTATACGTAAGAGTAAACGTCTTCGGCGTTGCGCTTTTCGAGAGTATCGCAGAGCGACAGCGCCTTGTCATAGTCTTGTTCGGTCAGAGCGATCTCGGTCTCGAGGGGCAAGTACAGGCTCTCGTACTCTTCGCCCTGCGCCTTGATGGCTTCGACGTACTTCTTCTGGGTGTCGAGGCCCTGCTCATAGATGAGGCAGGCATAGTAGCGGTAGTAGTTCGCGAAGGCGGGGTTGATGTCCTTGCCCTCGATGGCCTTGTCATAAGCCTTGATGAGAGACTTGAAGTCCTTCGAACTCTTCGCCGCTTCCTCGAAGCAGTTGTAGGCCGCCTCGTATTCGTCGATCCGGGCCTTGGACTGCTGCGCGTAGCGGTTGTACCACTTGTTCAGGTCGTTCGGGTAGTAGGCCTCGAGGTAGTTTGCGAGGACGCCGTACTGCTGGATGCCGGTCCGGTTCAGGAGTTTGACCTGGTTCTTCCGGTACTGGAAACCGTAGGTGTCGGACCCTTCGGCGATCTGCCCGTTCAGCTCACCATACTTGTCGAGAGCGGACATGAGCTTGCCCTCCCGGGCAAGGCTCTGGGCCTGGGCGGTGCCGTGGTAGATGGGGAATCCCTCATGGGCGAGCAGGATGCCGAAGACGAGGAAGAAGACGGCCATCAGCGGGATGATGAACTGCCACCACTCGAAGGGATAGTGCTTCATGTCGTCGAGGCATTCTTCACAGTAGTCCGTGCCCTCCGCGACTTCGTGTTCGCCGCAGATCTCGCACATGACGGGGCGGTGGTACTCTGCCTTGATGCCGTGCTGTTTTTCATAGAGCGCCTGCTTGACGATGTCGTCCCACTCGGCGTTCGGGGCCTGTTCGCGCATCTCGTCGATCTCGCCCTGGACCATGGCCCGAAGGTCTTCGAGTTCGACTTTCAATTCCTCTTCGGTGCGGGGACGCAGGGGGTCCGGCGCGTCCGGGTCCGTCGGCGTCTCGTCGAGGGCAGCTTTCAGCGTGCCGTCCTTCAGAGCCTTGCGGCGGGCCTTTTCTTTCATCTTTTCGGCTTTTCGGGCGGCTTTTTCGGCTTTTTTCTTGGCCTTTGCAGCGTCCTTTTCGGCCTGTTTCAGGTTGTCTGTGCTCAAATGGGCACCTCCGTTCTCTGGTTACTCGGCCTCGGCGGTGTCGCCGATCTTGCCGGAGAGGTCCATCGCCACAAAGTCCTTCGTCAGGGCTTCGATGTCGATGTCGTTACACTTATAGAAATAGTTGCCATACTCGTTCGTGATGCTGATGGTCTTCCCCATGATGAGGAGGACATCCTCGCCCTTCTCTTTTTTCAGGGTGAGCATCTCGACGTCGCCGGTGTAGTCGACCGAGGCCCGGTCCTCATCGGTGGGCTCCAGGTACTCCATGGCCTTCAGCTGGTCGAGGAACACCTCGATGCCCGCTTCATCGGTCAGTTCTTTCTCCGCGAGGGAGACGCCGGAGTCGATGCCGCCCCGGTGGAGGTACTCGACGCTCGTGACGGCGGAGGCCTTCGGGAAGAGCGGGTCTCCGTTCGGGTCCTTCGGCCCGACGTTCCCGCTGTTCTTCAAAAGAAGGACGACGGCCGCCGCGATGACGGCGACGACGAGGACGGCGGCCACCACGATGATGGCGATCTTTTTCGTGTTTTTCGGTTTTGCTGTATTCTGTTCTGCCATATTGGTACGGTTCCTTTCTGGAGAGAGGGCGTGCATCGCCCCCGGGATACAGTTCTACTCATTATACCGCGCGTTCCTTTAAAATAAAAGAGAAATCCTTGCAATGGAGCGGGGCGAGTGATAGAATTTTGCGGAACAAAAATCTAATGCTATCTTGGAAGAAAAGTCCGGCCGGGCGTTTGGGGTCCCAATTGCCCCTCTTGCAAAGCAATTGCGGGGTTCGGTTGGCGAACGGCCGGGCGGAGCTTTGAAACTCCGAGAAGACATTCGCAACGTCGCGATGATCGCCCACGTCGACCACGGCAAGACCACCCTGGTCGACGCGCTGCTGAAGCAGAGCGGCATCTTCCGCCAGAACGAGCAGGTCGATGAACGGGTCATGGACTCGAACGACCTCGAGCGGGAACGCGGCATCACCATCCTTTCGAAAAACACCTCCGTGCGCTATGGCGACACGAAGATCAACATCATCGACACCCCGGGCCACGCGGACTTCGGCGGTGAGGTCGAACGCATCCTCCTCATGGTGGACGGCGTCCTGCTGCTCGTCGACGCGTTCGAGGGCTGCATGCCCCAGACCCGCTTCGTTTTGAAGAAGGCCCTCGGCCTCAAGAAGAAGGTCGTGGTCGTCATCAACAAGATCGACCGGCCCGGCGCCCGCCCTGCCGAAGTGGTGGACGAGGTCATCGACCTGTTCATCGAGCTCGGCGCGGACGAGGACCAGATCGAGTTCCCGGTGGTGTACGCCTCCGCCAGAGACGGCTATGCCTCTTACGATGAGCGCGACCGCGAGGGCGATATGCGGCCCATTTTCGAGAGCATCCTGAAAGAGGTCCCGGCGCCGAAGGGCGATGTGGACGCGCCGCTCCAGGTCCTCTTCTCCTCCCTCGACTACGACGACTATGTCGGTCGTATGGGCATCGGGCGCATCGAGCGCGGCACCATCAAACAGAACGAGCCCCTGGTCCTGTGCAAGGCCGACGGCTCCGAAGAGAAGGTCAAAGTCTCGAAGCTGTATGTCTATGAAGGCCTCGCCCGTAAGGAAGTCAAAGAGGCCGGCGCCGGCGAGATCATCTGTGTCTCCGGCATCTCGGACATCAACATCGGCGAGACCGCCTGCGACCCCGAGCACGTGGAACCCATGGAGTTCATCAAGATCGACGAACCCACCATCTCCATGAACTTCATCGTCAACGACTCCCCCTTCGCGGGACGGGAAGGCAAGTACGTCACCTCCCGGAACATCCGTGACCGCCTCTTCAAGGAAGTCGAGACGAATGTGGCGATGCGCGTCGAAGAGACCGAGACCACGGACACGTTCAAGGTCTCCGGCCGCGGCGAACTCCACCTGTCCATCCTCATCGAAACCATGCGGCGCGAAGGCTACGAGTTCGCGGTCTCCCGCCCGAAGGTCATCTACAAGCGCGACGAGAACGGCCAGCTCCTCGAACCGATGGAGCTCCTCTCCATCGAGGTCCCCGGCGACTACGTCGGCGCGGTCATCGAGAACCTCGGCACCCGCAAAGCGGAACGACGGCGGCGCCACCCACCTCGAGTTCTCCGTCCCGTCCCGCGGCCTCATCGGCTACCGGTCCGAGTTCATGACCGACACCAACGGCAACGGCATCATGAACCAGCTCTTCGACGGCTACGCGCCGTACAAGGGCGACATCGAGACCCGCGAGCGCGGCTCCATCGTCGTCCACGAGACCGGCGTCTCCTCCGCCTACGGCCTCTTCAACACGCAGGACCGCGGCACCCTCTTCATCGGCGCCGGCGTCGACGTGTACGAAGGCATGATCGTCGGCGAGTGCAGCCGGGCAGAAGACATCGTCTGCAACGTCTGCAAGACGAAGCACCTGACCAACACCCGCGCCTCCGGCTCCGACGACGCCCTGCGCCTCGTCCCGCCAACGAACCTCTCCCTCGAACAGTGCATGGAATTCATCGGCGACGACGAACTCCTCGAAGTCACCCCGGAGAGCCTTCGTCTCAGAAAGACCATCCTCTCAAAGGAAAAGCGCCTCAAACAGCAGTTCCATAAGTAACTGCCACTCCTCGCAAGCTGCAGCACAAATGAATCAAACCCAAAGCCGGACCTCGCTGGAGGTCCGGTTTTTTGCATTCGTATTCACTTTCAAGTCGAAGAAGGAGAGTCAGAATCGCTCTTCGCTTGCAGCCCGGTTTGCGCCAAAAACGGCTTGTCAAAATGAGACATTTTGAAAAATGTGTCTCAACTTTCCAAAAAGAACCCCCATGGGGGCTTGTGGGCAGTAGAAGCAGGGCTTTACAATGAAACCAGAACGAGAGCACCTCTGGAACAAACATCATCCTCTCCTTCTCAAAGACATAGAATACCTTTCCTAACCCAAATCCCAAAACAAGCAAAACCCGCCGGACCAGACCGGCGGGTTTTTGCTTTGGATTTTCATAATAAGCATGTCAATTCTGCATTTTCGCAATTCTGCCATGCATTCTTCGGCACGCCATTTTGCTGACATTTATAAAATGCACGTCAATTCTGCGTTATGGAAAGTCTGCCATGTAAATCGCCACAGCATATGCCGGCAGGCTGTTTGCGAACCGGATCCGTTGACAGAAAAACACATGTCAATGACCGGAAAACCAAGCCCTGACATGTAAATCATCAAACTGACTCGTCTCCCGTTGTGAGAATTACATGGCAGTTTTAAAGCACTATGACTCAGCCATGTATTTTGGCAAACCCGGATGCTTTGCGAAGCCAGATTCACATGGCATTTTTCCTTTTCTCCAGCTTTGACATGCATCCGCCCAAAAAGCAAAGATAACTTCGCACTGGCCAACATGGTTGCTGAAAAGAAGCCAGGGCAATTCCGGCACTAAGAGCGCCATGGCTCCAGACCCAGATGCAAATAATGGCCGAGTTTGCGTTCCAGCTGCACTCGTGTCAACGGTTGAGACCCTGTCTCCCAGGTATAGATAATGTTCTCCCCTTCGAAGAACCCGTTTTCTTCATAGACACGGCGTTTTCGGACCTGTTCCTCCACATACTCCGGGTCATCCATTCGCCCCAGATGTTCCAACAAAATGACGTTCCGTGTGACCGGATCCATAATGATAAAATCGGGATAATAGGTCACTGTCTGATGCCCATCTCTCAACTTCAGCGGATGCTCATAGCGGTAAGGGATGCCGTGAAAAAACAGGAAGTTCGCAATCTCCACTTCTGATTTCGAACGGACGATCTCTCCCCGGGCAGTGTAGTGTTTTTTCTGGATCGGATAAGGGTTCCCGTCATACTCTTTCCCTTGCCATTTGGCGATGAAAACATCTGTCGGTTCCACGTCCGGATGCACTAACAGGGCTCTCTGCAGGTCCAGCAACGCATATATGTTCTCTGCCGAGTTCTTCGGAATATGGGTCAGGAGCCCGTCGATGGCAGCCAGTTCAAGATTTGCTGCTTCCAGCACCTTCCGGTCATAATCCTTTTGTGCCAGCGCCTGAATCAATGGCAGGTCCTTTCTTTTTGAAATGTAGGTCCTGCGGCGGCGATTCCGCTCATCGTACGTGACACGGTAATACTGCAGGCTTTCGCCGCGTCCGGCTTTTTGCACGATCAAATACCCCTCTGGAGCTTTGGCGATAGACTTCTCCTTCTTTCGAATCAGATATTGCAAATACGCTCTCCTGTCTTTTAATTCGTGGAGCGCATTCCCAATCGATGGAATCGTCGTTTCGCCGAGCTGGTCGATCATCATTCTTGCATTGTCGTTCATCGGATCTTTCCTTTCTTCGCTATATGGTTTTTATTGACAGGTCCAACGAACTCAGCATATACGAAATCGAGCCATGAAAACGGGTTGTCCCGAACGACTGGTCGATTTTGCCGGTCGAACGGTCGTTATTGTTTCCATTTTGGGCGACGAACGGTTCAAAGGGACATAAATCGTCCAGTGGATCAGAGAGAGCAGCTGTCACTACGCAAAAGACTCACCGGCCGAAGCCGGTGAGTCTCACATCTAGGCAACTAGTCTTATTCAAGCAGTCTTTCCATTTGTCAGTACGAAACTGTCGCTCCTCTCTTAGTCTGCTTTCTTTTGATACTGCTCGTAACAGCTTTTGTGAACCACAAACCGACAAAGTAGCCTAAGACATTGAATATGATGGCATCCACATCGAAGCTGCCAATATGCAGGACCAACTGGATGAGTTCTAACAGAAGAGAGAAAAACGAAACAAGAAGCAGATGCTTCTGCCGTGTTCTTTCATAAGCGAGCGCCAGTAATGCTCCCATCGGGAAAAACGCCAGAATATGGCCAAGTGTATTGGCTAAAACGATTTCCGTGTTAATCAGTCCGGCATTCAGATTGCGAAGTTGCTCCACGGTCGTTTTAAACGGAATAACATTCACATACGTTTTTGCATATTCACTGATCGGCAGTTCCTGAAATATCGGCCCTCTTCCCCACACGAGAAACAGATAGACAAGGAATAAAACATAAGCAACACTCAAGCCGCTCACCACATATCGCTTCTTTTGGCTATTCACGCAAGAACTCCTCCTTTTCGTATTTGCTTTTGGTTACCCTTTCACTACTATATTTCCCTGGTTGGCAAAAAAAGTGAACGACATTCTGAAAATACTTTCAGAATGCCGCTCATTCTCTATTGTTTGTTTTACCACATCTGATAAGCCATTTTTAAAGCATCTTCGCGGGTGAGCTTTCCTCCTAAATCATATTGTATTCCCGATTTCAGCCAATACACTCCATAGATATCTGGCTCGGAATAGGACAAAAAGTATACTATGTCATCGTGACCGATAACTTCAACAGAATGATCTTCGCTGTCAACGTCTAGTTGCCCAGCGGCAGGATATTTCGATGCATCGATCCAACGCCCATCGGGAGTCTCGAAATGATAATCGGAAACCATTCCTATTTTGCCTTCTATGTCTAGTTCGCACGTTTCCCCATCAATTTCCCGCTCCACCAATTCAAACCCTTCAGGAATAAATCCAAAGTGGATGTCCATAGGAATCGATGTCAGCCCGCTGTCTTCTGTTTTAAATTCTGTGTGATCATCAAATACTTCGATTAGATATCTTCGTGTCGGAGCATAGGCGATCGAAGCAACCATCAGTGTCGCGATGAGAACTGCCGCCACGAGAATGGACAAAGACGTTTTTGTCAGGCGGTGGTAGTGACCTCCGCGCATTTTACTGTACAGGCGATCCATTCGCTGGTTAAATTGCCTGCTGAACTTGTGTTCTTCTTCCGTTTTCAGAAAAGCAGGGACCCACTGTTCCTGCGCCAGAACACATGCTTCTGTGAACATGTCATTCTTCATCGCCGATTTGCTCTCCTTCCAAAATGTTGCGAACTTCTTTCATTGCCAAGCTGACTCGTTTTCGAGCCGTTTCAGGCGTTACATCGCATATTTCCGCGATTTCTTTCGCAGAAAAGCCATAGATTTTCGCCAAAAACAGAGAAACCTTATAGTGTTCCGGCAACTGGTCGATCGCCGATTTCAGTTCTTCCAGCTGCCATCGGTTCCACAGAACATCTTCGGTGGAAGGTTCTCTTGCCGTTCCATCCTTCTGTTCGCCGAGCTTTCCTCCAACCTCGTAAAACCGTTTCTGCTTTCTCCATTCCCGGCTGCATTTCGCAACAGCGATCGTACAAAGCAGGTTTCTCACCCGATTCGACAAAATGTCCCCATCGAATTTGTGGAACTGCTTTGCCGCCTGTTCAAACGTCATCCAGGTACAGTCTTCCGCAAGGTGCTCGTCATGCAAACGACTGAAACATATCGTATAAATATAGTTTTTGTAGTGCTCACACATCTGCGTGAATCGCGGTTCTTCTGCCGGGTCATCCAGCAGATCCATAAACATAATGGCAACCAATGTGTATCGCCTCCTGATTGCTCTCATAACTATATTAGCCGGCTGCAGGGAAAATGTGAAACGCCAACCCGGCACTTTTGTCTAACAAGCCACAGTGCATCCGATGAGGTCAAGAAAGTAGACACCGGACAAAAGGCTAATACTGAGTAGTATGCTGATGACGGGCAGAGTACCGGCAGCAGGCAAGGGGTTGCTTTTCTAAAACACATGGCAGAATTATGAAAAGACTCATTTGACATGCTTCTAATGTGGTTCAACAGTCCAGCCGGATGAAAGAAGCATGAGAGATGAAGGACAGATGCATGGCAGAATCGTTATCATCGAGAATTGCCATGTATTACTGGTCGAGGGAGACATGCTGGTTTTTTCATTTTACATGTCAGGTTCAGGATCTCCCAATAATTGCCATGTATTATTCTTTCAGCTGCCCCTACGTTAGTACTGTTCTCTGGCATATGCCGAGGCGATTTGCATGGCAATCCTCTGAAAAAGTTGATTTGACATGCATTTTGCGAGAACCCAAAGGATAGATGGCTTGAGAATACATGGCAAGCTTCCAAATATGATAGTTTGACATGTATTCATGACGTTGGCGCAATATTATAATACCTGCTTTGTATCAACCACCTGGCAGGCGTCAGTGAATAGCAAGGCAAAAGAAAACCGGACCTCCCGTTTTGGGAGAGTCCGGTGTTATATGAGTTTCAGCAAGCTGCATCTTGCGATGCCTCGCTCACGATGCTTTGGCTTGAGATGTTTCAGCTCGCGATTCGCTGTTCGCGCTCCAAAAAGTTCCCATGGTGCCAGTTACTTCTGGTCGAAGAAGGCGTACATCGCCTGGTAGGTGGAGTAGAGGTCCAGCTTGGAGATGACCTCGTAGGGGGCGTGCATGGAGAGGACCGGCGTGCCGATGTCGATGACGTCGATGTCCAGGGCCGCGAGGTACATGGCGACCGTTCCGCCGCCGCCCGCGTCGACCTTGCCGAGCTCGCCCGTCTGCCAGACGATGCCCTGCTCGTCGAGGAGCCGGCGGACTTTGCCGAAGAACTCCGCGGTGGCGTCCGAGGTGGAGTACTTGCCGCGGGAGCCAGTGTACTTGCAGATGCAGACACCCTTCGAGACGTAGGACGCGTTGTTCGCCTCCATCGGTTCCGGGTAGGTCGGGTCCATGCCGGCGGTGACGTCAGCGGACAGACACTCGGACGCGGAGAGGATGTCGTGGCCGGGGATGCCGGCGTTCTCGCCGAGGTCCTCGACGAAGTACTTGAAGTAGGAGGAGTTGAGGCCGGTGTTGCCGTCGGAGCCGATCTCTTCCTTGTCGGTCAGGATGGTGACGACGGTGTACTCGGGGTCTTCCACTTCGAAGTTCGCGATGGCGGCAGGGTAGCTGCAGACCTTGTCGTCATGGCCGTATGCGGCGATGAGCGAGCGGTCGAAGCCGATGTCGCGGGCCTTGAAGGCCGGGACCAGTTCGAGTTCCGCCGTCAGGAAGTCTTTTTCCACGATGCCGTACTTCTCGTTGAGGATCTTCAGGATGTTGAGCTTCACGAGCTCGGACTCCTCCTCACCCTTGAAGGGAAGGGAGCCGACGAGGACGTTCAGGTCCTCGCCCTTGATGGCATCGGCCAGGGTGCGTTTCTCCTGTTCCTTCGCGAGGTGCGGCAGGAGATCGGTGATGACGAACTGCGGGTCGCCCTCGTCCTCGCCGATGTTCACGGTGACGGTCGTGCCGTCGCCCTTGACGATGACGCCGTGGAGGGACAGCGGGATGGTGGTCCACTGGTACTTCTTGATGCCGCCGTAGTAGTGGGTCTTGAAGAACGCGAGTTCCTCCTTCTCATAGAGCGGGTTCGGTTTGAGGTCAAGGCGCGGGGAGTCGATGTGGGACGCCGCGATGCGCAGACCTTCCGAGAGGGGCTTCTTGCCGAAGGCCGTCAGGATGATGCACTTGTTCCGGTTGACGCGGTAGACGCGGTCGCCGGGCTGGTAGGTTTTGGTCTTGTCGAACTCAGTGTAGCCTCTCTTCTCGGCCTCGGCCTTGAAGAACGCGGTGATCTCCCGCTCGGTCTTGTAGTTCGACATGAAGTCTTTGTAGCCTTCCGCGAAGACGTCCGCCTTCGGGAACAGGTCTTCTTCCACGACCGTCGCCATGTGTTTCGGTGCGTAGAAGAGCTCTTCTTTCAGAGCTTTTGCGTTGGTTTTCTCTGCCATGGTGTTCACACTTTCTATCATCGTCCGGTCCCCGCGAGGTACGTCAGGGACTGGAGTTTATTAGCGAAACTTCCGCTGAAGCGGTCGAAGAAACTGTCGAGGAGGGGCACGATGTACGCGTCGACGAACTTCGCAAAGTTCGCCCGGAGGCGATGCACGTTCTCGTTCTCTTCGGCCTGTTCTTTCAGGCGTTTTTCATAGACGTTCATGGCCCGCTCGATCTTCTGGACGTAGTAGGCCGTGTCGTCTTTCGGGATCTCGTCGAGGGTCTCACCGTTCGAGGAGTATTTCCCCTGTTCGAGCCAGGAGTGGACGCTGCCGCGCCCCGCGTGGTAGGCGGACATGGCGGTCGGTACATCGCCGTCGAATTCCTCAAGGAGGAGTTTCAAAAAGTAGGTGCCGTAGTTGATGGCGATGTCCGGCTTGTCGAGGTCCGCAAAGGTGAGGCTGTCGTTCCCGAAGGTCTCCTTGGTGCGCAGCCAGTCGAAGGTCTCTTCGGTGATCTGCATGAGCCCCCGGGCGCCGACCTCCGAACGGGCTTCGGGATCGAAGTGGCTCTCGACCTGGATGGTCGCGTAGATGAGGGTCTCCGGAACACCCAGTTCGGCCGAAGCGTCCTCCACGTAGGAGGCGTACTTCACCGGGTAGGTGTACTGGTAGAAGGCCTCCCGTACCGTGAGCACGACCGCCGCGATGACGACGAGGCTCAGGACGAGCGACAGGATGCCGTGGAAACAGCCGCAACCGCAGCCGTGTTTTCGTATGGACAAAACAGTTCTCCTTCTGGGGCGATTTACCGCTCGCCCGCGATATGCTGTTCGAACAGTCCGGCGAGCTGGCGGAGCTGGAGTTTCAGGTCCTCCGCGGTGCCGGTGTTCTCGATGACATAGTTCGAATGGGTCCGGAAGAACTCTTCCGGGTACTGGGCGCTCATGCGCAGGCGGGCCTTCTCTTCCGAGATGCCGTCCCGCTCCATGATGCGTTTGAGCCGCACGTCCTCCGGCGCCACGACGGACACGACGAGGGTGCAGCGTTCGTTGAGGCCGGACTCGAAGAGCTGGGACGCGTCGAGGATGACGCCCTCATAGCCATCGAAAAATGCGCCGTTGATCTTTTTGTTGATGAGGCGGAGGATCTCGGGATGGGTGACGCCGTTTAAGAGTTTCGTCTCCTCCGGCGTCGCGAAGGCCCGCTCCGCGAGCAGCGCCCGGTCCAGCGTGCCGTCCTCTTTCAGGATGTCTTTTCCGAAGACCGCGGCCAGTTCCTGCAGGACGGGGGAGCCCTTCTCGGTGACGAGCCGGGCGATCTCGTCCGCTTTGATGACCTGATAGCCGAAGTGCCGGAGCCCGTCCGCGACGGTGGTCTTGCCGGCGCCGGTCTGACCGGTGAGGCCGATGACGATGGCTTTCCTCATAGTGATCGTTCTTCCTTTAATCTACTTGAATGATGCGGAATTCCGCGGCGCGGAGGAGGCGGTTCATGACCGCGAGGCCGACGCCTTCCGCCGAGGGGCAGCGGACGTAGATGTCCGAGACGCCCAGTTCGTCCGCTCTGCGCAGGTCGTCGAAGAGGTGCTCTGCCTGGCCGAGGGGGTCGTCTTCGGCGCCGAAGGGCAGAGTGACGCAATGGACAAGGTCTTCTTCGCCGTCGAAGACGAGGGCGGCAACGGCAGCCTCTTCGGCGGCCCGCTCCGCGACCTTGTCGTTGACGAAGTTCGCGAACCCCTCTTTGGTCCCGTCGACGATGTAGACCTCCGCGTTCGGGGAATAGTGTTTGTATTTCATGCCGGGAGACGCGGCGACGGCGCCTTCCGCCAGCTGTCCGAGGACAGCGTCGTCGACGTCCACTTCGCCGAGCACGTCGAAGAGGTCCTCGGGTGTGACCCGGCCGGGCCGCAGGATGCGGGGCACCCGGGTGCACAGCGTCAGGACCGTGGACTCGACGCCCACCTCACAGGCTCCTCCGTCGACCACCGCGGCGATCTTGCCGTCCATGTCATGCATGACATGGGCCGCCGTGGTGGGCGACGGCATGCCGGAGGTGTTGGCGGAAGGCGCCGCCAGCGGAGTCCCGGCCGCTTGGATGATGGCCCGGGCGTCCGGATGGGACGGCATGCGGATGGCGACGGTGTCGAGACCGGCGGAGACTTCGTCGGGAATGAGGTCCGACTTCTCCATGATGACGGTGAGCGGTCCCGGCCAGAAGGCCTTCGCGAGGTCCTCGAGGACCGGCGGCACGAAGGCGACCAGGTCGTCGACCTGAGAGAGGTCCGCAATGTGGACGATCAGCGGATTGTCCATCGGACGGCCCTTCGCTTTGAAGATGTTCGCGACGGCCTCCCCGTTCAGGGCATCCGCCGCGAGGCCATAGACCGTCTCGGTCGGAATGGCCACCAGCTCGCCGTCTTTCAACAGCTTGCCGGCCGTCTGAATATCCTGTTTGGAATTGGTCAGTTCTAACGTATGCATGATATCCAAATCTTTTCTAAATCATTTGTGTGGGGGAAATAAAAGGTCGTCTATTTGGCGCCAAGCCAAACCCCCGCCCGCTTATAAAGCATCGCGCTGCTCCCCCCTGCCAACTATCCGAGCCTTTTATTTCCCGGACGGGCGTTTCTTCCATCAAAGGCCTTTTCTTCCCCCTATATTCGATCATTCACCAGCAGCTTCTAATTTGGCAGCGGTATCCGCGGTGATGAGGGCGTCGATGAGCTCGTCGAGGTTGCCGTTCATGATGGCGTCGATCTTGTAGAGTGTGAGGCCGATGCGGTGGTCCGAGACCCTTCCTTGGGGGAAGTTGTAGGTCCGGATGCGCTCCGACCGGTCGCCGGTGCCCACCTGGGCGCGTCTGGCCGAGTCGATCTCGTCCTTGTGCTTCTGCTGTTCGACTTCGAGGAGTCTGGCCGACAGGATCTTGAGGGCCCGCTCCTTGTTTTTATGCTGCGACCGCTCATCCTGGCACTCGACCACCGTGCCGGTCGGCAGGTGGGTGATGCGGATGGCGGAATCGGTCTTGTTGATGTGCTGCCCGCCGGCGCCGCTCGAGCGGAAGGTGTCGATCTTGAGTTCGCTCTGGTTGATCTCGAACTCCACTTCGTCTGCTTCCGGCAGGACCGCGACGGTGGCGGTGGACGTCTGGATGCGTCCCTGGCTCTCGGTCTCGGGGACCCGCTGCACGCGGTGGACGCCCGACTCGAATTTGAAGCGGGAGTAGGCGCCGTCGCCGGTAATCTCGAAGGAGACTTCCTTATACCCGCCCAGTTCCGTCGGGTTGGAACTTAAGACTTCCGTCTTGAACCCGTGCGTTTCGGCATACATGGAATACATGCGCAGAAGGGACCCGGCAAACAGAGCGGCTTCTTCCCCGCCGGCGCCGGATCGGATCTCGACGATGACGTTCTTGTCGTCGTTCGGGTCTCTCGGCAGCAGAAGGATCTTCAGTTTCTCGGCAAGGTCTTCCATCGCGTCTTTCGCGGACGCAGCCTCTTCCTCGGCAAGTTCCTTCATCTCTTTGTCGATTCCCGACTCGTCCAGAAGCACTTTCGCTTCGGCAAGGTCGGCTTCCGCTTTTCGGAACGCCCGATAGGTCTCGACGATGGGCGTCATATTCTTATGCTCTTTCAGGAGCGATGTGTACTGTTTAATGTCGGAGACCACAGCCGGGTCTGCAAGTTTCGCTTCAAGAGAGGTGAATCGCTCCTCAACATTCGCAAGGTTCTCAAACATCAGGCGACCCTCCCTCCGGGACCGTCAGGACCTTTTTGATCGCCTTTTCGGCTTTCTTACGAGGGAGCATGACTTCGCGGCCGCAGTTCACGCAGACGAGTTTTACGTCCATCCCGACCCTGGTCAGGGTGAACTCGGTGCTGCCGCAGGGGTGCGGTTTCTTCAGCTGCACATGGCTTCCGAGTACAAGGTCCATCGCTGACGCTCCCTCCTTTTTCATAGTGTCCGCAATTATACCACGAACTCTAATAAGTTACAATTAGGCCGAGCGGGCAGAAAAGCATCCTGTTAGCGAAAGTTTTCCAGGATTTTTCTTTCAATAGCAGAAAAATATATTTGACGTTTCAGCGCTTCCATGGTTAAATGTAGTTGAAACTGGAAACGTTCCCGGGAACGTTTCCGGAACAGATGATACGATTCCGGAGGGTGTTTGCATGACCATCAAAGATGTCGCCGACTATTGCGGCGTGTCTGTCAGCACGGTTTCGCGTGTGCTGAACAACCATCCCGATGTACGCGAGGAAGTCCGCGTGCAGGTCATGGAAGCCGTGAAAACGCTTCATTATGTGCCGAACGCGGCGGCCAGAGATCTGGTAAAGACCACCAACGATTCGCTCGGGCTCGTTGTTCGCGGTGCAGGAAACCCGTTCTACACCCCCATCATCCATGCCATTGAAAAAGCGGTGGAAGCCGCCGGGTACGAACTGGTGCTTCATCAGATCACGACGGAAGATGATGAACTGGATGATGTAGCACAACTGACCCGCTCCAAGCGGCTCAACGGTCTCATTCTTCTCGGCGGGCGCTTCAACTACACGAAAGAAGAAGTCAAACTCATCGACATCCCATTCGTCTGCTGCACATTTGCCAACAATTTCGGCACCATCGATGCTACCGATTTCTCCTCTGTTTCCATCGGGGACCGGGCAGAGGCATATCGCGCTGTCCGCCATCTGATCAAACAGGGGCATCGCAAAATTGCAGTACTTACGAGTTCAACCAACGATCGTTCTATCAGCGAACTGCGTTATAACGGATATCTGGATGCCCTGAAAGATGCCGGCATTGAGCCGGATGAAGGACTTGTTATGCAATGTGGCCGGTTCGACATGGGTTCTGCCTACGAAATCACACGTCAACTTTCGCGTGAGCGGCAGGACTTCACGGCGCTCTTCGCCATTTCTGACACCCTGGCGATTGCCGCCATGAAAGCTCTGCACGACGAAGGCAGACGTGTTCCGGAAGACTGCTCTGTCATTGCAATAGACGGCATCGACATGTCACTCTATACCATCCCGACCCTCACCACTCTCACACAGCCAAAAGAGGAGCTTGGCACCCGATCCGTCTCCATTCTCACCGACATCCTGTCCGGCAAGGGCGGACATATGCATGAAAGACTTGGCACCGTACTGCGAGAGGGCGGTACGGTCTGTCCAGTTCAGGATTTTACGTCGTAAGACGGAAACATATACTTTGCTCGTTTTGATGAAATTGTAAAAGGGGGTAATTTTATGAACAATTTCAAAAAGGTACTTGCGATCCTGATCGCCATGATCATGGTGATGGGCCTTGCTGCGTGCGGTGGTTCCGGCAGCAGCGAGGGGTCTGTCTACTGGCTGAATTTCAAGCCGGAACTCGACGGCACTGCGCAGGAACTGGCAAAGAAGTACACCGACGAGACAGGAGTCTCCGTCAAAGTCGTAACGGCAGCATCCGGTACCTACAGCCAGACGCTGACGTCTGAAATGGACAAGTCCTCGGCACCCACCCTGTTTGTCATCGGCAACCAGGCAGGCGTCAAGGACTGGAAAGACTATGCGCTGGACCTCAAGGGTACAGCCATTGAAGACCAGCTCAACACCGATGCGTACAACCTGTACGACGACACCGGAAAACTGGTATCGATCGGCTATTGCTACGAGTGCTACGGCATCATCGTCAACCCGGATCTGGTAGAGGCAGCAGGCTTCCGCATGGACGACATCAAAAACTTTGACGGTCTGAAGAAGGTCGCAGAGTACATCCACCAGAATGCCGGCACGCTTGGATTCGATGCATTTACTTCCTGCGACATGGACGATTCCTCGTCCTGGAGATTCACCGGTCACATGGCGAACCTTGAGTACTTCTACGAAGAGCGGGATGCAGGCGGCTGGACGGAGTGCCCGTCGAGCATTAAAGGCACTTACATGAACAACTTCAAAAACCTTTATGACCTTTGCATCAACAACTCGCTGACCGAACCGAAAGCACTGGCCAATGGCGGTCACGACGCAGAGAACGAATTCAAGACCGGCAAAGCGGCCTTCTTCGTCAACGGCTCCTGGGAATATCCCGCCGTTTCAAAAGACGTTCCGAACGCTACCATGATCCCGTACTACTGCGGCGTTGCCGGCGAAGAGAAAGCCGGACTGAACTGCGGTACTGAAAACTGCTGGGCAATCAACTCCAAGGCATCGGAGGCAGACCAGCAGGCCACCATGGACTTCATGGTATGGCTCGTTTCCGACCCGGAAGCATCGGCTCTCATGGTGAAAGAACTGGGCGTCCTTCCCTACAAAAATGCTCCTGCATCCGAAAACGGATTCCTTGCAGACGCGGAACAGTACACGAAAGACGGCTGCTATGTCATGGACTGGGCGACGAACTATCAGCCGAATGTCGATGATTACCGTGCCGCTCTTGTCTCCGCGCTCAACAAGTACAATGCAGACCAGTCCGATGCGAACTGGAATGAAGTAAAAACTGCGTTCGTAGACGGCTGGGCCGTGCAGTACCAGAAGGCCAACCAGTGATTGGCTGACCCCGAGAGGTAACAACTATGAATACGAAAACGAAAGGATTGTTCAAAAATCCGATTCGTCGGTGGTCCTGGCTTTTCATGGGGCCCATCGTTGCGGCGTTTTGCATCGGATTTGTATGGCCGTTCGCTCAGGGGATCTACCTGTCATTTTGCCAGTTCCGCCTCATTCGAGACGCCAAATTCACCGGTGTCTCCAACTATGTTCAGGCATTTTCTGACGAGAGTTTCCGACATTCGTTCTGGTATACGGCACTGTTTGCCATCGTGTCACTCGTCCTGATCAACGTGCTTGCCTTTACGGTGGCCTATCTGCTCACTCAGGGGCTCAAAGGCAGCAACCTGTTCCGAACGGTCTTCTTTATGCCGAACCTCATCGGCGGCATCGTCCTCGGATACATCTGGTCCATGATTTTCGATGGCATCCTGTCCCACTACGGGACGTCGATCCTGCTGGAGACGAAATACGGATTCTGGGGCCTCATCATCCTCATGTGCTGGCAGCAGATCGGTTATATGATGATCATTTACATCGCCGGTCTCCAGGCAGTCCCCGAGGACATGATCGAAGCTTCCAAAATAGACGGTGCGTCCCGGAGACAGACGCTGTTCAAGGTCACCATTCCGAACGTTATGCCGTCTATCACCATCTGTTCTTTCCTGTCGCTGACAAACGGCTTCAAACTGTTTGACCAGAACCTGGCTCTGACCGGCGGTTTGCCGTTTATCATCCAGGATGACGGCACCACGATCAAAACTACAGAGATGCTGGCCCTCAACATTTATAACACCTTCTACGGGTCCAGCTCTACCTCGCCGGGTATGGCACAGGCAAAAGCCGTCATCTTCTTTGTCCTGGTTGCGGGACTCGGTCTTGCACAGCTTGCGTACACCAGAAAGAGGGAGGTGCAGCAGTAATGAATTCGAAGACATTATCCGCAGAGAGACGGAGAAAAGGCATCTTATCTGCAACGCTCGCCGTCATCTGCATCATTTACGTGCTGCCGGTACTGGCGGTCGTCATCAATTCGTTCAAACTGAACACTTATGTAAAAAGCGATACGTTCGCACTTCCCACCGGAGAGATGTGGGCCGGGTTCTCAAACTTCATTAAAGGCATGACATTCGGCAACTATCCGTTCTGGCAGAGCGTCGCATACAGTGCTTTTATTACCATTGTGTCCACTGCACTCATTTTGTTATTCACATCCATGGCGGCGTGGTATATTGCGCGGGTCAACTCAAAAGTGTGCCGGGCGATTTACTACCTGTGTGTATTTTCCATGGTCGTGCCGTTCCAGATGGTCATGTATACCCTGTCCAAGACAGCGGATACTCTGAAACTGAACACCCCGTGGACCATTCCGGTCGTGTACCTTGGCTTCGGTGCCGGTCTTGCCATCTTCATGTTTGTCGGTTTTGTAAAATCGATCCCGATCGAGATCGAAGAAGCGGCATCCATCGACGGCTGCGGACCCCTCCGCACCTACTTCTCCGTCGTGTTCCCGATGCTGAAACCGACCATGATCTCCGTCGGCATCCTCGAGATCATGTGGGTCTGGAACGACTATCTTCTTCCGTACCTTGTGCTCGATATCAACGAATATCGCACCATTCCCATCCATATCCAGTACCTCAAGGGAAGTTACGGCACGGTGGACCTCGGCGCCACAATGGCACTGATCCTTTTATCCATCATCCCGGTCATCATCTTTTACCTGGCTTGTCAGAAACACATCGTCAAAGGTGTTGCTGCCGGCGCCGTGAAAGGGTGACCCTATGGAGAGAAGCAGCGGTATCTTACTGCCGATCTTCTCGCTTCCTTCGCTCCATGGCATCGGCACGCTGGGGCAGGCCGCAAGGGACTTTATCGATTTTCTGGGCAAGGCCGGCCAACGCTGGTGGCAGATCCTTCCGGTGGGCCCGACAAGCGTCGGGGATTCCCCATACCAGAGCCTGTCTGCATTTGCCGGCAACCCGTACTTCATCGATCTGGACGAACTTGCAACCCGGGGACTCCTGACGAAAAGCGAGATCGCATCGCTCCCCTTTGGAGACGACCCAGCTCGCGTAGACTATGCCCTTCTTTACAAGAATCGCTTTATCCTTTTAGAAAAGGCGTTTGAGCGGGGCTGGGAGCAGGATAAGACCGCGGTAGAAACATTCTCCGGAGAGAATGAGGACTGGCTGCCCGATTATGCGCTCTACATGGCGGTCAAGAAACACTTCGGCATGTCGTCCTGGCAGGACTGGCCGGAGGAAGCGATCCGCCTTCACAAGCCCGATGCCGTAGCACACTACCGCAAAAAACTTGAACGGGATGTGAGGTTTTATACCTACCTCCAGTTCCTGTTTTACCAGCAGTGGGATGCACTGAAGGAGTATGCGAAGAGCCGGCAGATCGGAATTATCGGCGATTTGCCGATTTACGTCTCCCTCGATTCCGCAGATGTCTGGGCAGATCCGGAGAACTTTCAACTGGACGAATGCAATCGTCCGCGCGAGGTTTCCGGCGTACCGCCGGACGGCTTCAGCGAAGACGGACAACTCTGGAGCAACCCGTTATATGATTACGAGGCGATGGCACAGGATGGCTACCGCTGGTGGCTTCGCCGCATCCGTGGAGCCATGAAGTTGTATGACATCATTCGGATCGACCATTTTCGCGGCTTCGAAAGTTACTGGGCTGTGCCGTACGGAGCGGAAACCGCACGAAACGGACGCTGGATAAAAGGTCCCGGCATGGAGCTGGTCGCACTCTTACGCGACGCATTCCCGAACCTCTCCTATATTGCGGAAGACCTCGGCTACCCGAGCCGTGAAGTACGGGAACTGCTGGCGGCGTCCGGGTTCCCCGGCATGAAACTACTGGAATTTTCCTTCAGCGTTACTGACGAAAACCCGGGTCTGCCGCACACCTTTGCAAAGAACAGTGTCTGCTACATCGGCACCCACGATAACCCGCCCGTCATGGGCTGGAAAGAATCCGGAGATCCGGCCGAGATCATCCTTGCCAAAGAATATGCGAATATCCACAGCGATGCGGACTTTGCGAGAGGCATCCTCCGTATTGGCATGGGCAGCCCGTCGGAACTGTTCATCGCCCAGCTGCAGGATTGGCTGGAACTCGGCAACGAATCGCGGATCAATCGCCCCGGTACCTCTACCGGGAACTGGCTGTGGCGATCCACACCCGGGGCACTTTCCGACCGCCTGGCAGAGGATATTGCGAGAATGACCAAACTCTACGGAAGGAGTAAGAACAATGGCTCAAGTCAGTCTGAAACATATAAAGAAGATTTATCCCAATAACGAAAAGAAAAAGAAGAAAAAGAAAGGCGAGCCTGAAAAGGCAACCAACCTGAAGATCACCGAAGAGGGCGTCGTCGCAGTCGAAGATTTCAACCTCGAAATTGCAGACAGAGAGTTTGTCGTGCTCGTCGGCCCCTCCGGCTGCGGCAAGTCCACGACCCTTCGCATGGTCGCCGGACTCGAAGAGATTTCGGGCGGCGAGCTCTATATCGACGGCAAACTGATGAACGATGTTGCACCGAAAGACCGCGACATCGCCATGGTATTTCAGAGCTATGCTCTGTACCCGCATATGACAGTACGAGAAAACATGGCATTTCCACTGAAACTCAAAAAGATGCCGCAGGAGGAAATCGACGCCAAGGTAAATGAGTCCGCCGAGATCCTTGGAATCACGGAGTACCTGGACCGCAAGCCCAAGGCCCTGTCCGGCGGCCAACGTCAGCGCGTTGCCATTGGCCGCGCCATTGTCCGCGAGCCGAAGGTCCTGCTGATGGACGAACCGCTGTCCAACCTCGACGCGAAGCTGAGAAACCAGATGCGGGCAGAGATCATCAAACTGCGCGAGCGCATCAACACGACGTTTATCTATGTCACGCATGACCAGACAGAGGCCATGACGCTCGGCGACCGTATCGTGATCATGAAAGATGGCGTTGTACAGCAGGTCGGCACCCCGCAGGATGTATTCGACCACCCGGCAAACCTGTTCGTCTCCGGCTTCATCGGTGTCCCACAGATGAACTACTTTGACGCAAAGCTTGTCAAAACGGCGGATACATACGCGGTTGAACTTGACGGCAAAACCATTGAACTTTCCAAGGAGAAACAGGACCGTCTTGCAGCCGGCGGCGTCGAACCGCAGGACATCACACTCGGTGTACGCCCGGAGCATATCGCTCTCCTCGGCGAAGGGCAGGACATGTTCACCGGAACCGTCGATGTCAGCGAAATGATGGGCAGTTCCGTACATCTGCACTTGAAGTCGCTTGGGCAGGACGTCATCGTGATCGCTCAGACCATGAACCTTCAGGGACCACAGCCCAGCCATTTCCAAACCGGGCAGAACATCTCGTTCACGTTTGGCGGAAATGTTGTCCACCTCTTCAGCAAAGACGGGAAAAATCTGGAATTCTAATACATAGCAAACGCCACGTCTGCACTCATCTGCGGACGTGTCGTTTCTTTGCCCGAAACTGCATTTACTTTTTTCCGTATTTTGCTATAATGACATTTGCACAATTATGATACATTGCAAACCCTTTGCAGAAAGGAAATGAGACTATGAGTGAACAAACCACAGTTCCGGCGGAAGTCGAGACCAAAGAGCCGAAAAACAAAGGCCTCGACTGGCTCCTCGACATCGTGAAGGGCTTCATCGTCGGTACCGCGAACGTCATCCCCGGCGTCTCCGGCGGCACTCTGATGCTGGTCCTCGGTATTTACGAGAAGGTCATCGGTTCCATCTCGAACATCTTCAATCAGTTCAAGAAGAGCGTCCTCACGCTCCTGCCCGTCCTCGTCGGTGTCGCGGTCGCCATCCTCTCGATGAGCAAGGTCATCACCTACTGCCTGGACGCTTACACGTTCGCCACCATCATGCTGTTCGTCGGCGCGGTCCTCGGCGGTATGCCCATGCTCATCGCCCGCGTGAAGAAAGACCCGGTGAAGCCGCTGTATGTGGTCATCTGCCTCATCACCTTCGCGCTCGTCATCGGCATGCTGTTCCTCGGACAGGGCGGTAACGCGGACCTCAGTCACATGGGCCCGCTGAAGTTCCTCACCGTCATCTTCATGGGCGCCATCGGCTCCGCCACCATGATCATCCCCGGTGTCTCCGGTTCCGCGCTCCTCATGACGTTCGGCTACTACACCCCCATCTACGGCGCCATCGGCGACCTCACGAACGCCGACTCCACGACCCGCGGCAACGACGCACTCATCGCGCTCGCCTTCCTCATTGGTACCGCCGTCGGCATCTGGGCCGTCGCCAAGCTGATCGAGATGCTGCTCAAGAAGTTCGAGATCCAGTCCTACTGGGGCATCATCGGCTTCGTCCTGGCCTCCGCCATCATCATCGTCCTGCAGAACTTCTTCATGCTCGACGGTGCCTGGACCTCCGCCGCCACCGTTCTGGCCGGCACCCCGGTCTGGGAGTACATCCTCGGTGTCGCCCTCGCCGCCCTCGGCTTCTACGGCTCCTACAAGATGTAACTCGTTTCTGAGCTTTCGCCCCTGGTATCTTCGGATATCAGGGGCTTTTTTGTGCCCAATCGGGTTCCGCAGAAAAGGTCCGTCTGGCGCTTGCCAACCCGAACCCCCGCCCGCTTATAAAGCATCGCGCTGCTCCCCCCTGCGCGCCATCCAGACAACTTTTCTGCTCCCCTGGCCTCGTTTCTAAGGTGGGGCACAAAAAAGCCCCTACAAAGTGTCAGAATTGATCAGGCAAAATACTCATAATTGCGGATGTGAAAAGAATATCAATTCCGTATAATATAGAGTGACAAATCATGTTTACAGGGCGTACATCGCCCACACTCGAAAGGAGCGGCTCCGGCATGGGCCTTGCCACGGCGAAGTACATCAAAGACCGTCTCGTCATCATCTCCGGCCGTACCGAGAGCAAGCTCGCCGCGGCCTGTGAAGAACTGAAAGAAGCGGGCGTCGAAGCCATCTACAAGACCTGTGACACCTCCTCCCGCGCCAGCGTTGCTGAGCTCGCGAAGTTTGCCTCTGAGCAGGGCACCATCAAGCAGGTCATCAACTGCGCCGGCATGTCCCCGTCCATGACGAACGCCGAAAAGCTGTTCCGCATCAACGCGATGGGCACCGTCTATGTGAACCAGGAATTCGCGAAATACATGGACAGAGGTTCCGTCATCTGTGACGTCGCCTCCAACTCCGCCTACGCCCTGCCCGGCTTCATGACCAAGGCCGTCAAGTTCGCCTACAAGTGGGCCGATAAGGACGAAGACAAGTTCGTCAACTTCTTCATGAAGCTCGCCGGCAAGATCTCCGATGACTACATGTCCGCCGGCATGGCCTACAGCTTCTCGAAGAACTTCGTCACCTGGTATGCCGCGAAGTCTGCCTTCGACCTCGGCCCGCGCGGCATCCGTGTCTGCTCCGTTTCCCCCGGACTCATCGCGACCGCCATGGGCAACGCCGAAGTCGAACACGGCGGAGACCTCATCAAGAAGAACTGCGAAGAGCGCATGGGCACCGCCGATGAGCTCGGTTACTGCATCGCCACCTGCGCCGACCCGCGCAACGGTTACCTCGCGGCCGTCGACGTCCTCGCGGACGGCGGCTCCACCCGCGGCAATGCGGAGTTCAAGCACGACCCGCTCGCGCCCCTCAAGATGATGGGCATCATCAAAGACTGACCCTCTGAAGATCGCACCATGCTTTAGAGTGAAACTCCCCGACATCCGTCGGGGAGCTTTTTGTGGTTTCTGCTGTGTTTTGCCGTTTCTGTTGCTCTTGACGCCGGGCAGACCGCGTTTCGTCTGAATTAGACCGCATGTCACTTGATTTTAACTGCGTGCGTACTATAATGTCTGTTGAACTATTACGCTTAACGATTACACTCACTGAGGTTTTTCTATGAAAAAGTCATCCATCGCGGCCCTCGTTGCCGCTGCCCTGGCCGTCCTCGTGGTCTTCGGGCTCCTCGTGTTCCGCATGGTCACGACCATGTCGAGCAGAGCGCCGGAGGACGTGGACACCGCACCC
>ONFJ01000061.1 GCA_900317085.1 uncultured Eubacteriales bacterium | reverse complement strand
CCAAAAAACCGCGTAGATTAGCCGTTTTTTGTTATTTTTTATCCGCAAAACAAAACCCCAACGTGGAAAACACGCTGGGGTTTTGTCTACAGTCTGAGATCCCCGTTCGAAGGAACGAGGATCTTTTTTTGTGTTTTGCGTTGTCGTCAGGTCAGCGGGATGAAGCGGCTGATGAACGGATGCGCTTCGAACCATTCGGGGTAATTCCGCTTCAGGATCTGCGGGATGTACCACGGGTTGACCATGTAAAGGACTGCGCCAAGCACCACAACGAGGGCAGAACCTACGACGGTGAGAACTCCGAGGAAAAACAGGAGTCCTTTGGATTTTTTCTTTTCCGGAGCAGCTGCTTCGGCTTTGTTCTTCTTAGCCATTATTTGTCCTCCCTGATAACACCGTTGGTGTGGTCTTCTTTTTCATAACCCTGGCGGTACCAGACTTTGTCTGTGTATGCCCAGAGTTTCTTGAGAAGGGTATTCAGTACGGGACCGAGCACGTCGGTAAGAGCGACGAGGGCTTTGGTAAGAACTTCTACGATCTTGTTTACCATTTCGCTATAACCTCCCTTGTAGTTGATATCACCCACGATTATTATACACAGATAGTTAACCTTTGGAAAGCATAAAATCGTCATTGTGAATAACTTATCAAAACTTTCGCGGAGATAAAGTATTGTATTTGACGGGTAACCTATATATAATTAATCTGTAAAATACTATACACGAATAGAAAATCCATGTTCGGAAGGAGGAAACCCCCATGCGCATCGAATTCCACGGCCCCAGTGTCTGTGACTTCTCGAAGTTCGACAAGGACGGGACCATCGAAGTTCCCGACGGCCTCACGCTCAAGCAGTTTTTGAAGATCGTGAAGCTGCCAATGCTCTGGGCCAAGACCCTGCCGCTGCTCGTCAACTATGAGAAAGCAGACATGAAGCAGGTCCTCAAAGACGGAGATATCGTCAGTTCGTACACGCCTCTCGGCAGCGGCTGATCGTGTCAATATACTTAGGATATCTTTATGGGTGATAAATTCTTTAAGGGAGATGAACGAGTCAAATGAAAGGCTACACTGGACAGATCCTCCAGGTCGACCTTACGACCAAAACCAGTAAGGTCATCAAGATCAAGGATGAGATCTACGAACAGCTCCTGTCCGGAGCAGGTTTAGGCGCGTGGTGGTGCTACAACCACATTCCGGCAGGCGCAGACCCCATGAGCCCCGAAAACGTTGTGTGCTTCACGACGGGCATCATGACATGCACCGGCGCGACCATCATGGGACGCTGGATGGTCATCACGAAGTCCCCGTCCACCGGCGGTATCGGCGAAGCCAACTGCGGCGGTTCCTTTGCCCCCGGCATCAAACACTGCGGCTTCGACATGATCGCCATTCACGGTAAGGCCGACAAACCGGTCTACCTTTACATCGACAACAAAGGTTGCCAGATCCTCGACGCCGAAGGCGTCTGGGGCCTCGACTGCCACGACGCGGAAGAGGAACTCTGGAGACGTCACACGCAGCCCGGCAAGAAACGCCCGGTCTGTGCCGTCATCGGCCCCGGCGGTGAAAAGCAGGGCTGGATGGCCGGCGTCTGCAACGAGAACGGCCGTATCGCTGCCCGTCAGGGCGTCGGCGGTGTCATCGGTTCCAAGAACCTGAAGGGCATCGTCTGCAACGGCACGAAACCCGTTTCCGGCATCCATACCGAAGAGATCAAAGCACTGGCCAAACAGTGCGCGGGCCGTCTCAACATGGCATTCCTGCCGCCTGAGATCCCGACCGGTCTTCTCAACATCACGAAAGTCCTTCCGGAACTTCAGCTGTCCCCCGACGGACTGCTCACCGCTGTCCTC
The DNA here is from genome assembly GCA_900317085.1 of uncultured Eubacteriales bacterium. GTDB lineage: Bacteria > Bacillota > Clostridia > Oscillospirales > Acutalibacteraceae > RUG420. Next base: position 7,981 of record ONFJ01000061.1, on the reverse strand, counting down.
ATGGGTACCTGGGGTACCGCCGGCGCGTCTCAGTTCACCGGTCAGACCGGTGAAGGTCCCATCCGTAACTGGGGCGGTACACAGAAAGAGCACTTCTCCGTCCGTCAGCTGAACAAGACCGACGCGCACCAGATGCTGAAGCATCAGGTCACCCGGTACTACTGCTATTCCTGCTCCTACGGCTGCGGCGGCGAGCTCGACATTTCCAAGATCAAGCACAATGACGCCGGTTACAGCATCGTCCATAAGCCGGAATACGAGTCCCAGTGGGACTACACCGCATTCCTCCTGAACGATGACAACGACGCCATGCTCTACATCAACGAGTACCTGAACCGTCAGGGCATCGACGCCATCTCCTGCGGCGGCTGTGTCGGTATGGCCATCGAGTGCGTCGAGCACGGCATCCTCACCCGTGAAGATGTCGGCGGCTTCAACCTCACCTGGGGCAACGCGGACGCCATCATCGAATTCGTCAAGATGATCTGCGAACAGCGCGGCATCGGCGAGGTCTTCTCCCACGGTACCCGTTACGCGGCGAAAGTCATCGGCAAAGGCTCTGAGAAATTCGCAGTCCAGGGCGGAGGCATGGAGCCTCCCATGCACGACTCCCGTCTCGACCCGCAGCAGGCCACCCTTTATGCCATCGACCCGACTCCGGCGAGACATACCTCCGGTGGTTCTCTGTACTACGGCTGCATGCACATCTGGAAGAAAGTCTCCTGGGCTCCGGCCGCTGCCATCGTCGGCGACAAGTCCGGTGAGTCCCTCGCTTCCGAAGAAGAGGCCCTGAAGGTCCTCGCATGCGCTTACTACAAACGTCTCATCGACGGTGCAGGCGGATGCTACTTCGGCATGATCACCGGCGTCGGTAACTACCCGGTCTTCGAGTGGCTGAACGCGGCCACCGGCTGGACCCTGACTCCCGACGAATACATGGTCATCGGCAAGCGTATCTTCACCCTTCGCCAGATGTTCAACATCAAGCACGGCAAAATGCCGCTCGACAACCGTCCCCATGACCGCATGGTGGGCGATACACCTCACAAAGTCGGTAAGACCGCCGGCAAGACCGTCCCGATCGACGCCATGATGCGCAAGACCTGGGAGACCTGCGGCTATGATCCCGACACCGGCGTGCCCCTTGACTCCACTCTGGAGGAACTCGGCTTGCCTGCCCTTATGAATATGGCTGAGGAGGTGTCTTACGTTGGCTAACCCGAAAGTGATCCCTCAAATCGACCATCAGAAGTGTTACGGCTGTAAGTGCTGTCTCTTCGACTGCCCCGTCAACGCATTCGACCTCATCCACCCGATCACCAAGCGTGGTATGAGACGTACCCTTCCGGAATTCGTCCGGAAGGAAGACTGCATCGGCTGCGGCGTCTGCGCGAAAGCCTGCCCGTTCGATGTCATCGAAATGATCCCGAACCCGGATTATAAAGCTCCTGCCAAGAAAGCGGCTCCCGCCGCTGCCGAAGGCGCTGCTGCCGCCGGTGCTGCCGGTGCTGCCGCTGCCGCGGCCGGTCCCGTCGCTGCCACGGCCGCGACTGCCGAGTTCGACCCCGATCAGCCCGTCAAGATCTTCGCTGACAACTGCCGCGGCTGTACCGCCTGCGCCCGTGCCTGCCCGGCCGGCGCCATTGAAGGCGAAGTCAAGAAACCCCATGAGATCAATCAGGACGAGTGCATCCGCTGCGGCGCCTGCTTCGATACCTGTAAGTTCAACGCCATCTATCAGGGCGACATCACTCCGGCTCCAGCCGCTCCGAAGAAAGCAGCTCCCGCTGACGCCGCGAAAGCCACGGCTCCTGCCGCCGCTGCCGCCGGCGCTGCTGCCGCGAAACCGGCCGCACCGAAGAAGAAAGCTCCGCCGAAGCCCGTTGAGCATGCACCGCTGAATCGCGAATTCCCGATCCGCATCGACCCGAACGCCTGCAAGGGCTGCACCATGTGTGCCCGCAACTGCCCCGAGCAGTGCATCACCAGCGCGCCGAAGACTCCTCACGTCATCAACGAGGACCTCTGCTCCCGCTGCGGCACCTGCTGGGACGTCTGCAAGTTCAATGCGATCTACAATTCGAACGATCCGGTCCCCGCATATACCGGCGCATAAACCAAACCAATACCAAACGCCCGTCGAAAGCCTTCGGCGGGCGCTTTCTTTCTATTGAAAAGCGTCTTTCGCTTTAGTATAATAAACGCGGTAAAAAACTACTTACAGCACTTGGAGGTGCTCATCCCCATGGTAAAAGCAATCGTAGGCGGTAACTGGGGCGACGAAGGAAAAGGTAAGATCACCGACATGTTCGCCGCCGAGTCCGACATCGTCATCCGTTTCCAGGGCGGTGCCAACGCCGGCCACACCATCATCAACGATTACGGTCGTTTCTCGCTGCACACCCTTCCGAGCGGTGTCTGCAACCCGAACACCGTCAACATCATCGGCAACGGCATGGCGTTCGATGTCGAGAAGTTCATCAAGGAAGTCAAAGAGGTCGAGGCAGCCGGTGTCCCGGAACCGAAGATCTTCGTGTCCGAGCGTGCCAACATCGTCATGCCCTACCATGTCGACTTTGACTGCTACGAGGAAGAGCGCCTTGGCAAAGACGCCTTTGGTTCTACCCATTCCGGCATCGCGCCGTTCTTCTCTGACAAGGTCGCCAAGATCGGCTTCCAGGTCTGTGAACTCTATGACGACGAGTACCTGAAGGAAAAGATCCACCGCATCGTGGAAGTCAAGAACCTCCAGCTCGAGCATATCTACCATAAACCCCTCATCGATGAGGAAGAACTCTTCAACAAGCTGGTCGAGTGGCGCGAAGCCATCAAGGACCATGTCATCGACACCAACAAGTACCTGAGAGAGGCCCAGAAGGAAGGCAAGACCATCCTGCTCGAGGGCCAGCTCGGTACGCTCAAAGATACCGACTCCGGCATCTACCCGATGGTCACGTCCTCCTCGACGCTGGCCGGCTACGGCACCGTCGGTGCCGCGGGCATCCCGCCCTACGCCATCCAGGACATCATCTGCGTCACCAAGGCCTACTCCAGTGCCGTCGGCGCCGGTGAGTTCACCTCGGAGATCCTCGACGAAGCCGAGGCTCAGGAACTGCGTCTGCACGGCGGCGACAAGGGCGAGTTCGGTGCCACCACCGGTCGTCCGAGACGTGTCGGCTGGTTCGACGCCGTCGCCACCCGTTACGGTGTCCTGACCCAGGGCGCCACCGAGGTCGTCGTCACGGCCCTTGACTGCCTGTCCTATCTCGAAGAACTGAAGATCTGTGTCGCCTATGACATCGACGGGGAGATCACCAGAGACTTCCCGGTCACCCCGCGCCTCAAGAAGGCCAAGCCGGTCTACAAGACCTTCAAGGGCTGGCACTGCGACATCCGCGGCATCCGCAACTACGAAGACCTGCCGCAGGAGACCAAGGACTACATCGACTTCATCGAGCAGGAGATCGAGACACCCATCACCATGGTGTCGAACGGTCCCGCGCGCGATGAGATCATCTACCGCAAGAAATAAATCGCCACATGGCGACATCGCCCCGGGGAGCCTCCGCTCTTCGGGGTGCGTTATATCAAACAAGAGGTGTCTGTTTTGCAATTGTCCCTTGCCCTGATGGAGAACATCGCCTCCATGCTGCTCTGGGTGCTCGTGGGGTACATCGCCGTAAAGTCCGGGCTGGTGAAGGGGGAGAACAGCAAAGTGCTGTCGTCCCTGACCGTCTACGTGTTCTGCCCGTGCATGATCTTCAACGCGTTCCAGATCGAGCTGACAAGAGAGCGCATCTTCGGCTTCCTCAGCTGCGTGGCCTTCGCCTTCGTCGCGTACTTCAGCTGGATCCTCCTGTCCTGGCTCCTGCGCAAGCCCCTGAAGCTGAGCCCCGTGGACGAGACCTCTCTGGTCTACGGCAACGTCGGCAACCTGGTGCTGCCCCTCGTGCAGATGACCCTGGGCGATGAAATGGTGTTCTACGCGAGCGCCATGCAGATCCCCTTCAACCTGCTCTTCTGGACCCACGGCATTTCCATCATGCAGGGGAGAGGTCAGTTCGAATGGCGGAAGATCGTCTCGAACTTCAACATCTGGGCCGTTCTCTTCGGCCTCCTGTTCCTCGGGTTCCAGTGGCACCTGCCGGAGGTCCTGCAGACCAGCGTGTCCGGCCTGTCCCACATGGTGGCGCCCGCTTCTATGATGGTCATCGGCATGGTCCTCGCCGGCACCTCCCTGAAGAGCATTTTCACGACGCCCCGGGCCTACGGCATCGCCCTCGGGAAGCTGGTCCTGTACCCGCTCATCCCGATCCTGCTGCTCCGGGCCAGCGGCATTTTGAGCCACCGTCCCGAACTGGTGCCGGTCCTCATGGTCACGGCCATCGCGTTCGCTGCGCCGGCGGCCTCCAACGTCTCCCAGCTCGCGGTCGTCTTCGACCAGGAGCCGACGAAAGCCAGCATCTACAACATCCTGACGCTGTTCTTCTGCGTCGTCACCATCCCGCTGTTCATCGGGCTGTACCAGCTGCTGTTCTCCTGAACTCCGGTTGCGCTTCAGGCCCGTCCCATAGTATAATTTTGCATATTTTTTAAAGAGGAGCGAATCCCCGCATGAATGAAACCATCCTCGTCCTGGACTTCGGCGGCCAGTACAACCAGCTGATCGCCCGCCGCGTGCGCGAACAGAACGTGTACGCTGAGGTCCTGAACTATACGACGCCCATTGAAGAGATCAAAGCCAAGGGTTACAAGGGCATCATCTTCACCGGCGGTCCGAACTCGGTCTACGACCCGGCCTCTCCGACTTACGAGAAGGAGATCCTCGAACTCGGCATCCCGGTCCTCGGCATCTGCTACGGTGCCCAGCTGATGGCCCACCTCCTCGGCGCACCCGTCAAAACGGCGCCGGTCTCCGAATACGGAAAAACTGAAGTCCTCGTGGACGATCATGAGGGCATCCTGAAATACGTCGCTCTCCCGGAGTATGGCAAGGACGTCACCGGCTGTGACAAACCCGGCCGCACTATTATGTGGATGAGCCACACGGACTACATCGCCGAAGCCCCCGAAGGGTTCCACATTACGGCCCACACGAAAGACTGTCCGGTCGCTGCCATGGAGAACACCGAGAAGGGCCTCTATGCGGTACAGTTCCACCCGGAAGTCATGCACTCGAAAGAGGGCTCCAAGGTCATCCGCTCCTTCGTCCGCGACGCCTGCGGCTGCAAGGGCGACTGGGTCATGGACTCCTTCATCGAGACCCAGGTGGCAGCCATCCGCGAGAAGGTCGGGGACGGCAAAGTCCTCCTCGCGCTGTCCGGCGGTGTCGACTCCTCCGTCGCGGCGGTCCTCCTGTCCAAGGCGGTCGGCAAACAGCTGACCTGCGTCTTCGTGGACCACGGCCTCCTTCGCAAGAACGAGGGCGATGAAGTCGAAGCGGTCTTCGGTCCCGACGGTCCGTACGACCTCAACTTCATCCGCGTCAATGCCCAGCAGCGGTATTATGAGAAGCTGAAGGGTGTCACCGAACCGGAGCAGAAGCGGAAGATCATCGGTGAAGAGTTCATCCGCGTCTTCGAGGAAGAGGCGAAGAAGATCGGCGCTGTGGACTTCCTCGTCCAGGGCACCATCTACCCGGACGTCATCGAGTCCGGCCTCGGCAAGGCGGACGTCATCAAGTCCCACCACAACGTCGGCGGTCTTCCGGACTATGTCGACTTCAAGGAAATCATCGAGCCCCTGCGGCTCCTGTTCAAGGACGAAGTCCGTCAGGTCGGCCTGAAGCTGGGCCTTCCGGACTACCTCGTCTTCCGGCAGCCTTTCCCGGGCCCGGGCCTCGGTATCCGCATCATCGGCGAAGTCACCGAGGAGAAGGTCAAAATGGTCCAGGATGCCGACGCCATCTACCGTGAGGAAGTCGCAAAGGCCGGTGTCGACAAGGAGATCAACCAGTACTTCGCGGCGCTGACCAACATGCGTTCCGTCGGTGTCATGGGAGACCACCGCACCTATGACTACGCCATCGCGCTGCGTGCCGTCACCACCGACGACTTCATGACCGCTGAGTCTGCAAAGCTTCCCTGGGACCTGCTCGAGAGAGTCACCTCCCGCATCGTCAACGAGGTGGACCACGTCAACCGCGTCGTCTATGACCTCACGGGGAAACCGCCCGGAACCATCGAATTCGAATAAAAAAACGAAGGCCCGCCGAAAACGGCGGGCTTTTTTACGTCTTTTTTACCTTTTTATGAACAGAAACGCTTGCGTTACTGTGTAAACCTGACGTATACTACTTAGTACACACAAACATAACAGAATCAGGAGGAGTATGAAATGAAACAGCGTATTTCCAAATTACTGGCTGTCGTACTGGCTATGGTCATGCTCGCGACGGTCGGTTCTCTTTTTGCCTTCGCGGTGGGTGAGGAAGAACAGGCTTCGAAGAAGGGGCTCAACTACCTCATCATCGGCGACAGCATCGCGGCCGGCTACGGCATGCACCCGAACAACGGCAACCCCGACGACCTCGGGAACCAGTTCACCCTGCACCACGGCGAGCTCGTCGAGGGCACCTACCCGAAGATCGTCAGTGAGGCCCTCGGCGCCACGACGACCGTCAACACCGCCCGTGAGTCCTTCACGACCACGAACTACCTGCGGATGATCGACCACGAGTATGACGTCGAACTGACCTACCCGCAGAACTACTACGAGCGCTTCCTGTCCGAGTGCACGTCCATCATGCCGAAAGTCCTCGGCGGTTTCTCCGACCTGCCCGTTCTGAAAGAGAACATGGTCAAGTACATCGAAGACGCGGACGTCATCACCATCGGCATCGGCAACAACGACACCTTCACCGCCGCTCTGCTCGGCCCGGTGTTCCGTACCCTGTACTATGCCTACGGTATGGCAGGCCAGGTCCCGCTGACCATGCTGAAGGGCCACCTGAATGCCGTCACCTCTGTCGACCAGCTCGTCGAGATGGCCGGTGGTTACAACGACATCTTCACGGAACTCGCGAGACGCGTCGCCATCTACAAGAACAACTATGACCGTCTCATCAAGGACATCCTTGCGATCAATCCGGACGTCAAACTCTACTATGTCGGCATGTATAACACCTTCGCCGATGTCCAGCCCGCAGACGCCGACATCGTGGTACAGTTCCGCGGTCAGGGCGAGGTCCTTGCCGCCGACCTGAAGAACTATGTCAAGAAACAGAGCCCGTACCGCAACCGGGTCCACTATGTCGAGGTCGGCCACGTCGAAGTATGGCCCTCCGTTCCGGTCGACAACATCATGTTCTACATGACGTTCCTCGTCCACTGCCATCCGGATTATGCCGGTCACCAGCAGATCGCCAAACGGATCATCAAGGCGATGAAGAACGACGGCCTCATCAAATGAATGAAACCGGCAGCCCGCCATTTCGGCGGGCTGTTTTTTTGTGGTATACTGTCGTCAGAAAGCGAGGTGAGCGCATGTCGGCAAATGTGAAACTCTACTTCTGGGACGCGGAGCAGTCTCCGGACTGGCCGCCCACGGAGGAGCAGGTGGCTGCCTTCCCGGCGTTTTACGCGACGCGGTACCGGGAGACGAAGGCGGAGCAGATCCGTCAGCAGGCCTGCGGCAGCGCGTTCCTTTTGGCGATGCACCTCGGCATCACTTCCGACGAGCAGCTCGAGCGCGGAGCGCACGGGAAACCTTCCATGCAGGACGACCCGCCGTTTTTCAACCTCTCCCACAGCGGCGCCGTGACGGTGCTGGCCGTCTCCGACGCGCCCGTCGGGGTCGACCTCGAACACATTACCGAACCACGTGAGTCCGTCGCCCGGCGGTTCTTCCCGGAGCCCTTCCAGCAGGAACTGGACGCCGCGCCGGAAGAAAACCGACCGGAGACCTTCTTCCGCCTCTGGACCCGCCTCGAGGCGGCGCTCAAACTGGACAGCCGCGGCCTGACGGCGCCCCGTTCCGAGTT
>ONFJ01000048.1 GCA_900317085.1 uncultured Eubacteriales bacterium | reverse complement strand
CTCATCAAGAGAGAGAACCCGTTCCCGGCAGTCTGCGGTCGTGTCTGTAACCGCAAGTGCGAAGAAGCCTGTACCCGCGGCACCATCGACGAAGCCGTCGCCATCGATGAAGTCAAGAAGTTCATCGCTCAGCGTGACCTCTTCGAAGAGACCCGCTTCATCCCCGAGATCGTCCTCGAGTCCAACCAGCTGACTCAGTGGAACGAAAAAGTCGCCATCATCGGTGCCGGCCCCGCCGGCCTGTCCGCCGCCAACTACCTCGCTCAGAAGGGTTACAAACCCACCGTCTTCGAGAAGCATGACGAGCCCGGCGGTATGATGGTCTACGGTATCCCGTCTTACAAGCTTCAGAAGGACGTTGTTGCTGCTGAGATCGACGTTATCCGTGAACTCGGTGTCGAGATCCGCTGCGGCGTCGAAGTCGGTAAGGACGTCACCATCCAGGAACTGAGAGATCAGGGCTACAAGGCATTCTACATCGCCATCGGCTGCCAGGGCTCCCGTAAAGCCGGCGTCGAAGGTGAGGATGCGGAAGGCGTCATCTCCGCAGTTGACCACCTTTACAATGTCCACGCTCTTGGCGATACCTCTGCAAGACTTGGCGGCGAAGACGTCCAGATGTTCTGCCTCGAGTCCCGCGAGACCATGCCTGCTTCCGACGAAGAAGTCGAAGAGACCCTCGCCGAGAACATCGCCATCAACAATGGCTGGGGCCCGAAAGAGTTCCTCAAGGACAAGAAGGGCAAAGTCACCGGCGTCGTCTTCAAGAAGTGTCTCTCCGTCTTCGACGAGAACCACAAGTTCGCTCCGAAGTATGACGAGAACGACACCATCACGGTCGAAGCCGACTACGTCATCACCTCCATCGGTCAGTGCATCGACTGGGGCGGCCTGCTTGACGGCGAAGACATGGAATTCGTCCACGGCAACTATCCGAAGGCAGATCCGTTCACCTATCAGACTTCCGTCGAAGACATCTTCGTCGGCGGTGACGTCTACCACGGCCCGTCCTTCGTTGTCAACGCCATCGGCGAAGGCCATGAAGCGGCTGAATCCCTCCACCGTTTCGTCCGTCCGACCTGTGACTCCCTGACCCTTGGCCGTGAGCACAGACACTTCTTCGAGTTCGACAAGAACAACATCTCCGTTGATTCTTATGACAACTCCAAGAGACAGAAACCCGCAATGGTCACCGGCATCGACACTGCGAAGACCTTCGAAGAGTACAAACAGTGCTTCACCGAAGAGCAGGTCAAGATCGAGACCGCCCGCTGCCTTTCCTGCGGCGCCTCCGTCGTCGACCCCGTCGCCTGCATCGGCTGCGGTATCTGCACGACCAAGTGCGCATTCGACGCCATCCATCTTGAGAGAACCCATCCGGATCGCTCCCGTATGGAACGCTGCGAAGACAGTGACAAGCTCATCGTCCTCCAGAACGCGCCGAAACGTCTTGCACACATCGCTTCTCTCAACATCAAGAACGCCATCTCCAAGATCGGTAAATAAACTGATGTGACTCCGGTCCCGCAGACGGAAAGGTCTGCGGGACCTTTTTGGTATTACGGTTTTGCAGTTCTTGACAATTTCGGCTTTCTGCTTGATTTGTCCGTATATTATAGTGTATTATCAAGGTTGAATTGATATTGTCTTTTTATGAGAAAGGAGAAAGAATCATGAATAAGACAGCACATAAGCTTGTCAGCATCCTGATCCTCCTCGCCAGCATCTTCGGACTTCTGGCGGGCGCGTTCGGTGTCAGAGATGCTCTGGCAGTCAAAACGTTCCTTCAGGGCGACGGCACAGGAGACGATCCGGTCGCCATGCTCACCGACGGTATTTCTCAGCTCAAAGAGAACGAGAAAGCTTACAACGACGGCATCATCCAGTACAAAGACGGTCTTGTTCAGCTGGAAGACGGCGCGGTCCAGCTCGCGGACGGTGAGGTCCAGCTGGCAGACGGCAAGAAGCAGCTGAAAGACGGCGAAGCCCAGCTCGCACAGGGCTACAAGGACTACGCAGCCGGCAAGAAGCAGCTGGCCGACGGCCAGAGACAGATCGACGAGAACACCGCCGCGTACAAAGAGGGTAAGGCCACGCTCGCCAAGATCGAGCCGATCATTCCTTATCTCAACCAGTACATCGCCTTCCGTGACGGAACCATCGCGAAGCTCCCCGGCTTCGAGACCGCTCAGGAATGGTTCATGGCAGTGGTCCGCCCGCTCATGAAGAAACTCGGCCTGTTCGACATCCCGAAGGATGTCAGAGACCTTCCCGTCTACATCACCACCATGGTCAAAGACGGCAAAGCCCAGCTCAAGCAGTATGAAGACGGTCTGAAGCAGCTCGCCGAAGGTAAGAAAGCGCTTGCCGCCGGTAAAAAACAGCTCCAGGACGGTGAGAGACAGCTCGCTGACGGCCGCAAGCAGGTCGCACAGGGCGAGAAAGACCTTGCCAAAGGCTATGCTGACTACGACGACGGTAAGAAGCAGCTGAAAGAGGGCCGTGCCCAGCTCAAGCAGTTCGAAGACGGTATGGGTCAGCTCTCTGCCGGTCTCGATGAAGTCCTTGCACAGAAGACCTACACCCGCAAGGATGGTACGGTCGTGGTCACGTCTCCTGCCGACAAGCTCGGTAAGGACTTCGACTATGCGAAGTACGACAAGGACGGCAAAAAGATCGAGATGCTCGACAAGACCAAGACCTATGTCGACCTCGACCAGGCCACCAAGGTCCGTGACACGCTCGCGACCTATGTCGACGACGTCACCAACGCCGCCACTCCCGAGATCATGAGCCGTGTGATCCTGTCCGGGATCCTTGCGCTGGCCTCTCTTGCCGGGATCATCGCCGGTCTCCGCGGACTCCTGAAGACCAAGGGCTTCGTCCCCGGCGTCATTGCAGCGCTCGGCGGCATCGGCACCCTCATCGGCGGCATTGCCACGAAGTTCAACGACTACGCGTTCCTCGGTGAAAACGGCACCTGCAACGGCAAGCTGCAGATGGTCGCCATCATCCTGTTCGCGCTCGTCGCCACCTGCTTCGCGATCATCACTTACTTCACCCGCGACAAGTCCAAGAAGGTCAAAGTCGAAGGGGAAGACGTCCCGGTCGCCAAAGACTGAGACATCTCATACAGTTGAAAAGACCGGTCCGAACGGACCGGTCTTTTTGACATTTCGGACAATTCGTCAAAATGACAAAAAAGGCCGGTCGGATTTTGGCACGTCAGACAATGTAAATCATGTTATACTATTATTGGTAAATTATACGCGGACAGTTTTGTCAAATGTATATCAATGTTATGTAAGGGAGATATGTATCATGAGAAAGACCAACAACTATCCGTTCGTGCTGGTCCACGGTTACCTCTGCTGGGGCAACGACGACCGTATCAACGACATTTGCCCGCTGTTCGGAATGTGGAACGGCAGCGCCAAGGAGGCCCTGCAGGACGCGGGGTACATCGCCGACACACCCTCCGTCGGTATGTTCTCCGGTATGTGGGACAGAGCCTGTGAGCTCTATGCCTTCATCAAGGGCGGCCGTGTCGACTACGGCAAAGTCCATTCGGCACGCAACGGCCATCAGCGGTTCGGCAAGACCTATCCCGGTTATGTCCCGAACTGGGGCGAACTGGACGAAGAAGGGAAGATCCAGAAGATCAACCTCATCGGCCACAGCTTCGGCGGCCCCACCGTCCGTACCCTCATCCACCTTCTGGCGGAAGGTTCCGAACTCGAGCGCGAAGGCACCGACCCCGACGACCTGAACCCGCTGTTCGAAGGCGGCAAAGTCAAATGGGTCCACAGCTGCACGACCCTCGCCGGCACCCACAACGGTGTCACTCTGCCGGAGCAGATCGACCGCATCGTCAAGCCGCTGGCCTTCACCGTGTTCTCTCTCGGCCCGCTGATCTCCGGCACCAAACTCGCCAAGATCTACGGCTTCCATCTCGACCGCTTCGGCATCTCGAGCCAGACGAAACACATCGGCTATGACCCGACGCTTGTCCTGCACTATGTCAACCTGAAGGAAGACAACATCCACTGGGAACTGAGCCGCGAAGGCGCCCAGGAACTCACGAAGGACTACAAAGTCTACGACAACATCTATTACTTCTCCTACTATGGTGTCCGCACCGAGGAGAACAAGAAGGGCGGCCAGTCCGGCACGAAGGACATGTGGCTCCCGATGCGTCCGTTCGGCTGGATGACCGGTAACCTCAAGAAGGAAAAACTCGGCAAGGAATGGCTCCCGAACGACGGCCTCGTCAACATCCCCGCTGCACATCATCCGTTCAAGGACCCCTGGCAGGACTTCGATGCCGCCAACATCAAACCCGGTATCTGGAACGTCATGCCCCAGGAGTACAAAGACCATACCTCCTACATGGGTGTCCTCGAAGACAAGGAAGTCTACAAGAACTTCTTCCTCGAGATCGCAGACCGTGTCACCGACCTTCCGGTCATCGAATAAGACTTTTTACAAACCGTCAAAGGGACTGGCGTCAGCCGGTCCCTTTTCGTATAATAGGGGTACATCGCCGCGAAAAGGAGGGGAGAGACGTGCTGAACACGACGCTCATCTACATCGAACGGGACGGGGAGTACCTGATGCTGCACCGGACCAAGAAAGAGAACGACCTGAACCACGACAAGTGGATCGGGGTAGGGGGCAAGTGCGAGGAAGACGAGAGCCCCGAGGAGTGTGCCCGCCGGGAGGCGTTCGAAGAGACCGGCCTCACGTTGGGCGATCTGCGCTACCACGGCATCGTCACCTTCGTCTCCGATGAATATGAAGGGGAGTACATGCATCTCTTCTCCTGTGAGGACTGGGAAGGCTCCGTGAAGGAGTGCCCCGAGGGAGACCTCGTCTGGGTCCCGAAGCAGGAAGTGCCCGAACTGCCGGGCTGGGAAGGGGACCGGATCTTCCTGCGACTCATGGCAAGACCGCACCCGTTTTTCTCTCTGAAACTCTGTTACTTGGGCGATGTACTGGCGTCTTCCGACCTCCATTTTTACGGCAAATGATTTATTTTGGAAAAAGGTTATTTTTGGGTTGACTTTAGGGTGCTTTCTCAATATAATATCAAAGTAGCTTTTGGGGCCCGGCGCTCCGAAGATCGCTTATGGACCATTAGCTCAGTTGGTTAGAGCAACCGGCTCATAACCGGTGGGTCCGGGGTTCGAGTCCCTGATGGTCCACCAAGATTTTACATAGGGGTATAGCTCAGTTGGTAGAGCAGCGGTCTCCAAAACCGCGTGCCGAGGGTTCAAGTCCTTCTGCCCCTGCCATTTATGCTGATATAGCTCAGTCGGTAGAGCGCATCCTTGGTAAGGATGAGGTCACCGGTTCAAATCCGGTTATCAGCTCCACAAAACCGTTCAACGAAAGTTGAACGGTTTTTTATTTTTGCTCAACTTGTTCGGATTGCAGGTTGAGCTGTTTTTTCATACAATAATGTTTGGAATTTCAATATGACTGTATAGTTGTCCTATTAAGACGTCTTTAAGTTAACGATTGTAAAATAAACTAAATATTAACGATTAACGATTGTTAATTAGTTCAAGCTGATTTGTGAAGGGAGAGAACATGATGAAAAAAGCAATGGCAGCATTCCTGACGCTGTGCCTGTTTGTCGCACTGCTGGCCGTTCCGTCCTTTGCTGCCGGCAAGGACGCGGAACCAACCCAGGATCCCGATGTCCTCACCGATGTGCTGGGCGCGCTGGACACCGCCTATGTGGGAGCGGACCTCAAGCTGTATGTCCCGGCAGACAAAAAAGCCGGACTGCAGACGAAGACGAAAGTCAAGTTCCATTACAATGACCTCAACGGCGCCGTGTATTTTCCGGGCAATGTGGACCCCACCGGCATGTGCTTCTCCTGGAACGACCCGGACCTGACCCTTTCGAAGGGCGGTAAGACCTACCAAAGCGGCAAAGCGCCCATCGCCCCCGTCGGAAAGAAAGTCACCTACACGACGAACACCGGCGCGGTCCTGACCATCGAGACCTGCCGCGGGTCCAGAGAGGTCGGTGCGCTGTTCCTGACGGTCGACGAGAAGAAGGGCACCATCAAAGCTATGAACGACGACCCCGACCATGAAACGTCCTGCTACGGCAAGGCCATGTTCGACGGGAAAACGAAATATATGAGCATCAAGGGCCGGGGGAACTCCACCTGGGTCTTCCCGAAGAAGCCCTATAACATCACGTTCTATGACGACGCCACCTATGACGGGAAAGACGGCGTCAAGATGATCAAAGGGGTCAAGTCGAAGAAGTGGTCGCTGGTCGCGAACCACCTCGACGCGTCGCTTCTTAGAAACAAGGTCGCCATGGACCTTGCCTGTAAACTCGGCATCGGCATGGAGTCCCGTTTCATGGATGTCTGGATGAACGGCACCTACCTCGGCAACTACCTGGTGACTCCGAAGAACGACTATGATACGCCGGACAACGGCTACCAGCTGGAGAACGACAACTACATCGACACGGACTCCTTCAAACTGCCCGGCATGTTCGAGATCGGCACCATCCCCGGCGTCACGGTCCTCGGCAGCGGGTACAACAACCGGATCTGCATCAAGGACGTGGGCGACGGAGCCAAAGCCGCCGGCCTCACGAACAAGCAGATCGAGAAGCACTTCCTGAAGGCCTGGGCCGCTGTCGAAGACTACGACTCGGAAGCGTACCAGCAGTACTTCGACCTCGATACCTGGGCGGCAATGTACCTCATGTATGAGGTCTCCAAGACCTATGACTGCTACGCGGGCAGCCTGCTCATGCACCGGGACGGGCTTTCGAAGAACGACAAACTCATCGCCGGACCCGCCTGGGACTATGACATCGCCTTCGGGCGCACGCTCCACAAGTTTTTTGTCGGCGTGTCCGAACCGATGCAGATCAACGCGGAGGGCTGGTATGTCGACCACATCGGCGCCGACCTCTCGGACCAGCCGATCAGTCTTCTGCAGGAACTGCACAAACATCAGAGTTTCCGCGACCATGTCGCGAAGTTCTACAAAGCCCATGA
Source organism: uncultured Eubacteriales bacterium (assembly GCA_900317085.1). Lineage (GTDB taxonomy): Bacteria > Bacillota > Clostridia > Oscillospirales > Acutalibacteraceae > RUG420. The sequence goes on along the minus strand of ONFJ01000048.1, from coordinate 4,994 downwards.
AGCGGACTTCAAAGACGCGGCCGCGAACGTCAGCCGCCAGCAGGCCCTTCTCCGGGACTCCGCGCTCATGAACAACGAGCGCTGGCTGACCAACAACCTGTGCGCCGACTACGTTGTGGCCCCCAACACGATGCGCGCCATCGGCACCGGGAAGTACAAATTGAATTATCGCATCACGACCACGTGGGACGACTATGTCGCCAACCTGAAAGAGTGGTGCACGAAGCGCACGCTCTGGCTGTCCGACCACACCTGATTTTGTGTAAACAGTATTGAACGGGAGGCATTCGAAATGAAACGTACGTTAAAAACACTCACGTCCATCGCCCTTGTCGTACTGATGGTACTCAGTACACTGAGCATCTCTGCATTCGCAGCCACTTCGAACGAGCACAAAAACCTGAAATACAAAAAATACACTTACCTCGGGGACAGCATCCCCTTTGGATACGGCCTCGTCTCCCAGGAGGCGAGCTCCGACCCCTTCAGCGTCGGCGTCCGTGTCCAGGGTTCCTACACCGACCTTGTGGGCGATGTACTGGAAGCGTCGAACCACACGAAAGTACAGCCCGCCGCCAGCTCCGGAAGCCGGGTCTGTGACTACCGGATCCTCTTCGAACGGGGACTCGGTTACAAGAACCCCTATGACCGCGTCAACGACTGGTACGGCATGAGAAAACCCGAACGGACGATCCGCCTGCGTGCGATGGGTCCTGACATCGTCAAATGGCTGTCCGATTCCGACCTCGTCACGTTCCAGTGCGGGCTCAATGACATTACGGCCTGTCTCATCAACGCGGCCTACGCGACCGGCATCATCGACCTCGATGCACTCCAGTCGATCGACGGTCTGCAGGATGTCCTGAATTATCTGGTCTTCGCCTTCGGGAACCTGAAGAACGACCCCATCATCGTCGACAACTTCCTGACGGTGTTCGCGCAGGAAGTCGCGGAGCTCCGCCGGAACATCCGGATCGTGATGAAGGAACTCGTGCAGATCGCCCCGGAGAACGCGGACATCCTCGTGGTCGGATACCACAAAGCCGTCCAGGGCATCCGGGTCATCCCGGGCACCGACCGCTCGTTCCTCTTCGACGTGGTCGATGAGGTCCTGATGTCCTTCAACAGCTATTACAGGACCGTTTCGAAGAAGTACGGCAACGTCTACTATGTCGACGCACCGGACGCGGAGGTCGTCTACCCGAAGGGCACGACCGTGTTCGAATGGCTCAGCGATACGAGCTTCATCCTGATGGGTGTCCACCCCAGTGCGAAGGGCCATAAGTACATCGCGAAACAGGTCATCAACAAACTCGACGAGATCAACTCCTGAACAAACTCAGGAAAGGTTGGAGAGTACGATGAAAGCAACTCAGTTATCGTTTCGGCGGGTCGAGAAAAAGTACCTGCTGACCAGAGAGCAGTATGAACGCCTGCGGGTCGCGCTGCGGAACTGGCTCGAGCCGGACGACTACCCGAAGAGCACCATCTGCAATGTCTATTACGACACGCCCGACTACCTCCTCATCAGCCGCTCGCTGGAAAAGCCGGTCTACAAGGAAAAGTTCCGGCTGCGCAGTTACGGCGTACCGGAGGAGGACGGGAAGGTCTTTCTGGAGATCAAAAAGAAATATGACGGCGTCGTCTACAAACGGCGGGTGAGGGCCCCGGAGGCCGAGGCGGTCGACTACCTGAACGGCGGTCCCGCGCCGGAGGTGAAGAACCGGCAGATCATGAACGAGATCGACTGGTTCATCCACAGCTACAAAGGGCTCCGTCCCGGCATGTTCCTCGCCTATGACCGTCTGGCGTTCCGGGCAAAGAACGACCCGGACCTGCGGATCACCTTCGACTGGAACATCCGCTACCGGACGGACCGCATGGACCTCATTTACGGCGACGACGGCCGCTACCTCTTCGATGAGGACTGCTGCATCATGGAAATCAAGATCCCCGGTGCGGCTCCGCTGTGGCTCACGGACATCCTGAGCCGGCAGCACATTTACTCATCGCCTATCTCGAAGTACGGACGCTGCTACGAGCAGATGATGAGAGAACGACACGAAACACAGGAGGCAGTTACCAATGCTGGATAGCATCACCTATTCCGACAAGCTGTTCAATATGCCGATCACGACCTTCCTGGCCTGCATCGGCGCTGCTCTGGCGCTGGGCATCGGGACGGCACTGATCTTCCAGTTCAAAACGAAACACACGGCATCCATGGCCATCACGCTCGCCATCATGCCGCCGGCCATCGCGCTGGTCATCATGCTGGTCAACGGCAACATCGGCGCCGGTGTGGCGGTCGCGGGAGCGTTCGCACTCGTCCGGTTCCGCAGTATGCCCGGCACGGCCCGGGAGATCGCCGGCATCTTCGTCGCCATGGCGGTCGGCCTTGCCTGCGGCATGGACCAGCTGCTGCTTGCCGTCATCTTCTTTGCCATCATGGCCGTTTCGGTCATCGTCCTGACCCTGATCGGCTTTGGCGATAAATCGGCGAAAATGCGTCAGCTGCGGATCACGATCCCGGAAGACCTCGACTACTATGAACTCTTCGATGACCTCATGGAGAAGTACACGAAGGAGTGGGAACTGTCCCGGGTGAAGACCACAAACATGGGCACGCTCTATGAACTCTGGTACGACGTCATCCTGAAGGATGAGAAGCAGACGAAGGAGTTCATGGACGCGCTGCGCTGCCGCAACGGGAACCTCCGCGTCATGTTCGGCCGGATCGCCGACAAGCCGACGCTGTAAAACAAAAAGAAAAAGTCTTCTGCGAACGCAGAAGACTTTTTCTTTTTGTTTCGGTTCGTCTCGAGGGCTCCGCCCCTGAATTCGCCAACCGAACCCCCTCTGCGAGGGACCCCGAATCCAGTGACGGACCCTCGAGCCGGACGTTAAGCAACGATCAGTACTTTGCCCGTTCGTTGACGGCTTTGACGAAGTCCCGGTCCATCTTGTCGACGCGGCGGTCGTAGGTGATGAGACCGTTGATCTCGCCCTCGACGTCGGAGAGCTGGGTGAAGACGCAGGCGGAGAGACCGCGGGGGATGTTCGCGATGATCCGCTTCTCGTAGGTCTTCTTATAGGCCCGCTGCAGGCGCCACTTCGTGAAATACATGCGGTATCCGAAGGGGATGGCGTCGCTCAGCATATGGCCCTGGATGGGACGGGAGAAGCCGCCGAACTCGGAGAGCAGGTAGCAGCGCTCGTCCTTCGGGACCCAGATGGGCGTGAAGTAGATATGCTTCGAGACGAAGTCGCCGCTCTTCTGGTCGTGCCAGCCGCTGGTGCGGTCGATGGTCCGGGTCGGGTCTTTCTGCGCGATGAGTTCCGAGATGCGGTCGGAGTCGAACTGGCCCCAGCCCTCGTTGAAGGGGACCCACATGGCGATCGAGACAACGTTCTTCAGAAGGTCGATGGTCTCGAAGGTCTCTTTCTCGAACTCGGCCCTTCCGGCGGCGTCCGACCGGCTGAAGAGCTTGTAGGCCGTCTTCGTGTTGTCTTTGAACATGACATTCAGGAAGGGGAGGACCGCGATCATCAGCGGGTTGTACTTGCCGCCGCCGTTGACCATGTCCTGCCAGACGAGGATGCCCATCTTGTCGCAGTAATAGTACCAGCGCAGAGGCTCGATCTTGATGTGCTTGCGCACCATCGTGAAGCCCATGTCTTTGAGCAGCTTGATGTCGTCCGCCATCGCTTTGTCCGTGGGCGGCGTGAGCAGGCCGTCGGGGTAGTAGCCCTGGTCGAGAACGCCGTTGTGGAAGTAGGGCTTGTTATTGAGCCAGAGCCGTGAGATGCCGTCCTTGTCCTTGCCGACGGAGAACTTCCGCATGCCGAAGTACGAGGTGACGGTATCGGCGATGAGCCCGTTCGAGTTCACGGCGGTAATGCGCAGGTCATAGAGGTTCGGCTCCTCCGGAGACCAGAGCTTCGCGCCTTTCATCGGGATGGACAGGGGAGTGCCGGTCTTGCCCTTTGCCGACTCGATGACTCTGCCATTTTCCAGCACTTCGACGGAAACGGTGGGGGAGTCGGACGTGACAGTGATGTCCACCTTTTGAAGGTCGATATCCGGGACGATGTGCAGGTCCTTCACGTACCCCTTCGTCATGCTCTCGAGCCACACGGTGCCCCAGATGCCGGACTGCCCCGGGTACCAGATGTTTCCGGGCTTCGAGACCTGTTTCCCCCGGGCGATGTACGACGTGTCCGTCGGATCGATCACTTTGAGAGTCAGGACGTTCTTCCCCTCGTGGAGCACCTCCGACACATCGAAGGTGAAGGGGAGGAAGCCACCCTTGTGGGAACCGAGGGCGACGTCGTTGAGACACACTTCACAGTAGTAGTCGACAGCCGTGAAGTGCAGGAGGGTGACATCTTTGAAAAACGAGTTCTCGACACAGAACTCTTTCTTATAGTACAGAACGTCGTTCGGCGTGACGGTCTTCTCCACGCCGGACAGCTGGGTCTCCGGAGAGAAGGGGACGAGGATGGCGCCCTGGTAATCCGTGAACTTTGAGAACTCCGGCAGGATGGCATACTGCCACGTGCCGTTGAGACACCGGTAGCTGTCGCGCTTCATCTGCGGTCGCGGGTACTCCGCCAGCGGCATCGCATCGACGTCTTTGGCATACTTGGAGGTAAGTTTCATTTCTGTTCTCCTTTCAAAAGGATCTGGACGAACCTGAGCGGAGGCTTTCCTACCTTGTATAAACATGAGGCGAGGGGAGTTTTTTCGGAACGTTTTTGTGCAGGGGGGAGCGACGCAATGTTTTAAAAGCGCGCGGTGGTATGGCTTGGCAAGCAAAAACGGACGGAAAAACGGAACCGATATCGAAAGCCTCCGCGAAGTCTTATCAATATCATTTTACTCGTTAAAGAGTAAATCGCCAAACTTTTTAAAGAAGTACTCAAAATTAGGGGTTGTATTTTGTGCGGAAAGCTCTATAATAGTTTTAGCACTCCGAAGAAAAGAGTGCTAA